>CAZVRR010000020.1:0-23989 GCA_964629745.1 uncultured Planctomycetales bacterium | reverse complement strand
GACATGCTGGCCGCGTTCCTGCCTGCTCTGGTCGGCGGCTGAGACGGCCTGGCTGGTTTGCGGAGTCCGATCGGGTTCGCCGCACCCTACCGCGGTGGATTTCCGCGCGGCGACCGTGCCGCCTGGCCTTGAGCTGGAAATCAAACAGGGCGGCCACGAAGGGGTCAATGTCGAACGAGGTCAGGTCCCCGTCGCCGTCGAGGTCGCCGGCCAGCCGGTCACATCCGGGATACGTTTGCTCGTAGAGCGTCAGGTCCGAGAGGGCCAGCACGAAGGCGTCGATGTCGAACGCATTCACCGCGCCGTCGCAGTTCAGATCACCCGGCAGCGGCGACTCCGCGATCGTCAGCACCACCTCGAGCTCGGTGGGCAGGTAACCGTCTGCCAGCCCGATCACACGTGCGCCGTACTGGCCCGCCGGGAGGAACGCGGCCCAGACGATCACTTCGAACGCCGCACCGGCCGCCACGCTGTCCGGCGCCACGATCCAGGTGGCGGGCTCGCCGGTGGCCAGGTCCATGGCCGCGAGCTGTACAAGCGGGCTGCTGCCGTCCGCCGCGGCCACCAGGGCCGTGGCCGAGGCGCTGCCTTCGCCCGCCACCAGCGTGAAGTCCACGCCGGCGGGCACGAAGCTCAGCGGCACCGGCGAAGCGGACAGTTCGGCGATCTCGATCCCCTGCAAGGCCGGGTTTTCTGAGACGTGCAGCAGATCGAGGTCGAGGTTTCCGTCGTTCACGGTGACGACGGCCGAGCGCATGAGTCCCACGCGAAAACCGGCTTCCGCGTACGGATCAACCGTCAGCGTGGCGGCGCCATTTTCGACGCTGACCGTGAAGACGCGCTGACCGGGCCCGGTGATGCTGTCAAAGATCTCGGCGAAGAACAGGCGGACCTCGAGGTCGGCGGGCGCCGGGACCGGGAAGTCCCACTCCATTTCCGGCGCGCCGGGCGGATCCCAGCGCTGGCTCTTGAACAGCGTCATCGGCACATGCGCCGGGACCGTCGGGCCGCGCGCGATCTCCGCGGTGGTCGTAAAGGTCATGTTGCCCGTCTCGTCGGCGTTCACGTGGGGCGAGGGGCTGGCCGCGGTGTCGATGGAGAACGACGGCGACGAGCCGTCCAGCGCCGCAACGGCCGAGCCGCCGGCATTCACGCGGTAGAGCACGACCGCGCCCGGCTCGCTGCTGATCCCACTGCCCGTGAGCGGGACGGTGCCGGGGGAACCGGGTGCGCTATGAATGATCGTGAGCACGCCGTCGGCCGGGCCTGCGTCCGCCGGCGCAAATGCCACGGTCAGCTCCAGGCCGGGATCCCCGCTGCCCAGCGTAACCGGCAGGCTCGGCGGATCCAGCAGGCTGAACGAGGCGCTGCCGCCCAGCGCGAGCCCGGAAATCTGCACATCACCGAACCCCGTGTTCACCAGCAGCAGCGGCCGCGTTTCGATTTCGCCCACGACGACGGCCCCGAGGTCCATGCCGGGCGGCGTGATGGTCAGCTCGGGCACGTCGGAGAGCCGCAGCACGAAAACGGGAGACGCCGGGCCCGTCGCACCGGCCGCATCCACCAGGCACGCCGCCAGGAAGTTGATCCCGGCGTGCACCTCGCTGTGCGTCAGCGTGATCGGGATGTCGGCGTACCCCGCCGGGCCGAGGGTCGCTTCGTGCTCGGCCACGGCGACAAGCGTGTTCGCCTCGAAGGGATCCAGGTCCCAGCCGCCGCCCGGCACGCCGGTCGTAAACAGGCCGCCTTCGGCCACGAGCAACCGCACGGCCGCGTCCGCCGGTCCGTGGACGCGCACGGTCTGCGCCGGCTCCGCGACCGTGGTGGGCGAATCGTCGACGCCGAGCACCTCGATGGTCGGTTCAGGCGGCAGTGCGCCCTGCACGGCGGCGCCGGATCCATCGAGCGATGACGGCAGACGGAAGCTCCGGCTGGTCAGCGCGCCGCCGGCGTCGAAGTTGACCGTCACGGTCGTGCCGGCCAGTTCGAGCCCCGAGACGCTGCCGGACTCATGCGGCCCGGGCTGCGCAGCGCCGCGAATGCTGCTCGGATCGATGTCGAGGCTGAACGTGAAGACCTCTTCCGGATCGAAGTCGTCAAACGTGATGGTCAGGACGTCGAAGCCGTCGTCGTGCGGCGACGAAAACACCCCACTCACGAGCCCGGTCGCATAGGCGCCGGCATCGGGCGTAAAGTCCTTTCCCAGCGTATCGCCGGCCAGTCCGAAGGGATCGAAGACCACGTCCGGCAGCAGCGCGCTGCGCAAATCGAGCGTCAGGCTGACGATCTTCTGCACGCCCGCCGAGTCATTGCGGATGAGCAGCGACCCGCTGCTGTACGTGCTGCCGTCGATGTCACTGCCGGGCGGATCGATCGTCACGAGCGCGGCCGGACCCGCCGACGCTGCGGGCAGCAGCTCGATGAAATCCCAGGTCGCGTCGAACGGCACAGCGCCGTTGGACGTGCTGATCAGGCCGACGGCCAGGACGGAGCGGACAGCGTTCAGCAGTGCACCACTCAACGTAATCGGCGATCCGAGCATTTCAGCAGCTCCACCGTGGACAGCGAACGCCGGCTGCGCGGTTCCCGCGGCCGGGTCAACCGCAAGCAGCAGGTCGAGGTTCGTGGAATCCAGCACCGGTCGCGCGTACATGGCCTGTGTCGCGGCGCCCGACTGTTCCCGCAGGACCTGGAGCCCGCCGGCGCCGCTGTTGGCGGCCAGCACGAGCTTGAGGTAGTTGTCCTGGTCGCCCGACCCGATGAAGAGTCCGAACGACTGATGGTTCTGCGGCGTCTGGCCATTGAAGTACGGCGACTCGAGGCGCACGCGGGCAATGAACGGGGCGGCGGCCCCGGCGACGTTGACGCCGAACTGGAAGCCGTATTCCTGCGTGTTCAGCGCCTGGTACGCGTCGCCCGGGGGCACGGCGACTACGGTCAACTTGCCGGCGGCCCCGCCGGGAATGACCTGCGCGGGATCGTACAGTGCGAGGTAATCGGCGCCGTTCGTCATCAGCCCGGTGAAGCCCATGCCGAAGAGCCCGAAGCCCGGGTCGCCGGTGGACCAGCCGTAGCTGAGCGGCATGAAGGTGCCTGAGCCGTTCGCGGGGTCCAGCGCGAAGCGGTCCGTCGTATCGCCGAGTCCGTCGTTGTCGTCATCGGGATCGTTCAGATCAGAGAGGAAATCGTCGTCGGCATCGGGCGGTACGCTGCCGGCCGAGCACGGGTTCGTTTCGTTGTCCAGCTCGTCGGCGTTCGGGTAACCGTCGAGATCCTCGTCGAGGTCCCAGTCATCGGCGCCGGTGCAGCCTGTTTCGCCGAGCGGCTCGAAGACCCAGATCACTTCTTCGAGGTAGTCGGCCACCCAGATCGTGCCGGGGAACGTGTCAGCGTTGCCGCGCGCCACGACGTCGAGGGGGTAGCCGCCCGTGTTGGGGAAGAGTGTCTGGACCAGCTCGACCGCGCTGCCGTCGGGGTTCAGCACGACGCGCTGCACCGAGTTCGTGTTCCAGGCCGCGGCCAGGATGTTGCCCTGCATGGCGCCGCCGAAGCTCGAGGCCTTGTACTCACAGATGCCGTTGACCGACGAGTTCCAGGTGCACAGCGCGCCGTTGGCCACGCCCGGCTCCAGGTAGTCGCACTCGAGCGGGTTGTCGAACGGCACGGGGCTCTGACCGGCGAACTGGTTGTCCTGGCTGGCGCGCGTGGGGTTCGGATGTCCCGCGTAGTACCCGGGGGCGTCGATGTACTGCAATCCGTCCGGCAGGCGGGCGCTGCCGCTGTCGTTCGGCTCGTTCGTGCAGTTGCCCGCCGGACCTTCGCCGATGGGGGGGCCGCCCCAGCCGGCATTGGGCCCGTTGTCGATGGCGTAGAGCTTGCCGTTGCTGTGGCGCAGCGCGTCGTAGGCATTGCGAAAGCCCGTGGCGTAAACCTGGACGGGCCCCGACGGGTCCCAGATTGCCTGGTTCACGCCGTCGTTGCCGCCGAAGGGATCGTTCTCGTCGGCTCCGCCGGGGCCGCTGTCCGGCCGGTCGGGGTCATTGAGCGTCGGCAGGTCGTAGGTCGTCTCGCCGATGTCATCGAGGTCAATGGCGAGGATGCACGCGGAGAGCGCGTATTCGGGCAGGTAGGCGAAGTTGTTCGACGGCGCCCCCATGTTCGTATTGCCGCCCGCGCAGACATACAAGGTGTTGGTCGCGGAATCGAGCTGCATGCCGTTCAGGGAGTGGTTTTCCTCGGAGCGCGGCAGGCCGCGCACGAGATCGAGCCGCTGCCAGCTCGCGCCGACCTGCGTGAGCCGTGAGACGACGCCCGAGTTCGTGTCGAGCCCGCTGTCCTCGCCGACGGCGATGCGCGGGTCGGACGACGTGACGTACAGCACGACTGCATCGGCCGTGCCGGTGACGAGCAGTCCCGTCACCTGGCGCTGCGTGACGCCGGGCGCCGGGGTGCCGTCGTCGTTGTGGTTGGGAATGCTCTGGATCTGCGTGAGCGTCTCGGTGGCCGTAACGACATAGTCATCCGCGGCGATGCGCTGCACGGTGAAGATCTTGATCAGGCCTTCCTGCTCGGCAACGTACAGCCGGCCGTCGGGGCCGAACTGGAGGCTGGTAGGGTGTGCCAGCGTGGCGGCGCCCAGCGCACTCTTCTCGAACGCGATATCTGACTCGTCGGCCCGGGCCAGCGGGACGAGCAGGGCGAGCAGCGCCCCCCAGAACGTGCAAATCAGACGGAGCGCATACGTACCGAACCCGGGGGGCCGCGCAGCGTTCAACGAGGTCCTCCTTCGACCACCAGGCCGTGCCGTTCACCCGCGACAAGGCATCGCGGGCGCGGGCACAGCCCTTGTGCCCGACCGTGGACGCGGCCCACACCCGACGATCAATCCATAGGTGACGCGGCCGTCGTTTTCCACGCCGCCGCGCTGACTTCCGTGTTACGCCGCGCCGCGTTCAGGGCGCGTACGTGAAGTTGACGTGATTGACGCCGTGACACGTCAGCGTGCACGAGCCGCTCAGGCGGCCGGTATCCACGTAGAAGCGCTGGCCGCCGACGATCGCCAGGTCGAAATTGATGAGATGGCCGTGCTGCGACGGGCTGCCGCTCACGCCGTGGGCCGTATGACAGGCGCTGCACGGGGAACGGCCGCGCACGACATGCACATTGTGCAGCGGGAAGCTCTCGTCATTCAGGATCGAATTGCGGTCGTGGCAGCGGTAGCAGAGGGCATACGATTGCGGAGATTCGAGCGTGAAGTCGCGTGTCTCGTATTGATCGACGAGCAGGAAGTCGTAGCGCGAGCCGTGCGGACCATTCACCTGCCCGCCGCCCTCGTCGGAGCTGTCGGGGTTGTTATGGCAGTCCTGGCAGCTCACGAAGCTCCGGGTGCGCTGCTCGGCGACCAGGCTGGGCACCTCGCCGGTGTGCCGGGCGGGGTAGGCCGCGGGGTGCGCCGAGGCGGCGGTGGGCAGGAACTGCCGGCGCACGTTCCCCAGAGAGTCCTGGTCGCGGATGATGCGATCCGCTACGAGCACCGGCGTATCCGCGTGGCAGCGGAAACACACTTCGTAGTACCAGCGCGCGGTCGTGACCGGCAGGCCCGTGAGGCTGATGCCCGGCACCTCGCGCAGCGCCGGCGGCACCAGCGGGCCGCTCTGCGCGATGGACGGCGCGCCGCGGAGCAAGGACGGCGCCGCCGCGTGAGGATTATGGCAATCGGTGCATTCGACCGTGTGCGCCAGCGACCACCGGCGCTCGGGCGGCTCGCTGCGGTCCACCAGCGTATGAATGCGGTGGCCGGAATGCTGGTTGATGACGGCGTGCAGGTTCTTGCCCGCGATGCCGTCGTGGCAATCCAGGCACAGGCGCGATTCCTGGTCATGCAGCAGGTGCGTGCGGTAGGGCGCGGTATGCGACACGTGGCACGAGGCGCACGCGTTGTCCGCGAGCGAGCGGAACGGGAGCTGCTCGCCGGTGGTGGCGGTGACCGGTACCGAGCGCGGGCTGTTGGCGTGGGAGGACAATTCCCAGCCGCGCATATCGTGGCACGTGCGGCACAGGGCGCCCTCCAGCTCGGTGATGCGCAGGAAGTTGCCCAGCTCGTTGTTGTGCGGATCGTGACAGGCGGTGCACTCGAGCTCGCCGCGCGGACCCAGCGGCACGCGATGGTCGACGAGCTGCGGCGCGCGGAGCTGCGGGTCGCGGTTGGACAGCGCGCGGTCGAAGCGGAATCCCACCGGGTGGTCGTCGGACAGATCGTTGGTCAGGTTGGTCAGCCCGGGCGGAATGTAGGGGTGATTCATGGGAATCGGATCGGTGAGCGGTCGATCCAGCGTCAGGCCCAGGGCCAGGCTGCCGTCGTGGCAGCTCAGGCACAGCAGGCTGGCGGGGCCGGGCTGGTCGACGCGCGCCTCGGTCGTGGCACTGCGATAGATGCGGTAGTACGCTGTCGGACTGTGCCGGTTCCACAACGGGGCGGCCGGGCTGGCGTTGTGGGGAGTGTGGCAGAAGATGCAGACCTGTGATTCTTCCACGGCCCGGATGGGTCCCGGGCCGAAAACCGACAGGTCGTGCGGCGAGCCCACCACGCTTTCATCGGCCCGCGTAACCCGCGCAGTGGCCAGCAGCAGCAGCAGCGCCGCCAGCAGCAGGGTGGTCTTCATGACGTCGCACCTTCCGGGAGGATTTCGAAAACCTGCACGCGCCGGTTCATGCTGTCGGCGACCCACAGGCGGTTGCGGCCATCGATCGTGATGCCCGCGGGCAACGCGAACTCTCCGCGGCCCGCACCGCCCTGGCCCACGGCCAGCAGCAAGCGGCCCTGCGCGTCAAAAAGTTGCACATTTTCGAACTGGTTGTCCAGCGCATAAATGTGACCCGCCGCATCGACGGCCACGTCGCGCAGCCCCGCGAAGTCGCCCGCCGCGTCGCCGCGCTGGCCGAATGCGGCCCGGACCTGCCCGGCCGCATCGAACAGTTGCACCCGCGAATTCATGGAGTCGGCGACGATCAACGTTCCGTCCGCCTGGCACGCCAGTCCGCGCGGATAGTGAAACTGGCCCGGCGCGCTTCCGGGCGCGCCCACGCGGGCGGAGACCTGCTCCAGCCCGGTCAGGCCGAAACAGGCATGGGCAGCCGCGTCGGCCACCCATGTGCGTCGCTGTGCGGCGTCCCAGGCGATGGCCACCGGGGCGGTGATCTCCGGCAGGCGCTGCGTGCGGCGCCAGTTTCCCGCGAGGTCGAAGATCTCGAGCGCGGCGCGGCCGCGGTCCACCACGGCCAGGAGGTTCTCCTCGATGACGGCCAGGTCGATCGGGATCTCGAGCGGCTCGGCCTCTCCGCCGCGCAGCAGGCGATACTCCCGCGCTTGCAGGTCGAGCAGGTGTACGGCGCCGAGGCCGAGATCGGCCACGTAGACGCGTTCGCCGGCGACCGCGATGGCGGTCGGGCGGGCGAAGGCGATCATCTCGCGTTTGCCGCCGACGACCTGGCGGACCGCTTCCATGCCGCGCGGGCGCATCCCCAGATCGGCCGGGCCGCGCAAGGCGCCGAGGTAGCGGATGCGCGGCACGTCGGGCGGTGCAGGCCAGACCAGCGCGGGGTGCACGGCGGGGAAGATCGGACCGGGCGGACCGGCGCAGCCGTGCAGCGCCGGCACGACCAGCAGCGCGCTGGCCAGCGCTGCGCGCAACGCCGCCGGGCGCTGCCGGAACGCCTGGTGCCCTGCGCTCGTACGCGGGGTGTTCACAGGGCGCCCTTCGAAACGAGCGGGAACTCGCGCTTCAGCTTCACCCAGAACGAGGCGCCCTCGTCGCGCGAATCGGGCAGGCTGAGCAGGTCGTATTCCGCCTCGAAGCGGAGCGAGAAGTAGCCGATCCGCCATTCCAGGGCCGCGGAGAGGTCCACGCCGTGCGTGAGCCCGTACAGCGAATCGTCCTCGTAGCGATACATCGCGCCCGCGGTGGCCTCAAGCCCGCGGCCGAGCAGGTAGCGGTAGGCGGTCCCCAGGTCCAGCAGCGTGGTGTCGCGCTCGGGCAGCTCGAGCGTGCCCTCGAACCAGTAGCGCGACAAGGTCGCTTTCGCGTCGAGCTGGTGCCGGGCACGCTGCAGGAGCACCACGTCGGCGTTCCAGTGCATGGCCTGGAAGGGGTCCAGCGCATCGTCGTTGTACTCGTATTCCGCGCCCACCGACCAGCGCGGCTGCTTGAACGTGGCGCCCAGGCGATGGCGGTTCACGTTGCGCGGCTGCCAGCGCAGGTAATCGTCCTGGTCGTAGTCCTCGTCCTGGACGGAGGCCGCGTAGTAGGGGGTCAGGCCGAACTTGAACTCCTGCTGGAGCCGGAAGTCCAGCCGGTCGCGGCTCACGTCGTAATCGTCGTAGACGTGGTAGCTGTACGTGACCAGCACCGTCTCGCGATCGGCGATCTCCCCGGTCGGCACGCGCTGCAATGCCGTGTAGCGCCCATACGAGATGACCCAGTAGTCGCGGCCGCGCAGATACGTGCGCCGCCGACCGGCGTCGGTCACGATGATCGTGAAGGAATCGATGTCGCGCTGCGCCAGGTGTGCCGGCAGCGGATCGCGGAATGTCACCGATTCGGCAATCACGATGCCCCGCCGGTCGCCGTCGCTGGCATCGACCGCCGTGTGGGTATAGGAGAGGTTTGCGGACAGCCGGCCGAGGTCGTGCTCATGGCTGAACGAGGTGTTCGCCAGCCCGCCCCATTCGTTGAAGTCGACCGTCTCGCTCGTGTTCTGGCGCAGGCCATAGAACTGGCCGGTCGTGACCAGGGTCTTGCCCAGTTCGTGTGTCGCGCCGATGTCGGCGCGGCCCGTCTCGGTGCTCAGTTCGTGGAACCGGTCCTTCATCCACTGGGCGCTGTAGAACGTGGAGAACGTGTCCGCGTGCTGCAGCCGCAACCGCGTGAGGATCTCGTTGTCGTCCCGCGCGATGTCGCCCGACTCGTCCTGAAGGCGGGCGAGGGTCTCCCACGAGCTGCGTCCGTCGGGACCGAACCGCAGCATGTGGTTGAGATTGAGGTAATGGCGCTGCGTGTCGTAGCGCGTGCGGGTGCCGGAATACTGCTCGCGCGTGTCCTCGTACTGGTATTCGAGCTGGAGCGACTGCCGGTCGCTGATCTGCCAGGTGCCTTCGTAGCCGAGCGCGTCTTCGCCGCGCTTTTCGTCGTCTTCGAGTGAGCGCGTGCGACTGGTCAGCTCGTCCCACGTATGCTCAAACGTCAGGCGCATCGGAAACGTCGGGCTGTTCAGATAGAGCGCGGCGCCGTACTTCTCGAGCGTACGGTCCAGGCTGGGCTGGAACGCGCGGGGGACCCGGCTGTCGTGCCGGCTGGCAAACGTGGACGCCGAGAACAGGCCGCGCGGCAGCAAAGTGAGGTTCATATCATATTCGTACAGTTCGCCGTGGGGGTCCTCCGACAGGTCGTAGCCGGGGCCACGCTCGGTGAAGCGCTCCTGCGAAAAACCGAAGCGACCCGCCAGGTCGAAACGGGCGATCTTCTCGTCGAACAGGACCCCGGCTGTCCGCAGTCCCGCTGTTTCCTCGAGTCGCATGGCACGGTTGCGCTGCCGGTTCTGCTCGCGCCACCAGTTGCCCGTGTCGTACCGCACGTCGCGCTGGTCGGCCTGGGCTTCGAACGTCAGGTCAAATACTGCCTCGTCAAATTGCAGCGCGTCCGTGTGGAAGACGTCGGCGGCGGCCGGGGCGGTCGCGGCCGGCTGGGTCTCCGTTTCGGCCGGCGCCTCTGCGGGCGTCTCGGCGGGCGCCTCCGGGATCTCGGCGGCGGGCGGGGCGGGAGCCGTGGCGGGCGTCTGGCCGGACGCGACAGCGCCGCAGGCCAGTGCCACGACCACCCCTAGCAAAGCGCCGCCGCGGACCATAGGCTACTGCCAAGCTGAACCCGTTCGGCCGACCACGGAACGTTTGGGCACACAGGCTAGCAGGCGCGGCGTGGATTGTCCAGGACCTTCCGATACGTTAGTGTTATGCGGCGCCTGCGGGCACGCCGCGCGGTCCGCGCCACCGGTGACCCACGGCAGTTTGGCAGGAGGTGACCGATGAAACAAGAGCGGCCGCAAACGATTTCCGCTGCCCTGGTCGTCACCGCCACGCTCTGCGGCGCCGCACTCCTGCTCGCACAGTCCGCGGACGTCGCGCCCCCCGCGACCCAACCCGCGCTGCCCGCGGTGACGGCCCCCGATGCCCAGCTCGCGGCACGCGAGGCGCTGCTCAGCGGCCTGGTGGGCAGCAAGCATGACTTCACGCACGGGGAGCGCTTCGGGCGCGACATGTGCCTGCCGTGCCACACACCGCACGTGCTCGGCGTGCCGCTGCCGCGCCTGGACCGACGGCCGCCGGAGCTCCAGCCGCTGCGCCCGTACGAGTCGGCGGACACCGAGCTCACCGGCTGGACGCTGCTCTGCCTCGGCTGCCACGACGGCGTCACGGCGCCGGACGTGTATTCGTCGGCGCACGCGGTGACGGTCAGCAGTCAGCTCGGCAACTCGCGGCTCGGCACGCGCGGGCTGCGCAGTCATCCCATCGGGATCGTCTACCCCACGCGGCGCGACGAGTACCAGCCGCCCGCCGCGGTTGAGGCGGCCGGTCTGCGCCTGCCGGAGGGAAGAATCCAGTGCACCACCTGCCATGACGCCCACAACACGCACGGGCACGCAGGCATGTTGCTGATATCCAACGATCGGAGCGCCCTGTGCCTGGCATGCCATCGCATTTAGCACGGCGCCGCGGGCGGTCCGTGCACCTGGTCGGCGTCCTCGTGCTCCTGCTGGGCGCCGGCGGTGCATTGGTCGGCGGATGCCAGGCCGGACGCGCCGGGCGGGGGGCCCGTGCCGGCGCCGGGTTGTATCCACCGGCGCCCCAGGCGCCGCAGGTGTTGGCGCTCGGTACGCTGCGCGGGGCCCCGCCGCCGACGGAAACCCAGACCCGGTTGTCCATGGTGCTGTTCGGGGCCGAGCCGCCGCCGCCGCTGACGCTGGCGAATCCGACCGCCGTCGCTGCCACCGCCGAGGAGGTCCTGATCTGCGACCACACGCTGGGCGCGATCTTCGCGTGGCAGATCGAATCCCGCACGCTCGTGGAGCTCTCGTTTACTCCGCCGCTCGCCCGGCCGTTCGCGATCAGTATCGCACCGGACGGCGATCGCCTGATCTGTGACCACACCGGCGTGCGGCGCGCCGACCGGAGCGGGGGCACGCGCTGGCAATACGTGGGCGCGGCGGGGCAGTTCCGGCCGGGCGGCGTGCTGGCGGTGGGGGAAGAAGTCTGGGTGACGAATCTCGCGCGGAGCACGATCGAGGTGCTGGCGGGCGATACCGGTTCTCCCCTGCGCACCATCGGCCGGCTCGGCCATGGGGAGGGGGAGTTCGAGTTGCCGCGCGGCATGGCCCGCCTGCCCGACGGCAACGTCTGTGTCGTCGACGTGCTGAACTGCCGGGTGCAGGTGCTCACGCCCGCCGGGGACTATGTGACTTCGATCGGCCAGGCCGGCGACGCGGTCGGCGCCTTCGGCCGGCCGAAAGACGTGGCCGTCGGCCCGGATGGCATCATCTTCGTCACCGACGCGTTCTCGCAGCGCGTGCACGCGTTCGCGCCCTACGGGCAACCGCTGCTGGCCTTCGGCGAGCCGGGGTCCGGCGTCGGCGGACTGGCGCTGCCCAACGGGATTGCGATCACCACGGTGCGGCCGGAGGTGGGGCGCGAATTGCCGGACGGCGCAAGTGCCGCCTATTACGTGCTGGTCGGGGAACAGCTCCATGACCCGGGTGTCCGCGTGTATGCGTGGCTGGCGCGCGAGGGCGAGGACCTGACCATCCCGATCCCGGTGCGCGAAGCGGGCGATTGGGTGCCGGCGTTCCCCGAATCGGTCGCGATCAATCCGCACTGGGATCCGGAGCGCTGCACCGCGTGTCACGAAAATGCCGGCGGAAAAATGCTGCCGATCCCGCCGGAGCAGACCGACGCGCTCTGCCTGTCCTGCCACGACGGCGTGCGTGCACCAGCCGATCCGCACCCGATCGGGCGGCCGGCCCGGACGGAAGTCGTGACGACTCCCGAGGACTGGACCACCGTCGACGGCATGCTGGGATGCCTGACCTGCCACGACATCATCGGCCACTGTGACCGGGAGGCGCGTCGCCCCGCGCTGAACCCGGTGCTGCTGCGCGGCTGGGATCCGTTGCGCCCGCTGCAATATTGCACGATCTGCCATTCCGATCTCGGCGGGCGTTTCAGCCCCCATCGCCAGCGCGACGCGGATGGCCGGATTCGCGAGGACGCCTGCTTCTTCTGCCACACGCAGCGGCCCGACATTCCCCCCGACGGCAAACGGCAGTTCCAGCCGCACCTGCGCGTCGACACCTCGGCCCTGTGCCTGAACTGCCACAGCAAGCATTGGGACCTCTCTCCGCTGGGGCACGTGGATCGCCCGGTGACCCCGCGAATCCGCCAATGGATGCTGATGCGCGAATTGGGGGGCGCTACCGCGGTCTCACCGGCGGAACTGGCACACCGGGCGGCACAGTCAGGCCGCGAGCCGGCGCGCCTGCCGCTGGGCAGCGGCATGGTGACGTGCTACACGTGCCACAATCCGCACTACAACGGGCTGTTCCCGCCCGAGACGGAACTGGGAGCTCTGGCCGAATCGCCGGAAGACCGGGCGGCCGCTTTGCGGGTGAACTGGGTGGACCTGTGTTCCGAATGCCATCATCACTAGCGCGTCGTCGTCGCTCCCGGTCGCGGGTTCGCCCCGGGGCATCGGCATTGGCCGTCGTCACGGTTGTGCTGGCGGGCCTGGTGAGTCTGCCGGGTTGCCCGGTGCCGCCGGAGGACGATGACGATCTGATTTTCCACAACACGACCGATCCCACGAACGGGGGGGCGACGTTTGTCGGCTCGCCCGCCTGCTCGGCCTGCCACGCCGATTTCGCCGAGCGCTCCGCGCTGCACGGCCACGGGCAGGCGCTCCATCGTGCGCAGGGCGCGGCGCCCACGTTTCCCGCCGACGCCGAGCGCGCCGGGGTACCGTCACCGCCCGACGGGCTGACCTGGACCGACGTGAGTTACGTCATCGGCGGCTACCTCCAGGGCGCATATTTCGTGGATGCGGACGGATACGTGGTGACCACCGGCGGCGCCGGCGTCGACACGGAGTGGCAACTCGATTTTCCGCCGAACGGCACGAGCGCCGGTTTCGCGCCGTATCTCCCCGGCCACGCGGATCCGCTGCCGCTGGAGTACGAGTGCTTCCGGTGCCACGTCGTGGGGGCACGCGAACAGACCGCCGACAATCCCGGCTCGCAGGATGGCCGGCCGGGGATCGAGGGCACCTGGGTGCAGGCCGGCGTGCAGTGCGAGGCGTGCCATGGTCCCGGCGCCAGCCACGTGCCGAATCCGCAGGCGCGCAACATCTACGTGAACGCCGGCGTGTGCCGGGACTGCCACCTGTACGGCGACGACGCCGACGTGATTGCCGCCGCCGACGGATACGTGAATCCGTTCACCCAGTGGGCGGAGCTGCGCGCCAGCGGCGGTCATGCCGACTTCGACTGCACGATCTGTCACGATCCACACGCGTCAACCGCGTATGACCGGGCGCGCGGCATCCGCAACGAGTGCGCCGCTTGCCACTCGGACATGAACCTGGCCTTTCACGACGGCATCACGTTCACCCGCGGCGACTATGTCGAACCGCTCACGTGCGAGAGCTGTCACATGCCCTATGCGGGGCGGGTGGTGTCGGAGGCCGGTCCCGACGTCGTGGGCGACGACGGGCGGATGGGCGATGTGCGAAGCCACATCTTCCGGATCGACTCGGAGAATGGGTTTTACCCGCAGATGTTCACCGCGGACGGCCGGCAGGTGCGCAAGGACAGTGCGGGCCGGGCGGCGGTCACGCCGGACTTCGTCTGCACGCGCTGCCACAGCGGGGTGGGCAACGCGTTTCCGATCACGCCGGATGGCGCTGCGCGGATTGCCCGGGACATGCACGAGCACGCCGCGGCCGCCGACCCCTGATCCGCAGTGCCACTGCTGTCCCGGCGCCGTCTTCGCGAGGTCTTAGTCGCCGAGCGGATCGCCCTCGTACCCCAGGGCCTCGAAGAACGCGTCGTTCTCGTGGCAGTCCGCGCATTGCAGCGCCTGCTGGGGCGGGGGAATCTCGTGACTCACCTTGAGGTACATCACCGTCGCCACGAACTCATATGCGCCGCTGTACGGCTGCCCGGCGTAGGCGGTCCCTTCCGCAAGCGCCAGGTCCCAGTCGTAGTCGACCCAGTAGGGGTGTTCGAGACCGGGACCCGTGCCGAACAGGTGCGGCACGAGCAGGCGATGCGCAACCGCGTCGGCCGGCTGGTCGCCGATCATCTTCTTGAACGGGTAGATCTTCGCATCGGGGTCGTCAATGCTGGCAACGGGGGCGGCCAGGACGACCGGGTCTTCGGGCGTGCCGGCCTCATCGAACGTGTCGTCGACGCCGACAATGCGGCGCTCCCACTTTCCGTTGAACCACAGGTACGTCGGCTGCACGTTTTCGTCCCAGACGAAGCGACCCTTCATCTTGTCGTACGTCGGCTGCCCGAACTCGTCGACCGGAATGGGGTCGATGTCCTGTCCGGCTTCAGACCAGTACCACTCGACCTGGGTCGGCTGGCTCCGGGCAAACGCCGGGATGTGGCAGGTTTCGCAGGCCACGCGGGCCAGGTGGTAGGTGTCGATCAGCTCGCCGCTGCCGGGCACCCCGGCATGGATGTTTTGCGCGCCGTGGCAGCGCGTGCAGGCGGGGGGCGGTCCGCCCTCGTCCACGTGGTGCAGGGCGAAGCCGGCGATGCCGTGGTCCTGCTCGCTGTGGCACTCCTGGCACGAGAAGCCCAGGCCGCCCATGTGCACGTCCACGTCGCGCGTGGGATTATTGAGCACGGTTGAGAGATCACCATGTTTCACGCCGTCGCCGCCGTCGGCGAAGAAATGGCACAGCCCGCAGTTCTGGCGGCTGGGCGTGCCGACGTTGTACACGACGTCCTGCAGATCCGCCGCGCTCGCCAGGACCAGCTCCCCATCGACCAGCAGGGCGGGCTGCCCGCCGCCGCCGCCGGCGGTGGGGTGCTTGCGGTACGTGCCGGTCGTGTCGTGGCAGATGAAGCAATCGACGTTGTTGATGTCAGCGAAAAACGACTCGTCGCTGCCGCTGGTCCACCCGTAGCTGGGGTGGCACTGGGCACAGCGCCCCTCGTTCGAGGGGACCGTGATGCAGAAATTGTTGAGCAGGTCCAGCTTCCCGTGCACCTCATCCTCGTGGCCGACGATGTTCACGGAGCTGCCTTCCCATTGCCAGTGACCCGACGCGAGCAAGTCCTCAGCATCGGCTTCGTGGCAGATCAGGCAGTCCGCCATTGCCTGGAATCCTTCCGGCAGGATGTCCGTGAAGATGCGCTCGTGGCGTGGCTTCTCGCTGCCTCCGTTCGTGTTCTCGTTGGCGGAGTTGTCGTTCGCGTTCGCGCCGTTCTCGTTCGCGTTCCCGTTGGTGTTGTCATTGGCGTTTCCGTTGTCGTTGGGGACGAACGGGCAGCCGCCGAGCGCCACCAACAGCCCGAGAACGCCTACGCCGCAGATCGCCAGCCAGTTCCGCATGCGCTTCTCCTCAGACGCCGCCGCCAGTGCGGACCGTTGAATTGTGGCGGCACCCGTGTGCCGCGAAAACCCCCGCCGGGGGAAATCCGGCGCAGGCGTGATTCCGCCGGCGGCCGGGCGCTGCGCTTCACGCCGGCCCGCGCGCGGCTCTACGATGCACGCCGTCATGGATCGCAAGATCAAGCTCGTGATCGCGTACGACGGCACCGCCTTTCACGGCTGGCAGCAGCAGCCCGGCATGCGGACGGTCCAGGCCGAGCTGGAGGCAGTCCTGCCGCGCGTGGTTCGTCATCCGGTCGAGCTGATCGGCGCCAGCCGGACGGATGCGGGGGTGCACGCGCGCGGCCAGGTCGCACATTTCCGCACGTCGTCGTCGATCGTACCGGCGAAGCTGCGCTGGGCCTTGGCCTGTCGGCTCCCGCCGGACATCGACATCGTCCATGCGGAGGAGGCGCCGCCCGAGTTCCATGCCAGCCGTTCGGCGCGCGGCAAGCTGTACCGCTACATCATCTGCAACACGCAGCGCCGGCCGCTCGTCACCCAGACGCGCTTCGCGTGGCACCAGCGACACGCGCTCGACGTCGAGGCGATGCAGGCCGCCGCCCGGCCGCTCATCGGCGAGCATGATTTCGCGGCGTACGCCAATCGCGGCAGCCGACGGGAAACGACGGTGCGCCGTCTCGAGCGCATCACAATCTGGCGGCACTACGAGAATGTCATCTGCGACATCGAGGGCGTGAGCTTCCTCTACAACCAGGTGCGCATCATGGTCGGCACGCTGGTCGAAGTGGGGCGCGGGCACTGGCCGGTCGAACGCGTGGGCCAGGTCCTGGAATCGCGCGATCGTAGCCGCGCCGGCGTCACGGCGCCGCCCGAGGGACTGTCCCTCCAGTGGATCCGCTACGATCCAGTCGGGAGCGTTGCCCATGCAGTTGACTGATCGAGTCGTGCTGATCACTGGGGCCGCCCGGCGGGTTGGACGAGCCATTGCCTTGCGCCTGGCCTCGGCCGGCTGCCATGTCGCTGTGCACTACCACGGTTCCGCCGACGACGCGGCGACAACCGCCGCGGACTGCCGGGCGCGCGGGGTACAGTCCGAGGTATTTCAGGCCGACCTGGGTGATGCGGTCGCGACAGCGGCGCTCGTGCCGGCGGTGCTGGGCCGGTTCGGACGGCTGGACGTGCTCGTGAACAACGCGTCGGTCTTCGAGCGCATGCGGCTGGAAGACTTCGCGCCCGCGGCCTGGGAGGCCACGTTGCGGGTCAATCTGACCGCGCCCATGGTACTGGCCCACGCCGCCCGAACGGCGCTCATCGACGCCGGCGGCCGCATCGTGAACCTCTGTGACGCGGCCACGCAGCGCCCCTGGGCAGACCACCTGGCCTACATCGTCTCCAAAGCGGGGCTGGACGCGCTAACTCGAGTGTTGGCAAAGGCTTTCGCGCCGCGCGTCAACGTCGTCGGGGTCGCGCCCGGCGTCGCGGCCTGGCCTGCGGACTACGGCGCCGAGCTGCGCGAGAAGCTGACTGCCCGCATCCCACTGCGGCGTTCCGGCACGCCGGAAGATATCGCCGCGGCCGTACATTTCCTGCTCGCTGACGGCGATTACATCACGGGCATCGTGCTGCCGGTGGACGGTGGGCGGCACCTGTCCTGATTCGCGGCAGGCTGCCGGTTGGCTTATAATCCAGGGTCCGAGTCCGCGAGGCGCGGAGGTTTCGTATGAGCAACGTTTTGTGTGCGTACAGGCGCGCGGGCTGGTGCCGGGCTGCGATCGCGAGCGCCCTGTCGTGGCTGGGCGTTTCCGCCGGTGCACAACAACCGATCACCCAGACCGGACAGTTGTTTGACGCCAACCCGGCCGTGGGCAGCGGGGGGCTGAATTGGGCCCGCCCGGTGTCGCCCTTGCTGCCGGGAAACGCGATCACGACGGGGAATGTCCGCGGCGGGCTGGCGTTCCAGGGGTATTCGCCAATTGGCAATCCCAACTCGTTCATGGCGGGGTTGCCGAGCGGAACTCTCTCGTCGTTCCGGCGCGACTCGATCAGCGTCGCCGACGCCGCGCGCGGCTTGCCGCTGACGCTGCGGTCGCCGTATTTCGACGTGTCCCGAACGGCCCCCACGGCGGGGTTCCTGTCGGGCGCGACAGGTCAGCCGTACCGCGCGTTCGGACCGATCTCGAACCTCTCGCGCCTGAACGTGCCGGATACCGGAGCGCCGCTGGACATGCGCCTCGATTCCCGTCTGAACGCCGGTTCGGCGTCGCTGGCAGCGCCCAGCGCGGGCGTGGCAGCGCTGACGCAGCAGATCACCGGACTGGCTCCGGCCGGTGCGGGTGAGCTGGGCAGCTCGATTTTCGGGCTTCCGACGGCGGCTCCGCCGACCGCGACCAGCGGGCGGGCCTTTGGCGTGACGATGCCTGGACCGGTGCAGCCGCTGGGTCCGCAGCAGCCGGCCCTGGATCCCGAGCGGCTCACGCAACGGCCCACCTTCACGCCCGATCCGGTCGGCAGCCGGCCGCCGCTGGGGACGCCGCTGGAACTGGCGCGCAGCGGTGCGATTCAGCGTCTTCCGATTGAGCCCGGAATCGATCCGCTCGCTCCGCCCGAGCAGCAGAAGCCGCTCACCTACGGTCCGCAGATCCCGATACCGGAGACCGACCTCAGCCGCACGCGGCCGGCGGAGGTCCGGGAGCCAGTGCTTCCGCAGCCGCCGACGCTGCGCGATCCGAGTGTGCTGCCCGGCTTTGACGTGTTCAACGACATGCAGCTCGCGCGCGCGCTGTCGAGTGAGCCCAGCGCAAGCTGGTTCGAGGAAATGCAGCGGGCGATCCGGGAAGACCCCGTGGTGGCCGAGGTTCTGCGCGAACAGGCCGATGTGCAGGCGCAGCAGTTCATCCAGGACATGCTGACCAGCCCGATCCAGACGTTCCACGGCCGCGGGCCGTCGGCCAAGAACAACGAGCTGCTCAAAGCCGAAGCGCTGATGGAAGACGGTGACTACCGCGAGGCACAGCAGCGCTACCGGGCCGCGTCCGGCCTCGACCCGCTGGACCCGCTGCCGCTGGTCGGCCTGGGCAACGCGCTGCTGGCATCGGGCGATTACCTCAGCGCCGCCACGAAACTGAAGCAGGGCTTCGAGCGCTATCCGGATCTGGCCCGCTTCTCGCTCGATCTGCCCGCCCTCATCGGCGGCCGCGAGATCATCGACATCCGGCGCGCGGACCTCATGCGCCGGCTGCAGAACCGGGACGATCCGCAGCTCCGTTTCCTGCTCGGCTATCTTGAGTACTACTCGGGCGACCCGGGACTGCGCGAATCGGGACAGCAGAACCTCGAGCGTGCCGCGGAGCTGGATGGTTCGGGCTCGATCATCGGGCGCTTCCCCGACCTGCTCCGGCAGAAGGGCGCGGTCCCGCCGCCGGCACTGCCGGCGCCGGACAGCGTCGTGCCCGAGCCCGATCCGGCGCAGCGGCCCGGGCGACAGCCGGCCGCGGGAATCGAACGAAAGGACGAGACACCGTGAACAGGCGATGGGTGTGGACGCCGCTCGCGACGGTGGTGCTGGCGGCCCTGCTGGGCGGCGGTGTGGTCGGCTGCGGCGGCGAACTGGACCTCGCGCAGCAGCAGTCACGCGTCATCCACAGTCCGGACCCGGACATCGTGCTGGCGGCCGCCGGCCGCATCCTGCAGCGTGAGTTCGGGCGGCTGCGGATCAACCGCGAGACGCGCACCATCGAGACGGAACCCGTGGAGTTCACGACGCGCAAGGCCAGCGGTTCGGCCCGCGATTTCTACGGCGGCCGGTCCACCATGCGGCGCACGGCGCGCCTGAGCGTCGCGCGGCGCGGCGGGGACGTGCTGGCACGCCTGCGGATTGACCTGGAACGGCAGGATACGCAGCGGGTGGCCGTGCAGCCGCCGACGGGCGGGTTGACCGACTCGCCGGCCAGCACGGCCATTGAACGCGACGCGGCCACGACGGAGCAGCAGAACCAGGTCTGGACGCGTGTTCGCCGGGACGAGCGCCTGGAACGCGCGTTGCTGGACGAGCTGCAGGCGGAATTCGCGCCGCGCGTATCGGCCACGGCACCGGCCGCTGAGCCGGTGGAAGAACCTGCACCCGACGCCGCGACCCCTTAGGCCCGGCCGGCTGCATCAGTACGAATCCAGGTTTCGCCCCGCCCAGCCGGGGGAACCGAAGTGCGCAACGGAGGTACGAACGTCCATGATCAAGCTGTTGTCTCAGCCGCTGACGGAATCGGATCCGGAAGTCGCCGCGATCATTCGGCGTGAGGAGGACCGCCAGCAGAATACG
Source organism: uncultured Planctomycetales bacterium (assembly GCA_964629745.1). Taxonomy (GTDB): domain Bacteria; phylum Planctomycetota; class Phycisphaerae; order UBA1845; family Fen-1342; genus JAAYXS01. The sequence goes on along the minus strand of CAZVRR010000020.1, from coordinate 4,007 downwards.
CTCGAGCTGATTGCGTCCGAGAACCACGTTTCCGTGGCCGTTCGCAACGCCGTCGGCTCGGTCTTCACGAACAAGTACGCCGAAGGCTATCCCGGGAAACGCTACTACGGCGGCTGCGTGAACATGGACTCGGTCGAGGACCTGGCACGCGAGCGGGCCAAGAAGCTGTTCGGCGCATTTCATGCCAACGTGCAGCCGCACTCGGGTGCGCAGGCCAATACCGCCGTGTACATGGCGTGCCTGGTGCCGGGGGACACGGTGCTGGCGCTGGACCTGGCGCATGGCGGCCACCTGACGCACGGGCTGAAAGTGAACTTCAGCGGCGCGATGTACAAGATCGTGCCCTATACCGTCAGCCGCGAGAACGAGCGGATCGACCTGGCGGACGTGCGCCGCTTGGCCCGCGAGCACAAGCCGAAGCTGATCATCTGCGGCGCGTCGGCCTACCCGCGCACGCTGGATTTTGCGGGCTTCGCCGACGTGGCCCGGGAGGTCGGCGCCCGGCTGATGGCGGACATCGCCCACGTCGCCGGCCTGATCGCCGTCGGCCTGCACCCGACGTCGATCGGCCTGGCGGACTTCACGACCACGACGACGCACAAGACCCTGCGCGGCCCGCGCGGCGGCATGATCCTCGTGAACAACGAGAACGATGCGAAGCTGGTCGACAAGTGGGTGTTCCCGGGTACGCAGGGTGGCCCGCTGATGCACGTGATCACCGGCAAGGCCGTTGCGTTCGGCGAGGCGTTGCGCCCCGAGTTCAAGCAGTACCAGCAGCAGATCCTGGCCAATGCCCAGGCCCTGGCCGAGGCGCTGCGTTCGCGCGGCTATCGCCTCGTCTCCGGCGGCACGGACAACCACCTGATGCTCGTCGACCTGCGGGCGGTGCACCCGGACCTGACGGGCAAACAGGCCGAAGCCTGGCTCGAGCAGGCGGGCATCATCGTGAACAAGAACATGATCCCGTTCGACGAGCGCAAGCCGACGCAGACGAGCGGCCTGCGGCTGGGCACGCCCGCCCTCACGACGCGCGGCCTGCGCGAGCCGCAGATGGCGAGCGTGGCCGAGCTCGTACACCAGGCCATGTCGAGTAAGGGCGAGGAAACCGTGCTGGCGCGCGTGCGCGGCCAGGTCAAGGACATGTGCTCGCAGTTCCCGGTCCCGCATTAAGTCCGGCGCGGCGGGAAGGCGGGAATCCAGCAACTCACGGACGGGCCGGGGCTCGCTCCGTGCGCGATCTGGGGATTCGCCATGTGGTGGTCGAGGAAATCTGTTGACCAGGTTTACGAGGCCGCCCTGGAAGCGCTGGACGTGTGTGATTTCAAGCGGGCGGCGCGGCTGGGGCGGAAACTGAAGGCGGCGCAGTTCTCCGCCGCATTCGAAGTTCTCGCACGCGTATACCGGGAGACGGAACAGCCCGACCGGGCGATCGCCGAACTCGAAGAGGGCGTACGCTGTTGCCCGGCAGTCGCCTCTCTCTGGCATCAACTTGCCACCTCCTATTCCGACGCCGGGCGTTTCGCTGATGCGCACCGTGCGTACGCGGAGGCCCGGCGGCACAGCGATCCGCCGGACCACCGGATCGATCTCAACGAGGCATTGGCGTTTCTCCGGGAAGAACAGCCGGCAGATGGACTGCGGCTGGTGGAAGCAGTACCCGCGGACACGCGGGACCCGGCACCCGGTGTTGTCGCGGAAAGCCGCGCCCGGCTTCTGAACGCACTGCAACGTCACGAAGAAGCTCTGCGTATCGCCGAGGGCGGGCTCGCCCAGACGCAGGCGGCGCCCCTCTACGTCGAGCGTGCCCGGGCCTTGTGGTTCGGCCGCCACGACCACGCCGCGGCGCTGGATGACCTGTGGCGCGCGATTGCGTTGGAGCAGGGGAACGAAAACGCACGCTGGCTGATCCGGGAAATCGAAAATCGGCGTTCGCCTGCCGCGCAGCTCTGGCGTCTGCTGCTGCGCGGCCGCTGGCACGAGGTGGTGGGGGAAGGTAGTGCGATCCCGGAGTTTTACGCCTCGTATCACGTCGTCGCCGACAGCGCGGCCGAGGCGCTTGAGCTGGCCGCACGCTTCGAACCGCCGGCCGTGCGTGACTCGCTCGTGATCGACGAGAGCGAAGCGCTTGAGCCCCGCCCGGACGATCCCAAGGGCGTCTACCAGTGCGGCGGCCATACGTTCTTTGTCGAGGATTAAGTTCGAGAAGTGCGGCGGCACCTCGGCGGCGGATATGATCGCTGCGTGAGCACCACGTCCACACAGCTCGGCCATGATCATGTGTTCGGCCAGGACCAGGCCATGCCCGGCGAACGCCGGACATTGCTTGTCACGATCATTGCCGGCGCCATGATGCTGGTGGAGGTGTATGCCGGCCTGGTGTTCGGCTCGATGGCGCTGCTGGCGGACGGTCTGCACATGGCGTCGCACGCCACGGCGCTGGCCGTCGCGTACGCCGCGTACGTGTTTGCACGCCGCTATGCGCGCGATCGGCGCTTCAGCTTCGGCACGGGCAAGGTGAATTCGCTGGCCGGCTTCTCCGGAGCATTGCTGCTGAGCGTGTTCGCCGTGCTGATGGCATGGGAGAGCCTGGAGCGCTTCCTGAGCCCCGTGCCGATCCGGTTCAACCAGGCGATCGCCGTCGCGGTCGTCGGGCTGATCGTGAACACGGTGAGTGCCGTGATTCTGTCGCATCGCAGCGGTGGCACCCGAAGCGAAGCAGAGCACGCCGGTCACAGTCATCACCATGATCACAATCTGCGTGCCGCCTACCTGCACGTGCTGGCCGATGCGCTGACGTCGGTGCTCGCGATCGGCGCGCTGCTGGCGGGCAAGCTCGGCGGAGCGAACTGGCTCGACCCGGCGATGGGCATCGTCGGCTCGTTACTGGTGGCGCGCTGGTCGATCGGGCTGATTCGAATGACTGGAGCCGTGCTGCTGGATCGGCAGGCGCCGGACGAGCTCTGCGAGTCGGTGCGCCGCGTCGTCGAACAGGACGGCTCCGCCCGCGTGACCGATCTGCATATCTGGTCCATCGGTCCGCGGTGCTGGTCGGCCGCCATCGCGATCGCCGCCGCCGACGGCACGGCGGCGCGTCACTGCCGTGCCCGACTGCTGGCCGCCGGCGTGCCGCTGGCACATCTGACCATCCAGGTTGACCCGTCTGCGGACTGACCCAGCCGCATTTTCATACCAGGGCTGTGCAAGTTCTTGAACGCGTGCCGTGAGCCCGTTCGAACTCCTGCACGCGCCGTGGGGGCAGCAGGCGCGGGAGTGGAGTAACCCGCTCAGAGCAACGGCTTTATAGAATCTCCCGTTCTGGCATGCGGCGTGATCTTCCGACGGGGCGTTCGGGCGAAACTCACAAACTCGCCGGCGGTGCCATGGTCGGGCCAGGCATCGCGATCGGCGATTTCAATCTGGAGAAGAGAATGCGAAAGGGTCATGTCTGGATCTGGCTGGCAACTCTGGCGCTGGTGAGCGCTCCAGGGGCCAGGGCCGATGTGGTGATCATCGGCGGGCTGAGCAACTTTGATGTCCACAACGAGTCGGGCGGCGAATGCAATGAGTTCGACATCGAGCTCGAGGGCCCGCATCCGGAAGACGTCGTCCATACGTACCACAATCCGAACTACGGGGCCCCGACGTTTACGGCGCTGGCGGACAACTCGGGCATCCGGGTCGTCTACGCGCATCCGGCCCATGCCACGCAGCCGCACGCGGTCGAGCACTTCGGCGTCTACACTTCAGTGCCGGTGACGGCGCAGCGTTTCAACTGGGTCCTGGGCGGACTGGAGCCGCCGTTCCCGCCGCCGCCGCCGCCCCCGCCGCCGCCGCCCCTGGCGATCCCGCAGATCGCGACCGAGGTCTACTACACGCCCGACGGGTGGATGATGCGCGAGACGCTGACCAACGTGGATCCGCTGGGGCGAATTGTCTGGGTGCTCCGGAAGGAGACGGGCGATTCCCGCGAGGTAGCGCTCGAGGAGTTGATGGTCGACGATCCGCTG
>CAZVRR010000019.1:21931-24239 GCA_964629745.1 uncultured Planctomycetales bacterium | reverse complement strand
ACCTGCGACCTCCGGGTTATGAGCCCGACGAGCTACCAACTGCTCTACCCCGCAGCCGCTTTTTTTATCTGTCTTAACCCTACCACGTGCCGCCGGATTGTCAAGCCGCCACGGTCCCTCGACGCCGAAACGACGCCTTCATTTACAACCACACGCCTGCCAAACCACCAACCCCCTCACACCCGCCCCCCAGCTCCACACCCACCCCGACACACCCCACATCCCTCCGCCCACCAGGCGCGCCCCCTCTCGCCGAATTTCCACCAACCAATCGCACCACAAATTCCCTCCACCGCGAAACATCCCGCCAGCCCCTCCGCCCACCCCTAGAATCGCCCTAGCCAGCCGCACGCCGGTCGGCGACAATCGTACACTAGTGCGATCGACGCACCAGATAACCGAAAACGGGGAAGGAGGCCCGACGGCGGGCTTCTGTCAGAACCGCGCTCCGGGAGAGCCACCTCATGTGCGGAATCGTTGCGTACATCGGACGCCGAGAAGCCTGCCCCATCCTCATCGAAGGCCTAAAGCGTCTTGAATACAGGGGTTATGACTCCGCCGGTCTGGTGGTCGCCCGGAACCAGCATCTCGTCGTCCGCCGGGCAGTCGGCCGCATCTCCGCCCTCGAGTGCAAGCTCGACCACGAGGTCGACGGCTCAACCACCGGCATGGCCCACACCCGCTGGGCCACCCATGGCGCTCCCAGCGAACGCAACGCCCACCCGCACTGCGATCAGTCCGGCAAACTCGCCCTCGTCCATAACGGCATCATCGAAAACTACCGCGTGCTCAGCACGTTCCTCGCCAATGAGGGCATCGAACTCCAGAGCGAAACGGACACCGAAGTCCTTGCCAAGCTGATCGGCCACCTCTACGCCGGCGACCTCGCCACCGCCGTCCGCAAGGCCCTCAACGAGGTCCGCGGCACCTTCGGCATCACCGTCATGCACGCCGACGAGCCCGACGTCATCGTCGCCGCCCGCCGTGGCAGCCCGCTCATCGTCGGCATCGGCGACGACGAGTACATCGTGGCCTCCGATGCCTCGGCCATCGTCCAGCACACGCCCCAGGTCGTCTACCTCGAGGACAACGAGATCGCCGTCGTCCGCCGCAACGGCCCCTTCCGCACCATGACGCTCGACGCCGCGCCCGTGAGCAAGGAAGTGTCCGAAATCGAGTGGACCCTCGAACAACTCGAGCTCGGCGGCCACGAGCACTTCATGGCCAAGGAGATCTTCGAACAGCCCGAGGCCATTCGAAACTGCTTCCGCGGCCGCTTCGACTTAAACGACGGCCGCGTCGTGCTCGGCGGCCTGGCCAGCGCCACGCGCGAGCTCGTCCGCTGCAAGCGCATCGTCCTCACCGCCTGCGGCACCGCCTGGCATGCCGCGCTCGTCGGCGAATACCTGTTCGAGGAAATGGCGCGCATCCCCTGCGAGGTCGAGTACGGCAGCGAATTCCGCTACCGCAACCCGATCATCACCGACAACACCGTCGTCATCGCCATCTCGCAGAGCGGCGAGACGGCCGACACGCTGGCCGCGGTCCGCGAGGCGCGCGAGAAAGGCGCACTCGTGCTGGGCGTGGTGAACGCCGTCGGCTCCACCATCGCGCGCGAGACCGACGCCGGCGTGTACCTGCACGTCGGCCCCGAGATCGGCGTGGCGTCGACGAAGGCCTTCACCGGCCAGCTCACCGTCCTGTCGCTGATGGCGTGCTACCTGGCCCGGCGCCGCCATCTCAGCCAGCGCGACGCCCAGGAATACCTGACCCAGCTCAGCCGCATTCCCGAGGCGATCGAACGCACGCTCGAGGTTTCCGACCAGGCCCGCAAGATCGCCGGCCGCTTCATCGAGGCCAACAACTGGCTGTACCTGGGGCGCGGCCTGCAATACCCGGTCGCGCTGGAAGGCGCCCTGAAGCTCAAGGAAATCAGCTATATCCACGCCGAGGGCCTGCCGGCCGCGGAAATGAAGCACGGCCCGATCGCCCTGATCACCGAGGACATGCCCGTGGTCGTGATCGCACCGCACGATCACCTCTACGAAAAGGTGATCAGCAACATCGAGGAAGTGCGCAGCCGCGGCGGGCACGTGATCGCGGTCGCGACGGAAGGCGACACCGAGATCCGCCGCTTCAGCGACGACGTGATCTACGTCCCGCAGGTCCCCGATCTGCTGCAGCCGCTGGTCACCGTGATTCCGCTGCAGCTCCTGGCCTATCACGCCGCCGTCCTGCGCGGCTGCGACGTCGACAAGCCCCGCAACCTGGCGAAAAGCGTAACGGTCGAATAGGTCTCCCAGTGCCC
>CAZVRR010000019.1:19609-21831 GCA_964629745.1 uncultured Planctomycetales bacterium | reverse complement strand
CCGCGGGGAATTCCTGCTGCCCATCGACCCGCCATCCCGCACCGCCACCCTCGCCCGGCGGCGATCCGCACCCACCGGCTTCCCCGCATCACGATTCCGACTGCCCCGTCTGCCTGCACCTGAACAGCAGCGCGGCGCTCGCCATTCTGGAACCCGAGATCGCATTCGTCACGCCGGCGGCCAAACCGCAACTGCCGTCCGTGATGCGGCTCGTTCGAGTGCCTCGTTCTCACTTCTGGCTGCCTGCTGCCCCACGCTCCCCGCCACCCGCCCTGGCCTCCTGACAACCGGCGCGGCCGCGCAGGGCACCTTTGACGTTTGACTTGGCCTGCGCACGACCTGGCCACCCGCACCGCTGCGATCGATGAGCGGCGCTGCGGCCGCGCGGCTCCGTCCGCCCGGCGACAGCAGCGCACCGTCACGCCCGGAGTCGCCGCAGGGCCGCGCGACGTCGCCGTTGCACGCCCCTGGCGGCCCATCCGCGCGTCAGTCCGTCACCATCCGCTCGCGAGGTACGCCATGCTCCGCCGCGCCTTTACCTTGATCGAGTTGCTCGTGGTCATCGCGGTCATCGCGCTTCTGGTTTCCATCCTGCTGCCCTCGTTGGGCCGGGCCCGCGGGCAGGCGCAGGCACTCGCCTGCCAGTCGAACCTGCGCAGCCTGATGCAGGCGGTCTTCCTCTACACGAACGATGCGGAAAGCCGCTTCCCCACCGCCGGCCTCATGCATGGCAGTATCAGCGATGAGGCTCGGACGTGGGTCGTTCAGCTCGCCGAGGAATATGCGCACGAGCCGAAAGCCGTGCGCTGCCCAGCCGACCACAGTCCGTATTGGCACCAGCCGCTGCCACCGCCGGACAACCGACTGCGCCGCACGAGCTACGCGAGCAACAGCTATCTCGCGTTCCCCGTCGGCGCGCGCGACGCGTTCGACCGCTGGGAGCGCATCCCACGTCCGGCGACGACCATCTTCTGGGCGGAACTCGTCGGAACTCCCACGGATCCGGGCGAAGCTGAACTTTACGGCTACGTCGCGGCGGATCACGTCCACCCGGAAGGATGGTGGTGGGGAGAACCGCGCAAGAAAGCCGCCGAGCAGGTCGCGATCGACCGGCATGGCGGCGCGGCCCATTACGGCCTGCTGGACGGACACGCCGAACGCCTTCCGTTCGAGAGAACCTATGCCTTGCAGCCGGGCAGCGGCTTTCCCCCGACGTTCCTGGTGAACCGCTGGGATCCTGACCTGGCCCCATGACCGCAATTGAATTGTCGCGCGCATCGCGCGCAGAAAGAGAGGCTCCCCATGAAGATGGTGTCCTGTTTCGCCGTAGCAGCTTTCTTGCCGGCTGTGGCGGCGCCTGCCCGTGCCCAGCACCAGCACGGCGGCGACCTGTTGATCGGCCGCTCCGCCGCCGGCCAACTCAGAGTCGAGTTTGAATGGGAGGTGCCGACACACCTCCAGCCGGTCACCGGGCCGCTCCTGTTCGGCTGGGCCGGCGATGATCCCGGCCTGATCGCCCGCGACGAGGCCGAACCCGAGGAAGACCTGTACCTCTTCGAGCCGGGAGTGCACATCCGCTTCGTCGCCTTGTCGCTTTCGCCCGCATTGAAGGCGCATGCACCCGGTTTCGCGGACGTCCTGGACGAACCGGGCGAGTCGATCCTGCTCGACGAGGACCCGGAGCACCTGGTGCACACGCACCTGGTGTGGCACATCGACTCGGCGGACTCCGCATTCGACCCAACCCGAACCGAGTGGGAATTGCAGTTCCAGCTCCAGGACGTCGGCACGACGGCCTACACGGATTCCCCGGCGTACACGGTCTTGTTCACCAACATCCCCGAACCGGCCGCGCTCGCGCTGCTCGGCGTGGCGACCTTGGTCACGCGCCGCCGCTGAAACACCACGCACGAAATGGATAGGAGAATGACGATGATTCGCTTCCTGTATGTAACACTCATTGCGCTGACGCTGGCCACCCCTGTCCGCGCCCAGCACGCCGGCGACGTATGGGTCGGCCACAACGCTGCCGCTCAGCTCGCCATCGGCGGCTACCCGGTGTCCGACGAGGTCGTCTACCTCGCGCCGGTGAGTGGCATCCTCGTCGGCTGGGCCGACAACGATCCCGGCTTTGATCGCGTGATCACGGCCGATCCGGCGGCCGAACTCTATCCGCTGGAGTCCGGCGTGCAGGTCTGGCTCGAGGTGGTCGCGCTGGATCC
>CAZVRR010000019.1:16994-19509 GCA_964629745.1 uncultured Planctomycetales bacterium | reverse complement strand
ACCCAGCGCTGCGCGGCGGACGTGAACCTCGACGGCTACGTGAATGCGTTTGACATTGATGCGTTCATCGACGAGTTGACCGGCGGCTGACGTGTCACATGACGGCGTGCGGACGCGTCGCCCTCGGCGATCCGCACGCCGGCTGCCGCCGCCGTTCCCCCTGCCTTAACCAGCCGCTTACGGCCCGATCCCCGCCGGGCGAACGAAATCGATCAGGTCCGGCGGCCAGTACACCAGGTCGTCGGTTGTGCCTGCCGCCGGCTGTGATGCCGCGCCGGCGCCGGTGAACGCAGCGAACGGCAGCGGTTCGTCATTTTCGCCGCCGTCGTCACGTTGATTCTGCCCGACCGAATACAGCCGAAAGCTCCCATCAACGTCGCGCTCGTACCGCATCAGTTCGCCAGTGAACTCGTCGCGCGGGATGTCCGGGAGAAACTCCGGTTGGAGTTCGGCCAGCCGTTCCGGCCAACGAGCGTTCTTCGCGCGAAACTCATGCAGCGCCACGACGACCTCGAAGGCGCGGTTCTGGTTCTCCCGTTTCGCCTGGACGATCCGCATTGACCACGGAGTGAACACTCCGCTACCTGTCCACAAGGTCGTCAGGGGGTCCGCCTGTATCAACGCGCCGATCCGCTCGCGCAGCGCGGGGATGTCCAGGACCGCGTGCGGCAGCGGTCGCGCCCACCACGCGTCGATGGTTGCTTGCACGGCCATGTGCTTCTGCCACAGTTCCTCAGCCGTGACGCGCCGTAATGCGGCGCGCAGCGCATCCGGTGACGCGAACCGGGGCGGTCCGAACAGGTCCTCATTGAGTTCGGCAAGCATGCCGCCGCCGCAGAACATCGTGCAGAATACATCAAATTCCTCGTGGGCCGCGGGATCGTCGGCCCACTCCACCGCGAGGTCCAGGAAATCGCGGAGAAAAAGCTGCTCGGCGCGCCGGACGTCCTCGTCGGGTGCTGCCCGCGCCATGAGCCGGCTGCGCTCCTGCAAGTACGCCGGCGACGGAGGCGGAACTCCCTGCCGGAGCCAGGCGAACGCGGTCGTGTGGGCAAGCTGGTCCGTCGCCGCGCCTGTGAGCTGGTTGATCACGAAGGGAACCTGCCGCTGGTGCGCGCCGATCCGATGAACCAGCAGCAACGTATCCCAGCCTGAGTTCCAACGCTGGGCCCGTACCTCCGCCGTCGCCGCGATGCAAAGCCAACGCGCGACCTTTCGCAACCGCGCCATCGATTCATTCGGAAAGAGGCAGAGCCGATCGCCCTCGGGCAGCGTCCATCCGAACCGCTCGAACTTCGCCGCCGAGCGCCATCGGCGCAGCGCCTCCGCCATTCGCTCCAGTCCATCCTGGGCGGCCGGCCCGATCCACTCCGGCCAAGTCAGATGAGTCGCCAGGGCGAGCAGGTTATCATCCACGCACCGCCATGCCGTCCAGTCTGCCTGCAGCCACGCCAGCTGCGCCTGGTCGAGCGCCGCGATCGCCGCGTCGTATTCGGCACGCGCCGTCGCTTCGCCGCCCTGAACGATGAGCCCGTTGACGTAAGCGATTCGTGCATGGACCGGGATCGCCGCCGGCTCAAACGCGGGTTGACTCGTCGCGGTGCCCGCTCCATCCCCGGCCCGCACGGCCGGCGCAAACCCGCTCACCGCGAGGCATATGCATACAGCGACCCGATTGCTCAGCCATTCACTTCTCATGGCGCCAGCTTACCGGCGATCGCACTGTGCGGGGAAGTCCCCGCCGGCTCACCTGAATCCCTCCCACACCAGCCGCGCGACCACGACGTATGCATTGCCCCACGCTTCATCCCGGAAGAACTGCGGCACCGAATTCGGACTGCCGACGAACGGGCGCAACACCCACCCCATCTGGATTCCGACGAACACGTACAGCACCAGCCACAGCCGCAGCAGCAGGCGGTGGCGCCGATTCCGCGCGATCAGGCCGCGATAGGCCCGCCGCAGCAGCGCCTGTCCCGCCAGGCTGGCGACCGCGAACATGCCCCCGTTGAAGAGCACGGCCGGCTGGTACGCCGCGGACGACGCGTACCACAGCGCGGTATACGGCGCCAGCGCGCACAGCACGATCGTCAACCCGGCTTGCGCGCCGACCAGGGCGCGCAGGACCTGCCCGAAGTCGCCGCGCACCCCGAGCAGCGTGTTCAGCACGAAGAAGCTCGGCAGCGCCAGCAGAAACGTCGCCAGCAGCAGCAGCGGCACTTTCGTGGCGGAGATCCACACCTGCGCGACGTGCGTGCCGGCCCAACCACCGAAACTCCCCATCACCGCGCCATAAAACCCGCCACACAGCACGAGCAGAACGACCCGCGCGGCCGATCGCGCCGGCGTACCGGAGAGGTCGCCGCGCAGCAGGTCCCGGGCGTCGAGCGCGAGCGCACGCATCGCTTACGTCAGCAGGCTCTGCAGGGCGCGGAAGACCGCCTCGAAGAAGTTCGACTCGCGTGGACGCAGCCACGTGAACGGCTGCTTCGGATCCCCGATAAACGGCCGCAAG
>CAZVRR010000019.1:0-16984 GCA_964629745.1 uncultured Planctomycetales bacterium | reverse complement strand
ACACCAGGATCCATGCGCGAAACACGCTGCGCACGTGCTTGCCCAGCACCTGGTTCGGCAGCGCGTCGAGTGCCCCGGGGTCGACGTCGGCCGGCGCGTCCGTCGTCGGACTGCCGGCCGCGCCCCCTGCCGCGGACGCCACAGGTACGGGCAGCGCTGCCGCGCGCGGCGCGACGCTCAGGCGATGCAATGTTTGCAGCAGGAATGCCAGCCCGAGGATCCCGGCCACCGCGTATAGCACCACGTTCAGCAGCACCATGAACGAGTAATTGTCAGTGCTCACGGAGAAGAACGCCGTAATCGGCCCGAACGAACCCAGCACGGCCAGCACGACGGCCAGCGACGCGAGCATCAGGCGCAGCATCGCCGCCAGGTGCAGCCGCGAGCCGACCAGCGCGTTGAAGACGTACAGCGACGGGAACGTGACGACGAGCGTGAGAAAGAAGAGCAGCGGGACTTTGACCGCGGACGCCAGCAATTGCTGGTACACCGGCGGCGTGCGATTGAACAGCGTAAACCAGCCCGTGCAGAACCCGGCGAAAAGCCCCAGCAGCACGGTCACGACCGAAATCCCGAAGACGGGAATGCGAATGGTGCCCTGCTCCAGGGCCGAGACCTGCGTGGCCTCGCCGCGCAGAATCCGATCCAACTCCCGCACCCACGACCAGATCATGAATCGCTCCACCCGGCCAGAATCGATAGTTCGCCGACGCGTATCTCGCGCACGTGCCCCGCCCCGCTGCCGACTGTACGCATCGACTCCCAGCCGGGTTCGCCACTGTGTGCAAGAATCCGCGGCCGCCGACGGAAACGCACGACCCCCGGCCGCCGGACCGGGGGTCTGTCGTACGAATCACATCACTGCATCTCCCCTCCGTCCCTGTCCCTTCGTCCCTATGTCCCTATGTCCCTATGTCCCCATGTCCCTGTGTCCCTACTTCCCCAACAACACCATCAACCCATTCTGCGCATGCATGCGGTTCTCGGCCTGGTCAAAAATCGCCGAGTTCGGCGTGCGCGAGGCCTCGTACTCAATCTCCTCGCCATAATGCGCGGGCAGGCAATGCAGAATCGTCACGTCGGGCTTGGCGTGACGCATGAGCTGGCGGCTGATCTGGAAGCCGGCGAATTTCTTCCGCCGCGCCTCCGCCTCGTCCTCCTGCCCCATCGATGCCCACACGTCGGTATAGAACACGTCCGCGCCGGTGGCGCCTTCCTTCACATCGTTCAGCACGCGGATGCGCGAACCGGTCTGCCGGCCCAGTTCCTGCGATTCACGCGTGACGCGCTCCTGCGGCTCAAAACCCGGCGGGGTCACGACCGTCATGTGCATGCCGACGCGTGCCGCCCCGTACATCAGCGAGTGCGCGACGTTGTTGCCGTCGCCGATGTAGACGGCGCTGATCCCCGCCAGCTTGCCCTTGCGTTCGCGGATCGTCAGCAGATCCGCCAGGATCTGGCACGGGTGCTCGAAATCGCTGAGGCCGTTGATCACGGGGACCGTCGCGTGCCTGGCCAGGTCCTCCACGATGTCGTGCCCGAACACGCGGGCCATGATCAGGTCGGCGAACCGCGACAGCACCAGCGCGATGTCCTCGGTGGTCTCGCGCTGCCCGAGCTTGATGTCCGACGGGGCCAGGTAAATCGCGTGCCCGCCCAGCAACGTCATGCCGGCTTCAAACGAGACGCGCGTTCGCAACGAGGGTTTCTGAAAGATCATCGCCAGCGTCTTGCCCGCCAGCGGCGCCGCCCGGAATGTCCCCGCCCGATCGGCCTTCAGGGCCGCAGCCCGGTCCAGGATCGCACTGATCTCTTCACCCGTCAGGTCCTTCATCGACAACAGGCTTCGCCCACGCAACTGCACGGCCATGCTGCACACTCCGGTTGGTCGCAAAACTCCGAAACAGATCGGGAAGTATACCCGGCGACTCCGACGTGAGCAGGTTTGCGCGGGGCTGGGTGGCTCCCAACAGAGCCGGCCGCGCGAGCGGCTGGACGGCGCGCCCGAGATCGGCGATTGCCCCGCGGCGCGCCAAGTCCCATGCCCCGCCCCCCGGGAAGACCTGCGGCGCTGGAAAAAATTCTTGCCTGTCTAAGGTCAGGAAATGAAAAGCCTTATGTCGATCGCACCCGCGCGCTGCACAGATTCTCGCCGTCCGGCGCGTTGCGCAGGCCCCGTTTTCACGACTCTCCAGATAGAGGCGGTAGCGCCGGGGCGACTAAACCCGCGAGTCGGGCTCCCCGCTGGGTGAGCCCGGCTCCGGGGCCGCTTTTCCCACCCGCTGCCGTTCCTCAAGCCCCGCCTGTATGGCTCCGCCCCGTCCGCTTACCTATGATGCCGCAGCGACGGCGCACCCGCAGCCGACGGCCCCCGCGCCAGGAACGGCATGAGCGCACTGCAACCCAGCTTCGATGAGTTCGCGGCCCTCGCGGCGTCGTACAACCGCGTGCCGGTCGTCGCCACCTTGCTCTGCGATGAGCTGACGCCGGTAAGCGCCTTCGCACGCCTCCAGGCCCAGGCCACCAATGCCTTCCTGCTGGAGAGCGTCGTCGGCGGCGCGCAGATCGCGCGCTACTCCTTCCTCGGCGCCGACCCCGCCCTGACGCTCGCCGCTACGCGCGAGGCAGTACGCATTGCGGACTACCGCACGGAGACCGCCCACGAAATCATGAGCGAGGATCCCCTCGCCGATCTCCAGCGACTGCTGCACCCCTGGCATAGCGCACCGCTGGCGGACCTGCCGCGCTTCCTCGGCGGCGCGGTGGGCTATGCCGCCTACGATGCCGTCCGCTACTACGAGCGTCTGCCCCACGCGCCCGAGGACGATCGCGGCCTGCCCGACCTGCATTTCGACGTCTACGAGACGCTGATCATCTTCGACCACGTCCGCAAGACGCTGTCCGCCATCGCGCTGGCACGCATCGAGAGCGGCGCCGACACCGCGGCCCTGCGCGCCGCATATGACGAGGCCGCCACGCGCGTCACGGCGCTCGTCGCAACCCTGGATCGCCCCCAGCCCCTGCCGCCGGCCCGGATCCACCTGCCGCCGCCCCGCCCCGACCTGGCCCGCTATGAAAGCAGCATCCCGCGCCCCGCGTTCGAGGACACGGTGCGGCGCTGCCAGGAGTACATCCGCGCCGGCGACATCTTCCAGGTCGTGATCTCCCAGCGCCTGACCACGACCACCGCCGCGGACCCGCTCGATATCTACCGCGCCCTGCGCGTGATCAACCCCTCGCCCTTCATGTTCTTCCTGAAAACCCCGGAGGTGGTCCTCGTGGGCGCCAGCCCCGAAGTGATGTGCCGCGTCGAAAACGGCATCGTCACCAACCGCCCCCTGGCCGGCACACGGCCGCGCGGCAGCACCGAGTCCGAGGACCGCCGCCTGCGCGACGAACTGCTCGCCGACCCGAAAGAACGCGCGGAGCACATCATGCTCGTCGACCTCGGTCGCAACGACGTGGGCCGGGTGGCCCGCCCCGGCGGCGTGCGGCTGCGCGACGTGATGGCCATCGAATCCTACAGCCACGTCATGCACATCAGTTCCACCGTGGAAGGAGAGCTCGCGCCCGGCAAGACCGCGTTCGACGCGCTCCGCGCCACGCTGCCCGTCGGAACCGTCAGCGGCGCTCCGAAGGTCCGGGCCATGGAAATCATCGACGAGTGCGAGCCGGTCCGACGCGGGCCATACGCCGGCGCCGTGGGCTACATCGACCTGGCCGGCAACATGGATACGTGCATCGCCCTGCGCACCCTGGTGCTGCAACCGGACGAGGAAGGCACCTACCGTGTCTCCGCCCAGGTCGGCGCGGGCATCGTGGCCGATTCCATCCCCTCCGCGGAATACGACGAGACGATCAACAAGGCCCAGGGGGTGCTCGCCGCGGTCGAGTTGGCCGAGCGCAGCCTGAAATCCTCACGCCCCCCGCACGATATTCGGGGATAATTCGGCCGCCGCACCTTCGGCCGCCGGCGTCTCCGTCGCATTCCGAGCGCTGCCACACGCGGCGAGAATCTCATCATCCATTTCCGCCACGCATTCAAACGTCGCGCACGCGGCCTCGATCATCACCTGCTGTTCCGCGCGTGAGAATTCCGCCACATCGAGCCGCTGCTTGAAATCCTGCCACAGCGCACCCTGGAGCGCCCCGTGCGGATCCAGGTAGAGCAGGCCCGGCGCGGCGCGCAGGAGCCCCAGCGCCGGTCCGATTCGCTCGGCGATGTAGCGCGCCCCGTTCTTGCTTCCCTCGAATACGTAATCGGCCCCCAGCAGCCCGCAGCGCGCGCGGTCCGCGAGGCCGCAGAGATCCGCGTGCAACCGCCGCGTCGCCGGCAGCGGCTCAATCGCGAACGTGGCGCCGCAGAGGAACTCCAGGTCTCGCCGCAGGTTCATTTCCTGGAACAGCGCCGGCACGGCAATGTCGCCGATGCGCGCATCCCGCGCGGCTGCTTCCCGGAGCAGCGCCTCCAGCGCGCTGTGGACGTGATAGCGCTGCGCCAGGTACGCGCAGTACAACAGCCGGTCGACCCGCCCGCGCACCAGCAGTTGTTCGAGGCGCCCCATTTCAGCACGGCGATGCTGTGCACGGGTCCGTTCGCGCAGTTGCTGACTGATCGATTCCGGGCCGGTCATCGTGATCACCCTCCAGCATCACCGCCGCGCGCGACGCGTCAGGCTGCGCGATCGCACTGCGCGTTGAGTAACACGGCCGGGACGGCCAGCCATAGCAGTCCCTTCAACAGGAAGAACATGAAACCCATGACGCCCAGCCGGGCGAGCCAGCCGCGCGCCCCGGACCGCCCCGCACCCTCCGCCGCACGCCCTTTGTTGCGTTTGCCCTTCCTGAACCGCACACTCTCCCTCGGCAGTAGAGTATATTAATCAAGCGTTTGTATTATAAATCAAACGTCCCGTGCTGACAACCCGCGCTGGCCAGTCGGCCGGGCCCGCCCTTGTCGGACGCGCGCGGCGACGCATAATGCAGGCGCGGGTGGCGCGGCACGATATGCAACTGACGTGGCGGGCTGATGCTAAAGCAACACAACCAGGGCATGCTGATCCTGCTCGTGCTCGCCGATGCGGCGGCCGTCATCGTGGCGTGGCTGGCGAGCTACTGGATCCGCTTCCAATTCCTGCCGGTCGACCCGGCCAAGGGCGTGCCCGCCCTCACGGACAAGTATCTGCCCATGCTGGGGCCGGTTGTGCTGGCCCACATCCTCGTGTTCGCCCGGGTTCGGCTCTACCGACCCCGTCGCAGCGATCGCCCCTTCCGCGAGACCCGCGACATCATGAAGGCGTTCTGCGTGGCGGTCGTGATCGTGATCGTGATCGATTACGTCATGCCACAGACGTACAAGATTTCGCGCGGCTTCGTGGCCACCTATGCCGTGGTCGGCACGGCCTGCTTCGCCCTCTTCCGCGGGGTGGGTCGGCTGACGCTGCAGGCCCTGCGCCGCCGCGGCTACAACCAGCGCAGCGCCGTGATCATCGGGAGCGGGCGCAACGCGCAGCGCCTGTACTTTGCATTGCAGCGCCACACCTGGACCGGCATCCAGGTCGCGTACTTCATCGACGATCGCCCGGCGGGCCGGGCGGGGGCCTGGCGCGACGTGCCCGTGCGCGGCCCGCTCGCCGACGTGGAGCGCATCCTCGCCGAGTACCCCGTGGACTGCGTGTTCCTCGCCCTGCCCTCCGACCAGGCGCATCTCACCGATACCATCGTTCAGGCGCTTGAGACCAGCACTGCCGACGTGCGGCTCGTCCCGGAATTGAACCCGCTCTGGGCCGTGCGCCCCTCGATCAGTCACCTCGATGGCGTACCGATCCTCTCGCTGCGACAGAGCCCCCTCGTCGGCTGGAACGCCGTGACGAAGCGCGGCTTCGACATCGCGCTCGGCAGCCTCGCCCTGCTGCTGGCCAGCCTGCCCATGCTGGTGATCGCGCTGGCCATCCGCCTCACGAGCCCGGGGCCGGTGTTCTATCGCCAGCGCCGCATGGGGCTGGACGGCCGCGAGTTCACGATGCTGAAGTTCCGCACCATGCACCTCGACGCCGAGCGCGAGACCGGCCCGGTCTGGGCCGCAACCGATGATGCCCGGCGCACGCGCCTGGGCAGCTTCCTGCGCCGCACCAGCCTCGACGAGCTGCCGCAACTGCTGAATGTCCTGGCCGGCCAGATGTCACTCGTCGGCCCGCGCCCCGAACGCCCCGAGTTCATCGACCAGTTCAAGCATGAGGTGCCGCGTTACATGCTGCGGCACAAGATGAAGGCCGGCATGACCGGCTACGCCCAGGTGAAGGGCCTGCGCGGAAACACGTCGCTCAAGAAGCGCATCCAGCACGACGTGCATTACATCAACCACTGGAGCTTGGCGCTGGATTGCCGCCTCCTGGCGCAGACGCTGGCCGGCGTGTGGTTCAGCCGGCACGAGACGTAGTTCCACGCCGCGGCCACGCCTTCCCACACCCCCCTGCCACCAGCCCGGCTCACCGGGCCGCCGGCCTGGCTTTCCCGGTCTGCGGTACCGCCGGCGGCGGCGGCTCCCAGCGCTGCGCTCGCGGCGACCGCGCCGGCAGCCGGCGCAGCATGAGCAGCCCGATCACACCGATGGGCGAAAGCATCAGGCTGAGGAACTGCGAAACCGTCAGCGAGAACGTGTCAGTCGGGTTATCCGCCCGCAGGATCTCCAGCACGAAGCGCGTCCACGGCTCGATGGCCAGCAGCGTGCAGATGACCACGCCGTCGCGACTGCGGCGCCAGTACAGCGAGTTGAGGAACAGCGCCAGGATGGTGAGCGTCAGGGCGGAATAGAGCTGCGTCGGATGCACCGGCTGCGAAGGGTGCTCACGTGCGAGCGCCTTCAGCTCGCCCAGGCTGAGATGGTGCGTCAGCAGCGCGTCGACAATATCGGCATACTTGATCGGCGGCGCCTTGTCGCGCACTTGCCGCAGTTGATCCTGGATGGCCTGCCGCTCAGCCTCGGTCTGGGCCTGCGCCAGCTTGGCCTTCAGATCATAGATCGGGCGCGCCTTCGCCAGCTCACGCTCGATCTCCGACTCCTTCACCCACAGCACTTCGCGCAACAGCGGGTGTGCCACCCGCCCGTCCGCCCCGATTCCGCCCGGCAGGACGCAGATCAGCTCCTTCGGCAGATCCATACCGGGCTCGCCCGCGTGCCAGTGCTGCGCCGCCGCCGGACTGCCGAACGGAAACCGCACCGCCCACGGCAGGTCGCACACGCTGCCCCAGCAGCAGCCGTTCAGGAAGCAGCCCAGCCGCCCCAGGCCCATCCCCAGGGCCGCCGACGGCGCCAGGATATCCAAATACCAGCGCAGCGAGTGCTTGCGCACGAGGAAGTAGATCAGCGTGCCGATCGTCGCCGCAAGGAATCCGCCGTAGACCTCCAGCCCGCCCTTGCGGCAGTCGAGCGCGGCCTTGAACACGTCCAGCGCCGCACCGTAGCGCTGGTACTGGTCCCAGTAGTGGACGACGTACATCAGGCGGGCCCCGCCGACGCCGGCCAGCAGCGCGATGAACGCGCAGTTCAGCACGATGTCCGGGTTCGCCCCGGAACGCACCGCGCGCCGCACCGCCCACATCACCGCCAGCAGGAACCCGAGCATCAGGACGAAGCCGTAGCCCGGCACGTCCAGGTTGATCCCGGGAATGCGAAAGAGCACTGGAATCATGAGCAGGTTTTCCTCCGCAGCACGCCGGCGGCCGCGTCAGCTCCCACGCCGCATCGGATCCACGAGCAGGTTGTCGATCAGGCGCGCCGAACTGAGCCGCACGGCCAGTGCCACCAGCACCGGGCCCGGGATCCGTTCGACCGGCTGCATCGAATCCGGGTCCACCAGGCGGATGTAATCGATGCGCGCCGGACCGGCGGCCTCGATCGTATCGCGGATCAGCGCCGTGATCCGCGCCGCGCTCCGCTCCCCCGCGTGAATCTTGTCCCGCGCCAGGCGCAGCGAACGATACAGGCAGGTGGCCTGCTGGCGCTCCGCGTCGCTCAGGTACGCGTTGCGGCTGCTCAGCGCCAGCCCGGATTCGTCGCGCATCGTGGGGCAACCCACGACCTCCAGCGGCATGTCGAGATCGCGCACCATGCGCCGGATCACGACCAGCTGCTGAAAATCCTTCTCCCCGAAGTATGCCACGTCCGGCTGGACGATGTTGAACAGCTTCGTGCAGACCGTGGCCACGCCGTCAAAGTGCCCGGCCCGTGTGGCGCCGCAGAGCGTCTCCGTCAGCCGCGCCACGTGCACCTTCGTGACCGCATCGGGACGGTACATCTCCTCGACCGGCGGCAGGAACACGAGGTCGACGCCGCTCTCCTCGCACGCCCGCAGGTCCTCGGCCTCGTCGCGCGGGTACTTGCTCAGGTCCTCGTTCGGACCGAACTGGGTCGGATTCACGAAGATGCTGACCACCGTGAACGTGCCGTCGCCCCGCGCCGCCTCAATCAGCGACGTGTGCCCGCGATGCAGCGCGCCCATCGTCGGCACCAGCCCGATCCGGCGCTCCGCCCGGCGCGCCTCGGCGACCGCGGCGCGCGTCTCGGGAATGTCGCGCGTGATTTTCATGACGGGTATTGAATCGTGGCAGCGCCCGCTTGTCACGCGGCACGGTTCACGGGGCGTCGCCGGCAGGCTCGGTCAGCCGCAGGAAGATGTCCTCCAGCCGGCCGTCCAGGGCCACCTGCCGGCGCAGCTCGGCGAGCGTCCCCAGCGCCACGAGCCGGCCGTGGTTCACGATCGCGATGCGGTCGGCGACCTGCTCGGCGATATCAAGCGTATGCGTGCTCATGAAGACCGTCCCGCCCTGCGCGGCACGCTCGCGGAAAATCGTCTTGGTGACGCGGATCGTGCGCGGATCCAGGCCCACCATCGGCTCATCCACGATCAGAACCTGTGGATCGTGAATCAGCGCCGCCGCCAGCGCGACCTTCTGCTTCATGCCGTGGCTGTACGTCTCGGCCAACTGGTCCAGGAAGCCGTCCATCCCCAGCCGCGCGTGAAACTCCGCCAGCCGCTCGTCCGCGGTGCCCGCGGGGATCCCGTACATCTCGCGGGTGAAGTGAATGAACTCGCGCCCCGTCAGCTTGTCATAAATAAACGGCTGATCCGGCACGTACGCCAGCCGCTGCTTCGCCGAGCGCGCCGCACGCAGGACATCGAAGCCGCACACCTCGATCTTCCCGCCATCCGGCCGCAGCAGCCCCGTCGTCAGCTTCATCGTCGTGGTCTTGCCGGCCCCGTTCGGTCCCAGGAAAGCAAAGACCTCGCCGGCGTACAGGGAAAGCGTCAGCTCGCAGACCGCGCGCTTCTCGCCAAACGACTTGGATACGCCCTCCAGCCGCACCGTCACGACCGGCTCGGCACCGTCGTCGCGCCTGCCCGGATTGTCTGCCTCGCGATCCATCATGTCCTGCTCACGGGGCGGCACGCGTACCCTGGGCGTCCCGGTAGCCTGCTTCGTCGAACGCCTCGTCGCGCAACGACAGCCGCCCCAGCAGCGGCAGTTCGATCTCCTGCAGCAGCACCGTGCCGTCCCGCGCCACCCAGGCCCGCAGCCGGTTCGCCTCGACGACGAAGCTCTCCACGCGCGCGCCGCGGTGCTCAATCGTCTCCATCCCGGTGACCCGCGCCAGCTCGGGCGCCTCCAGCAGCGTCTCCGAGCTCAGCCCCGGCAGGACCTTGTTCAACGGGTTCACCAGGTTGAGCTGCCACGTGCGGCCCACGTACAGATCGTGCAGCCGCGAAAAGGGCCGCAGCACGTCGCTGAACGCCCGCGTCTCTTCCGCGCTCAGCACGAACGCTCCTTCATGCGCGAGCCCGACCTGCCACTTGCAGGCAAACTCGTCCGGCTCCATGTGCTCGCCGTGCAGCCGCACCTTCTTCGACAGCCCGTGGATGAGCATCGTCAGCTCATCGAGCATCCCGCTCGGCCGCGTGTAACGCAACGTGGTTTCCACGCGCATTTCCGGCGTCAGGACACCTCCGGCCAGCGGCGCCGGAAAGAGCAGCGTGAGCGACGTCACTTCCAGCGACACGGGGTCCAGCGTGCTGACAGTCCAGCTCCGGCCGAACAGCTCGCCGTCCGGGGTGTAAATCCCGACCTGTTCCCGCCGCTCGCCGAACTCCGCCGAGAAATCCTCCTGCGGCGGAGCCTCCCCTGCCCGCCAGTTCGGCAGAATGTCGCGCACGAACAGCGTCGCGTTCGCCGCGAGCATGCCAATCGCGCACACAATGCCGATCCAGCGGTTCAGCATCCATGACCACCCGGCCAGGGGCCTGAGTCCCACCCTATTCTAGGGATTACGGGCGCAGGCCGACAAGAATCTGCACCTTTCCAGGACCGGCGTGGCACGGTCGGTGTGGCACGGTCCGCCCAGCGGGCCGTGGCCCCCAACCCACCGCGCTCGGCGCCACCGTCGCTCTCACTTGACCGGTGTGGCACGGTCCGCGCAGCGGGCCGTGGCCCCAAGCCACTGCGCCGACGCCACCCTACCAGTCACGCCACCCCGAAAAGCCAGCGCGCGTGAACACGATCATGATACCGATGCGCTGCCCACCACGCTCCACCGCTCGCAGATCCGTGGCACGATCAAGCACCGCGGTTTTCGTATGTCGAATCTAGCGACGCGACCAGGCCGCCCGGCCGCGGAAACCGCGGCGCGGCGCCAGCCGCGGCAGCAGGGTCAACAGCGCTACGAACAAGCTCGTCCCCAGCGCGGTCGCCAATCCGTGTCCGAGCAGCTCGGAAAGCGCGAAGGACCCGCCCTGCACGTACCGCAGGTGCAGCGCAACCAACACCTGTGCCGGCAGCGCCGACAAAAACGTGATCACCAGCCGTCCCAGCCACACGTGCCGATTAATCACGTCGCGCACGTACGTGATGGCCAGACCCGTGATCCCATACGCGAGCGCGTGCACACCCATCGGCCCGATCGACGTCAGGTCGGCCGCCAGCCCCGCCAACAGGGCCGCCAGCCGCGCATCCGCGGCGGGCACCAGCAGCCCGGCCAGCAGCGCCAGCGCAAACAGCGGCTCCACCTGCACCAGCGGCAGGTCAGGCAGCGCATGCCAGAGCGTCGTCTGCAACAGCGCCGCCACCACCAGGCTGACGATCCAGGGCATCCAATTCATGGCGACGGCTCGGCCGGCTCTTCCGCGGGCGGCTCCCGCCGCGGCCGCGTCACCGGCTGCTCGGGCTCGGCCGGCTCGGCACGGGCCGGCGAACGCTGCCCGGGCTCCATCGCCGACGGCGGCAGCGGACCCTGGCTTCGGCCGGCCTTCTGCTGCGAGGGCGGCACCGGCACACGGCGCTCGCCGCCGCCCCCTTCCATCGCCGGAACCTCGAAGCGCTTGCCCGGCTCGTCCAGGATCGTGCCGTCCTGCCGCTGGTAACCGAAGACCACCTCGACCTGTTTCCCAGACAGGTCCAGCTCAGGTGGCCAGGCCAGCATGAACCCGTACCGGTATCCGAGCGGCGACGGCGTGCGCAGCCGGAACCCCATCGCTTGCTCTTCGGAAAACTCCCAGCCGTGCACGAACTTGCGCTCCGCCTTGCCGCGCGGCTTGCGCTCGATCTCGTACAGCCAGACCATGATCGTGCCCGGGACAAACACGCCGCTGCCCTGCTGCGCCGAGTAGAAAACGAGCGTCGCCTTGAAGCCGACGACGCGGCCCTCCGAGTTGCGCAGCCACGGCGGTTCCATGTAATAGCGATAGATCGCGGTGATGTCGTCAAACGTCTGCACCTGGCCGGCATCGAAATCCGTGGTCTGCCGTGCCTCGGGAGTGCTGGCCTTGGGCCGCGCCGCCGGCTTGCCCGCTGATTTCGCCCCGGGCGGCGTCTCGCACCCCGTGCTCACGCACGTTCCGAGCAGCATGAGCAGCGCGCCGAAGTGCCAAGCCCGCTTACGCCGATCGCGGCCTCGCATCTTGATTATCCTTTCCCGTTGCGCGAACGCATGCTGATCGGCACGTCATAGGACTCCACATCGGCGCCCGGCTCCGCCTCGCGCCGCTGACGCGGCGGGGTCGCCGGTCCGTACTGTTCGTCGGCGTCCCGGGCGCCCTCGTCGCGCACGGCGGGCGCCGCCTCCACCCCGTTCTCTGGGCCGAGCAACTGCGCGTCGTCTGCCGGCACGAGGTCCTCCGGCTTCACGCGCAGGCCGCGCATCAGCGGATTCAGCTTCACGTCCTCCGGAATCACGCCGGTCTCGTCGCGGGCCCGTACCGACAGCTCGCGGTAATCCTCCTTCGTGCGGATCACGCGCGGCGTGAGGATGACCAGCAGCTCGGAGCGCCGCGTGTCGTCGTCCTGGAACCGGAAGGCCGAGCCGATCACGGGGATGTCGCCGAAGAGCGGAATTTTCTGCTCGGTCTTGGAGTCACGCGACTGGATCAGCCCGCCCAGCACGACCGTCTCGTTGTCCTGCACCGTCACCACCGTCTCGGCGATGCGCTTGTTGAAGATCGGCGCCGTCAGGCCGGGACCGACCGCGATCGTCGAATCGCTCAGGTCGGAGACCTCCTGCCGGATCTCGAGGCGCACGTAGCCGTCCGGGTTGATGTGGGGCGTCACCTCGAGCTTGATGCCGACGTCCTCGCGGCTGACGGTTGTCTGGACGCTGCCGCCGGTGGTCGTCGCGCTGCCCGAGGCATACGGCACGCTGTCGGTGATCTCGATGCTCGCGTCCTGGTTGTCCATCGCCACGATGTGCGGCCGGCTCAACACGTTCAGGCTGTTCTCGCTTTGCAGCGCGTGCAGCAGGAAGTTGAAGTCGCGCCCGGTGATCGTAAACGTGAAGCCGCCCAGGCCCGCGCCCGCCGCCCCGACGTCCGTGCCGCCCACGTAGTCGAACGTCGTCGTATCCGACGCGCCCGCCTTCATGTACTGCATGTCCTGGAAGGCGAACTCGACGCCCAGCTCGACGCTGTTGCCCATCGAGACCTCGACGATCAGCACCTCGATGCTGACCTGCGCCGGCTGCTGGTCGAGCTCGCGCACGATGTCGAGCACTTCCTCCTCGCGCCGCGGGTTGTACGTCAGGATCACCCGGTTGGATTCCTCGTACGAGATCGCGCCGACCTCGGCCTCCTGGCGCACCGCCAGCGAGATCTCGTCACCGAGTTCCTCCAGCCGCTGCTTCTCCTGCTCGCTCCAGTCCTTCACCGCCTGCGCCAGGTCCTCCGCGATCACGTTCAGCGGGGCGTAGACCTTGGTCTTGCGCTCGACGATCGGCACCGTGTCCAGCTCGAGAATGAGCTGCTCGACCAGGTCGAGATAGCCCGGCGTGCCCGCCGCGATCACCGAGTTCGTCCGCAGATCGGTCGTGAAGCTGACCTCCTGCCGGCCGCCCATCGTCTGACCCAGCGTCAGCTCGCGCTCGGTGTCCTCGCTTCCGCCGCCGCCACGACTGCCGCCGGCGGTCTGGCGCTCGAACAGCTCGTTGAGCATCTCGACCATCTGCTCGGCGTCCGCGTTGCGCAGGGCAAACACGCGTACCTTCGCTGCATCGGGCGGCACGTCGATCGCTGCAATCAGCGATTCCATCAGCGGCATGCTCTCGGCCGGCGCTGTGACGACCAGCGAGTTCGTGCGCAGGTCGCCGATCACGGAGATGTCCTGCCGGATGCCCTTCAGCCACTGCGGGCCCAGCTCGGGATTGTCCTTCTGGAACAGCAGCAGTACCTGCTTGGCCGCTTCGCCGCGGCCGCCGCCCCCGCCGCCGCCCCGGCTGCCGCCGCCGACCGACCCGCTGCTGAGCTCGAGGATGCTGTTCAGCAGGTCGCCGGCGTCCTCGGCGTCCGCCTGGCTGAGCTTGAAGATGCGGACCAGCGCGCCGCCGCCGGCTTCCGTCTCGTCCAGTTGCTTGATGAAGTCGACGACCTGCGGCAGGATCCCGGGCGGTGCGAACACGATGACGGAATTCGTCGCTTCGTCACTCGTCGTGGTGACCTGATCTCCCGCACTGCCGCCGCTCCCGCCGCTGCCCTGGCCGAGCTTGCCGAAGATGTCCTCGGCGGCCTGGGCGATGTCCTCCGCGACGCCCCGCTTGAGCGGCACGATCTGCATCATGCGCCCGAGCTCGGCCGGCCGATCGAGGAAGTCGATCCAGCGCTGCAGGTTGTTCATGTCCTCCTGCGACGCGGCCATCAGCAGCGACTCGCTCAGCGTGTCCGCCGCGATGTAGATCGGCGTGCCCTTGATCTTGGAGTCCTGCTCCTTCAGGGCCTTGTCGACCATGTCCTGGAGCCGGCTGGCGATGTTCGCCGCGCTGTTGAGCTTCACCGGCCGCACCGCGAACACGACCGTCGGGTCGAACTTCTGGTCGAGGTTGTCGACCAGCGCATCGGCCTCGGTCATGTAGCTGCGCGTGCCCGTCAGCACCAGCGAGTTGCTGCGCACGTCGGCCAGCACGTTCAGCGTGTCGGTCGATTCCTTCGACTGCTTGCCCTGGGCCTCCTCCTTGCGATCGAACAGCTCCTGGAGCAGGCTGGCCAGCTTCTGCGCGTCGGCGTACTCCAGCCGCCGGTAGTGCGTTTCCACCGGCCGGTAATCCGGCGCCGAGTCGAGCTGCGTCGCCAGGTCCTCAACCATCTCGAGCATGTCGGGCACGGCGACGACGAGCAGCGAGTTCGAGCGGTCGTCCGCCACGATGACCGCGCTGTCGCGGCCCTCGTTTTCGTCACCGCCCAGGGCCTGCATGCGCTCGTCCAGCAGGTCCGTCAGCTTCTCCTGCAACGCCGTGGCCGTGACTTTCTTGAGCGTAATGATCGCGTAGTGCGAGCCCAGCTCCACCGACGGCTGGTCCAGCTCGGTGATCAGGCCCGCGGCCAGCAGGACCGCGTCCTTGCGCCCGACCAGGATCACCGTGTTGCTCCGCGCGTCGCTCTGCACCGTCAGGTTGTACGGCAGGCCCTGGCCCGTCGGCGTCGGCGGCACTGGCGGCAGGGCATCATTCTCGAGCTGGTCCTGCCCCGGGCGGGCCAGCGCGCTCTTCCCCTCCTCGAAGACGTCCGTGATGATCTCCGCCACCTGCTCGGCGGCCGCGTGCTTCAGCGCGATCGCCCGCACGTCGGTTTCCGCCCCGATCGGCAGCGTGTCAAATACGCCGACGATCTCGCGCAACGCCTCGTTGTTCTTCGGCGTCGAGAAGATGATCAGCGAGTTCGTGCCGGTCTCCGGAACGATCGAGATGGGGCGATCCAGGTTCAGCTCGGGCAGCTCGCGCCCGTCGGCCAGCCGCAGTTTCAGTACTTTTACAAAGGGTTTGCCCGCCGCTCCGCGACCGGTTCCACCGCTCGCCCCCGCTCCCTGTGCCGCCGCGTCCTGCTGCTCCTCGATCATCTCGGTGAGCACGTCGGCCACGTTTTCCGCGCTGGCGTTCTTGAGCTGAATCAGGATCACGTCGGCGGCCACGAAGCTCATCGCCTCGGCCTCGGTCGTGATCTCCACGTCGACCGTCTTGATCAGCCGCTCGATTTCCTCCACGTCCGTCGGAGTACCGATGATCTGAATGCTGTTATTGCGGTCGACGGCTTCGATCGTCGCCTGAGAGTCCGCCGGCACCCCCCGCAACTTGTTCCACTTCTCGATCGTCGGCCGCAGCATCGATACCGCCTCAGATGCACGCACGTGCGTGAGCACGACGGCCCGCACGTTGATCCCGATGGTCTCCTCGTCCAGCTTCGCGACGAGCTCCCGGATCTGCTCCATCACCGGCTCGGCGGCCGACGCGATCAGCGAGTTGCTGCGTGCCTCGGCGTTAATGCTGAAGCGATCCTGCGGACCCGGCGTCCGCGTCGTAATATCGATCCGCGACTCGATCACCTTTTCGATGACCGGCGCCAGGGCCGTCGCCTTCGCATTGACGAGCGGGAAGACTTCCACCTGCGGGGCAGGGGCCGTCGCCTCCATGGCCATGAGGATCTGCTCGATGAACTCCAGGTCGCTGACGTCACCCGTGATCGCCACCTGGTGACTGTCGATGGGAATCACCGCGATCGGCCCGCGCAGCTCACCGGATATCCCCGATATCCCCTCGACCACGCCCTCATCACCACCCGGCTGGGTCGCAGGCGTCGTGGTCGCCGGCTGCGTGCCGGCAGCCGCGCGCCGCGCCAGCGCCTCGCGCGCCAACTGCTCCAGCGCATCGGATTCGGCCGGCTGACCCGCCGGCACCAACGGGCGGCGCGGCTGCGCCGCGGGCGGTCGCGCACCGGAAACCGGGGGCTGACGCGTTCCCGAACGCGGAGCCGGCGGCTGCGCACCGGGCGCCGTCTGACGACTGCGGGAATCGCGGGCCTTTTCCGCCGCCGGAAGCTGGCCTTCCAGCGCCTTCGCCGCCCCGGGTTTCGCCGCTCCCGGCTTGGCCGCACCGGCCTTGGCCGGCACGTCGCCGGGTTGCTCCTCCGCCGCCGGTTGCTGGTCCTGCTGCTCCTCGCGGCTGCGCCGACTGCGGCGCGCGGACTTCTCCTCCGCCGGCGGCGCGCCCTTCGACTCGGACCGCTTGGCTTTGGACTCAGCCTTGCTCTTGGGCGTCTCCTTGGCCTTCGACGAGTCCCTGCTCTTGGACGTTTCCTTGGGCTTGGCCGTTTCCTTGGCCTTGGGCTCCTCCTTCGCCTTGGGCTGCTCCTTGGCCTTCGGCTCCTCCGTGTCACCCTTGCGTGACTTGCGCGAGGACCGCTTCGAGTCCTTCTTGTCCGCGCTCTTCTCGTCCTTGGACTTCGGCGGATCCTCGGCCAGCGTGAGCACCTGCTCGACCGTCGCCGCCTCCAGGCCCGGCGCCAGCAGCGTCACGCTCACGTACGGCGTGAGCCAGCCCGCGGCCGACAGGCCGCCGAAACCGTCGCTCAGCGGCAGCGCGGGCCGCCGGCCGCGCTGCATGCCGCCGCCGCTGCCCGTACCCGCACCGCTCCCGGGCGAACGCGAACCCGAGCCGCGCGAACGGCTCGCTCCGCCGCCC
>CAZVRR010000018.1:0-24357 GCA_964629745.1 uncultured Planctomycetales bacterium | reverse complement strand
CGAGAGTAAGGAGGGTAGTCAGCATATGTTCCATCGGCCCGAACCGCTTCCGGCTTGACGCCAATCCGTCCGCCCCGCGGGAAACGTATTCCCACGATACGCGGGATCGGCCAAGTCCGAAATCGACGGTCAGACCCGGACGGTTCAGGACATAACTCCTTAAATGAGCACAATTACTGGCTATCGTTCCCGCGGGCCGCGGGTCTGAACGCGGGTAGCCGCTGGACGGCCGGCGGGCGCGGGCTATCATGCGGCGATCTGGACCCTGGCCTTATCGGCCGAAGGGACTTGGCGGTGGCGCGGTCTCCAACTCAGAAGAAATGGCAACTGGCACGTGCCTGGGCCAGCCGACACCCCGTGTGGTGCGCTTTGAAGGTCAACTACCGCAGTAACTACAGCTGATCCTTCTGCCACTACTGGCGAGACACCCTCGGAGACGATGCCGACTTGAAGGTCGAAGACTTCCGCCAGGGCTCGCGCGAGCTGGCCCGCCTCGGGGCCCTTCTGATCAGCCTCGCCGGCGGCGAACCGCTGATTCGACCTGACATCGTGGCAATCGTGGAGCAAGTGGCCCAGTGGCACTTCCCCTTCCTCACCACCAACGGCTGGTTCGCCAACGCCGGCCTCGCCGACGAGCTCTTTGCCGCCGGCCTGTGGGGCGTCTCAGTCAGCCTTGATTACGCCGATGCCGCCCGGCACGACGCACGGCGCGGCATGCCCGGCGCGCATGCCCACGCCTTGCGCGCGATCGAAGCCTTCAGCCAGGCCCGCCGGTTCACCTGGCAGCGCGTGAACTGGATGACCGTCCTGATGGACGACAACCTCGACGACATCGAGCCGATGATCCGGCTGGCCGCCGAGCGCGACGCGTACTTCATGGTCCAGCCCTACGGCTCCCTCAAGACCGGCTCGCAGCGCTTCGTCGCGCCGCAGCGCGGCCGCGTGGCGTCGCACCTGCTCGCGCTGCGCCGCAAGTACCCGAACTTCCTGAGCAATCCCTACTTCCTGGCCCGCTTCGACGAGGCGCTCAACGGCGGCGTGCCCGGCTGTCGCGCGGGACGCGGCTTCTTCAATATCGATTCGCGCGGCGACGTCGCCATCTGCGTCGAACGCCGCGAGCGCACCGTCGCGAATCTCCGTACCCACTCGGCGCACGAAATCGTCCGCCGGCTGCGCAGCGATACCTGCAACCGCCATTGCCGCGCCTGCTGGTACAACTGCCGCGGCGAGATCGAGGCCCTTTACGATCCGGCGGGCGTGCTGCAAAGCCTGCCGACACTGCTGTTCGACCGCGGGCGTCCGCCGACGCGCTTGAGCGCCGCCGAGTGCAGCGCTGCCGGCGCATGACGCGGGCGGAGCTCGCCGCCGCCGGCCATCCCGTGGACGAAGCCACGTTTGAGCGCCTCAGTCGCTTCCTCGCGCTGCTGCTCGAAGAAAACCAGAAGCTGAACCTGACCTCGATCCGCGATCCCGCGCAAGCGTGGATCGCCCACGTCGCGGACAGCCTGGCGTTGCGCCCACTGATCGATGCGCACCGGCCGCGAAGTCTGCTCGATCTCGGCGCCGGTGGCGGAGTGCCGGGCATCGTGATCGCGTGCGTCTATCCTGAGCTGCCCATTACGCTGCTCGATGCGACGCAGAAGAAGCTCGCCGCCGCGGAACGGATCGTGGCCGCTCTCGCGCTGGCCAACGTGAGCACCACCTGGGGGCGGGCCGAGCAGCTCGCACGCTCGGCGGAATACCGCGGCCGGTTCGATGCCGTGACCGCCCGGGCCGTCGCGGCGCTGCCGAGCCTGGTGGGTTACGCGGCCGGGTTCCTGCGGCCCGGCGGCTGGGCCTGGCTATTCAAGACCCAGACCGCGTGTACGGCCGAGCTCGGGCAAGCCGCGGGGCCGGCCCGGCGCGCCGGGCTGGAGCGTGCCGCCATCCACCGCTACGATCTGCCGGGCGTTCGGGTGCCCCGCGTGATCGTGGCCTATCGCAAGCGGTCGCACTCGGCCGGCGGCAAGGCGTAACGCTCGAGGATCCCTGCATGGAACCGGACTCTTCGTCCAGCCTGCGAACCCGGCTGCGACACGGCCTGACACGCCTGTCGCGCCTCTGCCAGAACCCCATCAGTGAGCTGGGGCTGATGATCGTCGGCGTGAGCGTCGCCCTGCTGCTCACGTTCGGCCTGTTCACGGTGCTGGTGCCTCACACCAACCCGTATGTCGATATTCTCGGCCTGCTGGTGCTGCCCGGCATCCTGGTGCTCGGCCTCCTCATCGTGCCCATCGGCGTCTGGCGCCGGCACCGGCAGCTGGAGGTCGCGGCCAGGGCGGGCGGACGGCCGGCGGGCCTGCCGCGCATCGATCTGAATGATCCTCACACGCGCAGCTCGCTGGGCATCTTCATCGCGCTTACGGTTTTCGTGATGATGCCCCTGCTCGCCGTGTCGACCTACCAGGGGTACCACTACACCGACTCGGTCGAGTTCTGTGGCCAGGTCTGTCACACCGTGATGGAACCGCAGGCGACCGCGTTCGCCGACTCGCCGCACGCGCGGGTCGCGTGCGCCGAGTGTCACATCGGCTCCGGCGCCGGCTGGTTTGTGAAATCGAAACTCTCCGGTACGCGCCAGGTGTTCGCGGTGCTCGGAAACACCTACCCCCGGCCGATTCCGCCCGCGATCACCGAGCTGCGGCCGGCGCGGGAAACGTGCGAAGAGTGCCACTGGCCGAAGAAGTTCTTCGGCTCGCAGTACAAGGAGATCGTCCGCTTCTCGCCCGACGAACTGAACACGCGCCGCGTCGTTCGCATGCTGCTGAAGACGGGCGGCGCGGACCAGTCCATCGGGCGCGTCGAGGGCATCCATGCTCACATGCTGTTGTCCGCGCGCGTGGAATACGTCGCCACGGACGATCGGCTTCAGGAGATTCCCTGGGTCCGCTATACGTCGGAGAATGGCCCGGCCCAGGTCTACCGCTCGGACGGCCTGCCCGCCGACGCGCCGCCGCCCGGCGGCATCCTCCGCACCGTGGACTGTATGGACTGCCACAACCGCGGCGCCCACCACTTCCGCGCCCCGCAGGACGCGCTCGACCTGTGGCTGAACGTGGACCGGATCGACGACAGTCTGCCCTTCATCAAGCGCGAGGCGGCCGCCGTGCTGGTTGGCGGGTATCCCGACGTCGTGACCGCCGAGACCGCGATCGAGGAAGCCCTGGGGGCGTTCTACGCGACGAATTACCCGCAGCTCTGGGCCACGCGCCGTGCCGAGGTGGATCGTGCGATCGCCGCCGTCCAGGACGTCTACCGGCGCAACTTCTTCCCGGCGATGAATGTGACGTGGCAGACCTACCCCGAGAATATCGGGCACCTGAACTCGCCGGGCTGCTTCCGTTGTCATGACGGCCGGCATTTCGATGCAGCGGGTCAGCCGATCCGGTCGGAGTGCGACCTGTGCCACACGTTTCTCAACGAGGTGCCGGGCCAGCCAGGCACATTCGTCGAGGGCGAATTCGAGCACTCGATGAACCTGGTCAAGCACGGCAACCTGCGCTGCGACCAGTGTCACACCGGCGGCACGCTGGCGCGCTGCCGCGACTGTCATGCCAGTGGCGAGTGGCTTGACGAGGCTGGGCGGGACGCGTTCGAACTGACGCAGCCGCCGCAACCCCAGACACAGCCGTAAGTTGGTTGCACGTGGTACGGACGTCGGCTAAGATGGGTGGTGATCGGCCGAGGCGCGGTCGGCCGCGCAGGATTCCCACCGGAGCGACTGTTGAGCCCAGCCTGGCTTGTCACTGACGCCCTTGCGCGCAACTGGGCCCTCGTCGCGATCGTTTCGACGATCATCACGCTGCTCGTGGTGCCCACCCTCATACTCCTCAAGTACGTGCGCATCTCGCTGAACATCATGCGCACCACCAAGCCGCCGCTTGCCCGCAATCCCCTGGATTTCGAGCGGCTGACCGGCGAACCGGTGACATTTCCCGCGTTCGACGGGTTGCCGCTGAACGGGATGGTGCTGCGGGCCGGGGGCGACGTGCCCCGGCGCGGCATGATTGTCTTTGCGCACGAGTTCTGCTCCGACATGTTCTCCTGCGCCCGCTACGCCGCCCCGCTGCTGGCCGGCGGCTACGACGTCTTCACCTTCGACTTCCGCGGACACGGGCAGAGCCCGTGCGAGCCGGACTACGAGCCGCGCCAGTGGGTCACCGATCGCGACCTGCACGACATGCGCGGGGCCGTCGCCTTCGTCGAACACTGGCTCGAGGCGCACGGTTACCCCGCGGAGATCGGGGTCTTCGGGATCTCGCGCGGCGCCTGTGCCGCCCTGCTTGTAGCACAGGAGGATCCGCGCGTCCGCGTGCTCGTGGCCGACGGCGCGTTCAGCACCGACACGACCATCGAGTACTTCATGAAGCGCTGGGCCTACATCTTCGCCCGCGTGCGGATCGTGTACGAAAATCACCCGCCGGTATTCTGGCGCTTCCTGCGCTGGTCGATGATGCACTTCGCACGGCGCGAATTCCGCTGCCGCTTCCCTTCCGTGCGCAAGGCCATCCAGCGCATGACACCGCGGCCGATCCTGTTCATTCATGGCGAGAAGGACTCGTACCTGCCGGTGGAGATTGCCAGCCGGCGGCTCTATGCACTTGCCGGCCAGCCGAAGTACCTCTGGATCGCGCCGGGTGCGCGGCACAACCAGGCCGTCGTGCGCCATGCGGAGTTCTACGCCTGGCTCACCACCGCGTTCTTCGACCGCTACCTGGCAGGACTGGCGGTCTCGCTCGCACCGCGACCGGAGTTGCTGGGCGAGGAACCTGCGGCCTCCGGAGTTCAGACGGCACGCAGTTCGACGGCATAACGCGGCGAATCTTCACGTGGCGAGCCTGATCGAAAAACTCGCGGCGAAGCTCGCATTCGTCCACGCCCGTTCAGCCTACCGGCATTTCCTGCAGTCCACCGCGCAGCTGAAACAGCAGCAGGAGGCCGCGCTGCGCCGCGCCCTCGCCACCGTCAGTACAAGCGACTTCGGCCGCCGGTACGGACTGGAGCGCGTGCGCGGCATCGAGGACTTTCGGCGGGCGGTCCCCCTGCACTCGTATGACGACGTGTGGCCGACCATCGAACGCGTCTGGGACGGCGACACCCAGGCCCTCTTCAGCCCCGGCCGCCGCGTGCTCATGTTCGCCACCAGCAGCGGGACGACGGCCCGGCCGAAGCTGATCCCCGTCACGGCGGAATTCGTGCAGGACTACCGGCGCGGCTGGAACGTGTTCGGGGTGAAGATGCTGATCGACCACCGCGGGTCGGCGTTGCGCGCGATCCTCCAATGCACGGGCCGGCACGACGTGAGCCGCAGTCCGACCGGCATCCCGGCGGGGGCGATCACCGGCCTGCTGGCCTCGACGCAGAAGCGCATCGTCCGCCGGTTCTACGTGGGCCGCCCCGAAATTGCCCAGATTACCGACGCACGGGCACGCTACTACACGCTGATGCGCTTCGGTGTCGTTCGCGACGTGAGCTTCGCGGTAACCGCCAACCCGGCGACGCTGATCCAGATGGCACGCGTGGCGAGCGAAGAGTCGGACCGACTGATCCGGGACGTGCACGACGGAACGCTAAGTCGCGACCTGGTTGCGGATTCCGCGCTTCACGGTCTCCTGGCGCCGGGCCTGCGGGCCGATCCGCAGCGAGCGCGGGAACTGGAGCGCGTCCGCAAGAACGCCGGGGTGCTGCGCCCCGCCGATTACTGGCGGCTGTCCTTCCTGGCGTGCTGGACCGGGGGGAGCATGGGGCTCTACCTGCCGCGGCTCCGGCAGTGGTATGGGGCCATCCCGGTGCGCGACATCGGCCTGCTGGCCAGTGAAGGCCGCGTAACGATCCCGCTGGAAGACGAGAGCGCGGCGGGCGTGCTGGCGCTCTCGTCGGCGCTGTTCGAGTTCATCCCCGTCGCGGAGGTGAAAGCTGAGCAGCCGCAAACCATGCTCGCGCATGAGCTTGAAGATGGCCAGGAATATGCGGTCGTGCTTACGAATCCCGCCGGCCTGGTTCGCTACCGCCTCGATGACGTGGTGAGAGTGCAGGGCCGGGTGGGGCAGACGCCGTGTGCGGAGTTCCTGTACCGTGCCGGCCGCGTCTGTTCGCTCGCCGGTGAGAAGCTGACGGAAAATCAGTGCGTGGAGGCGGTTAGAGCAGCGTGCCGCCACGCGGGTCTGATCGACGTAGACTTCCTGGTAGCGCCCTGCTGGGACGACCCGCCCTACTACCGCGTGAACGTGGACCGCACGGTCCCGTCGGCGTTTCTTCCGGCGCTGGATACGGCGCTGTGCAAGATCAACGAAGAATACGACTCGCGTCGCAAGTCTCTTCGCTTAGGACCATTGCAGCTTCGTATCCTTCCCGCGGGCGCCATCGCGGCGCTCGACCGTCAGAGTTGTTGTGCGCGGGGCGGAGCGGTCGAGCAATTCAAGCGCACTTGCCTCTACACGCAACCCGGCGGCGACGACGCGGCGCTGGGTTGCGCAATTTCCGGAAAAATTCGATAAGCACTCCACACCTCGCCTTGACATTTCGCGCGACTCATATTATCTATCTTATCAGTTTTACCTAGTGTGATAAATTCGTCGTCGTCTTTCATGAAATAAGGTAAAGAACGTGATCGTTCCCGGTGAGATTTTGTTTAAAGCGGGCAGCGCGCACGGTTCGATAAGTCGGGCAACGGTGTGAGGAGATCGATCGGCGGGTCCCATCGCGCTGTCTCAATCCACGATGCCCGGCCCGCAATCCGTTCGAGTAAGGAGAGTGGGAGATCATGCCTGCCAGGGAAGCGAGCCAGACCAGCCAGAACCACGTGAAAGTCAATCGATCGAAGAAGGATGAGATCACCTGCACGTGGAAGGCCTATCGCAAGTCGCGGGCTCCCGAAGCACGAAACCGGCTCGTCGAACACTACATGCCGCTCGTGCACAAGCTGGCCGAGATCCTCGCCCGCCGGCTATGGCCGCGCGTGACCGCGGAGGAGCTGGCCAGCGCCGGCTACGACGGGCTCATCGGCGCGGTCACCTCGTTCGACCCGGGGCGCGGCGTCAAGTTCGAGACCTTCTGTCGACAGCGCATCCTCGGCGCGATCCGCGACTGGCAACGCGAGATCGATCCGCTCGGACGCTCGGGACGCTACTTCGAGCGCGCCGTGAACGCGGCGGAGGAGCAGTTCCAGGCGCAGCGTGGTCGCACGCCGACCTCGGAGGAACTCGCCCGCCAGCTTGGCCTCAGTCTGAACAAGTTCATCCGAATGAAGAAAACAGTACTGGCCTCCCACTGCGTGCCGCTCGAGTCGAGCAGCGAGCGCGGCGAGGATCCGCGGCTCAGCGCGTTGATCCCCGTGGACCCGGGGCCCAGCCCGGTGCACCACACCGAGCGCGAGTTGATCCGCGAATTCCTGACGCGCGGTCTGAAGGACCAGGATCGGCTGATCCTGACGCTGTACTACTACGAGAAACTGACGATGGCCGCGATCGGGACGGTGCTGGGCGTCAGCGAGTCCCGCGTGTGCCAGCGCCATGCCGAAATTGTCGAGCAACTGCGCTCGCGCTTCGCGAGCACGGCGTTCGACCTGGTCGCCTGAGCCACCGCTAACAGGCCTCCCTCCTCAAGCGCGGCGCCCGGTAGGTGACGGGCGACGCGCTTTTTTTCGCGCCCCGCATGCGAGACTATGGCGCGACCCCCGCGTCGGCGCCGCACGGCCGGCTCTGCGCTTCCCGCAAGGCCTGCCGCAGATTCTCATGCTGCGGCAGATCCTCAAAACCCAGGCGGCGCATTTCGGCCAGCGCCTGCTCGACCGTCCAGCCATCATGCTGCAGGCGGTAGAGCGCAACGGCCAGCCCGGTCCGATTTACGCCCGCCGCACAGTGCACGAGCGTCGGACCGGCGTCCGGCTCGAGCAGGTGGTCGAGGATGCTGCGCCGCTGGGCGGCAGAGCTGGCGCCGTTGCCGGGCAGCGGGACGTTCACCCATTCCTCGCCCAGCGCCGCCGCCGCCTCCCGCTCGCGCAGCGATTCCGGCGCCGCCGGGTTCAGCAGGCTCACCACGCGCCGCAGGCCGTACTCCTTCTGAAGTCGTGCGAGCTGCGCCGGGGTCAGTTCCCCGCTGCGATACAGCCCCGGCGCGACCACGGCAAACCGGCGCGGCCACGCCACGCTCTGCTGCGCGGCGGCCAGGACGACCGTCGCCACCACCAGTGACCAGCCCAGCACGCGGACCGGCCAGTTTGTCCGTGCACCGGAGCCGGACCCTTGTTGAGGAGAGCCACGAAACACCATGGTCCCATTTTGCCATAAAGCCGCACGCGGCGCAAGGGGTGGCGGCGGCACGGAAACTCGGACGCCGGCGCGCGGAAACCCCCCGGTGCGATAACAGGGGCTGACGGCGCCGCGGGCCGCGGCGATTCGGGGGCCACGCCGGCGCATCCGCGCGCCGCGGACGGCCGGCGGCAAGGGCCGCGTCCGCGGGCCTACAATGAAGCGTCCGCTCGCCGCGTGCCCTGGAGGAGGGGCGTGATGAACCGACGCAGCATGCATATGGCGGTCGCGACCTCGCTGGCGTCGCTCGCACTGACGCTTTGCGGTTGTCCGATGGACGGCTTCGTCGACGGTGCGCTCGTCGGCGCGGAAGTGGAGCCCGGCTACTACTGGGTGGAGGCCACGGACGAAGCCGGCCGCCTGTCCGCTTTCCGCATGCCGCAGCAGCGGGGCGACCTCGGCGCGTGGCTCTCGCTCGCCGACGGAGCCTGGTTCGACGGGACCGGACTGTACAACTATTCGAGCGAGGGGAGCTGGACGCTGGAGGAAGCGGGCGACGAAAGCCTGCTCGATGACCTGTTGCAGACCTGGGATCCGGCCCCGTTGCCCTGACGGCGTCACTCCGGCCAGTCGCGCGGGCCGACGGACAGCAGCAGGCCCGGGCCCGTGATCGGCCACCGCGCGAGGTAGTCCGCGATGCGCTTCGCGGTCACCGCCTCAACCGCGGCCAGCCGCGCTTCCACCGTCCGCACGTACCCGAAGGATTCCAGGTCGTCGATCATCTGCATCAGCCGCGTGCGCGGATTCTCCCCCTCCAGCGCGAGCTGGGTCCGCCGGCGGTTCTTTACGCGCTGCACCTCTTCGTCGCTGAAGCCGCCGTCACTGACCCGTCGCGCCTGCTCCTCCACCGCGGCCAGCATCGTTTCGCAACGCTGTGGCTCGCCCTCGGCATACAGGGCCATCAGGCCGCAGTCCGCGTAGCTGATCCAGGCCGCCCCCGCCGACGTGCAGATCCCGCGCTGCACGATGTTCCAGAAGCAGCGCGAGTTGCTCCCGCCGAAGAGCGAGGTGAACGCCTCGATCGACTCTTCGTCGGGGTGACCATGGGGCACCCCGGGATAGATCTTCAACAGGTTCTGCTGCTGGAACCGCTCGAGGCGCAACTTGCGCGCGCCGCTCGCGATCTGCGGCACGGCCGGGGCGGGGTCGACGCGGCCGTTGCGCTGCCACTCGTCGCAGCAGCGCCCGATCGCGCTCATCACTTCGTGCGGATCCAGTGCGCCGGTCGCGAGGACAACCATGTTGTCGGGGGCATAGTGCCGCCGGTGGTACTCGACCATCGCCTCGCGCGGCAGGCTCTCGATCGTCTCTTTCTCGCCCAGGATCTCGTGGGCCAGCGGGTGCGTGTCGAACACCTGCCGGTGCAGGAAATCCCAGACGTGCCGGTCGAGGCTGTCGTCGCTCATCGCGATCTCTTCCAGCACGACCTTGCGTTCGGTGTCGAATTCCGCGGGCGGCAGGCTCGGCCGCACCAGGTCGGCCAGCAGCTCAATCTGCGGCCGGATGCGCGGCGCCGGAACCCAGCCGTAATAGACGGTGTGCTCCTTGCCGGTGAACGCGTTGTAGATGCTGCCGAGATCGTCGAAGCAGACGTTGATGTCGTGCCACGTGCGCCGTTCGTTGCCCTTGAAGCACATGTGTTCGAGAAAATGACTGACGCCGTGGAGCTCCGGAGTCTCGTGGCGTGACCCCGTCCGCACGAGGAACGCCAGGGCGGCGGAGCGGACCCGGGGAGTCGCCTCGCAGACGACGCGCAAACCGTTGGGAAGCTGGTGCTCGACGAAGGTGGAACCCATAGGCGGATTATACGGGTGCGGACGACCTTAGCGACCGTCGGGCCGCGGCGCGGGAGAATCGCCTGGCGGTTCGGCTGACCCGAGGTCCTCGGGCAGGAGGTCGCGGTCGATGGAATAGGCTTCGCGGAACCACAAGCCGAGGTCGGCCATGCGGCAACGGGGGCTGCAAAACGGGTACAACTCGGGGAGCCCGCCCGTGTACTCGACCGACTTCCGGCAAATGGGGCACACGTAGCTCGGCATGCGGGGCTTGATCCAATCTCCAGGTCGGCGCGCGCGGGCGGTCAGAGATTCTGCTTGACGTAGTCCATCAGCTTGCGCGTGGCCTCTTTCTCGATCTGCCGGACACGCTCGCGGGTCAGCCCAACCGCTTCCCCGATTTCCTTGAGCGTCATGCGCTTGCCGTCGCGGCGCGTCAGCCCGTAGCGCAGCTTGAGCACCAGGGCCTCGCGATCGGTGATGCGCGACAACATCTGGCTCACGAAGTCGGCGTCCGACTCGGAGAACACCGCCTCGTACGGCTGCGGCATGCGCGTGTCGGGCAGCGCCTCCGTCAGCGATGGCTCACCCTCGGCCGCCGCATCCTGCGTGCGCGTCGTGCAGGCCCGGATCGCGTGGGAGATCGCCGCCGCCTTGCGCGGCGTGATGCCCATGTGCTTGGCCAGCTCGGCCATCGTGGGTGAGCGGCCGCTGCGCTCTTCCAGCTCGCGGACCGCCAGCTTCATCTGGCCGATCTGCTCCATCAGGTAGCTGGGGATGTGAATCATCTGCGTCGCGTTCTGGATCGCCCGGCGAATGGCCTGGTCGATCCAGTACCCGGCGTAGGTGCTGAACCGCGAGCCCATCGCCGGATCGAAGCGGTCGATCGCGTTCATCAGGCCCACGTTGCCCTCGTTGACGAGGTCTTCCATGGGCAGACCGCGGTTGCGGAAGTTCTTGGCGACGCTGATCACCAGGCGCAGATTACATTGGGCCAGTTGCTCGCGTGCCTCCGCCGCCTCGCGCCGCAGGCGCTCCAGGTCCTGGAGCGAAACGGAGCCGTCGGCCGAGCGGTCCTGGGCCTCGGCGAACGCACGGATTCGCAGGCCGAGCTCGCGCTCCTTCTCGGCGGTCAGCAGCGCGTACCCCTTGATCTGCTTAAGGTACTCGCCTAGAGCTGTATCGAGCTTTGAGGCCATGGCACCGCCGTCATGAGCCTAGTTCAGCCGGCCACGGGACCGGGCCGGAACCTCAAGGAGTGCAAGGCTCGAAAGCCGTATCGACCATCCAACCGACCCGGTTCATCCAGTCGGGATGATAGCCGAGACGACGCGCCCCTACCAGCTTTTATCCCGCGCCGCGGGTGCCGCGCACATGGTCGGGCGTGCGCTAACGAAATGCCTTCAAGAGGTTATCGAGCAGTTCAGTCGGGAGCCCCACGACGTTCGAAAAACTCCCCGCGATCCGCTCCACCAGCCGATCGCCAATGTCCTGAATTCCGTACGCGCCGGCCTTGCCGCACCAGTCGCCGGACGCGAGATAGCGTTCGCGCTCAACCGGGTCGTCACGCATCCAGACGCGCGTCGTGTCGGTGTGGCAGATCCGCCGCGTGCGCAGCGGGTCCTCCGCCAGGCGGAGCAGGCATACGCCGGTCAGCACGTCAGCCGGCTGGCCGGCCTGGAGCTCGAGCATGCGGCGTGCGTCGTCCAGGTCGCGCGGCTTGCCAAGGAGCGTTCCCGCGCACGCAACGACGGTGTCAGCGCCGAGCACCAGACGGCCGGGAAGCCGCTCGGCGACTGCACGTGCCTTGAAGTAGGCCAGCGCCTCGGCCCACGCGCGCGGCCCGACGGCATCCGGCTTGTCGCGCGGCTCCGCAAACGGGCAGGCGTGAACTTCGAACCGCGGGACGAGCCCGCGCAGCAGGTCGGCCCGGCGCGGACTGGCCGATGCCAGGATGAACACATCAGCGGCTGCGGGCGCTTCCATGGGCCCGCCATTATGCCGCGACGGCTGCGGACAGGCGACCGCGGCTGCGCTCACCGCGCGCGACGCAGCACGAACAGGCCGCAACAGCTAAGAATGAACGCCTGTGTCAGCCCCAGCCCGCATGCCG
Organism: uncultured Planctomycetales bacterium; assembly: GCA_964629745.1. GTDB lineage: Bacteria > Planctomycetota > Phycisphaerae > UBA1845 > Fen-1342 > JAAYXS01. Next base: position 12,121 of record CAZVRR010000018.1, on the reverse strand, counting down.
GGACCGCCGACGTCACCACGGGTGAACCGTCATCCGACGCCTCGAGTTCGCACGCATCCACGACGCCGTCCAGGTTGACGTCGGGATCACACTCGTCCGGCACGCCATTCCCGTCGCAATCGACCGCACCCTCGTTTGCGACGTTGTAACGATCGGACACGCCATCCGCGTTACAGTCGCGCCAGGGCTCAAACTCCACGTACACCACCTTGCTGTCATGCATGGTGACCGTGTTCTCCGTCGCGGCGGACGTGTCGTCATCCGTACCGGTCCAAGCTTTTACCTGGAATCCCTCGTCCGGCGTGGCCGTCAGCAGGACCATGTCGCCTGCGCGATACGTGCCGTGTGGCGGAGTTACGCTGCCACCCTCCCCGAGCACGCTCACGGACAACCCATACACGGCGAACGGGTCAATGTCGAACGCGATCGTCACTGTGCGATCGCGGGTCATCGTGACGGTGTTGGTCAACTGTCCGGTGGCTGGCGACTCGTCGGCCCCGTTCCAGCTCCGCACGCCGTAACCAGGTACCGGGACAGCGGTCAAGTCAACCACCGTGCCTTGCGCGTAGCGGTTCGCGCTGACCGGGGCGGGTGACGTCAGGACCTGCCCCGTTGCGTCGCTGGCGCCCTGAATCCGCAGCGTGTACAGCCGCTGGCTGTATGTGCGCTCGAGTTCCAGGACGCTGTCGCGTGCCACGGTCACGGTTTCGCGATCGGGAGCAGTCCAGCGGTCCAACGTCGCGTAGTTGATCGTGTGCAGACCGACCGGCAGGTCGATAAGGGTCTGACCACTGCTCAGCCAGGTCCCGCCATCCACCTGCCATGCCGCACCGTCACTCCGCGCACCGCTGGGCGTCAACTCGATCCGCAGCGCCCCGCTCCAGATCTCGGCGTAGTAATCGTCCGTCGGCAGATCGCGTGACACTTCCGCGTAGTGCCGTAGCGGCGGGTCGAAGGCACATCCATTACGGGTGGGCGTCACCGTCCCGGCCCACCCGAGCGGCACCGTAGCGCGGTACCGGCCGTCGGGATCGGTTACGGGGTTCCCCGGCAGCCCGAGCAGGGACACGCTTGGCAACCCATCGCCGTCACCGTCCGTGATCTGTCCCGAGATCACGAATTCGGGTGGCACCGCAGTGAAATTCTGATTCGCTCGGTTCGTGGTCAGGCTGTGGTACGTGATGCTCGGCGGCACGAACGAATACGCCGTCTTCTGCGGGACCGCGACCCCGCTGAACGAGTACGGCACGGCCACGGCGTACGTGCCATCGGCGGCGGTCACGGGGCTGCCTGGCAGCCCGGTCAAGGTGACACCTTCAATCGCAACTCCGCTCGCCGTCGTGATCCGGCCCGAAATCACCGGCGAATCCGGCTCGGTCGTGACGTTGAGCTGTACGTCGCCGACCTGCCCGAGGCGGCCCGCCACGCGAATGTAGTAATGCCCGCCCGCGGTCACGGCGAGGCTCAGGCCCGTTGCGCCGTCGGCGCTGCAAGCGGATTCCGCGCCGCCGCACGAGAGATACACGCTCAAGACCGTTTCGATGGCGCTGCCGGTGGTATCGATGCTGAGCATGCCCGAGACGCTCGCGACATGGCACCACCACAGGTCGCCGCTGCCGCCGCCACCGCACGAAGCGACGACCTGCGTATCCGCCCCCACCGTGGAGGCGGTGAAACTGCCGTCGCCGATCAGCGGGGCTTCGAGGCAGAGGTCGCCGGGCCCGCTGCCGACCGCACTGCCCGTCAGGGTGACGGTGGCGCCGCCGCCGCCCGTGAGTTCGAGCGCGTCGGCGAACACACCCTGCACGGACGGGCTGAAGCGAATGGTGACCGTGCGCGAGGCCCCCGCCTCGAGCGAGTAGTCTGCGCTGCCGACGATCGAGAACGGCGCGTCCGGCGTCGAGATGCTGCCGGACAGCACGCCGCCGCCGACGTTCGTGATGGTCAGCGTGCGATCGTCCGAATCGCCGACGTCCAGCGCGCCGAAGTTCAGCGCGGCGGGGTTCACCTGGATTTCCGGCGCGCTCGCGCCGGCATAATGTACATAGCAGGCCGCGTAGCCGATTCGCGAGCAGCCGTACTCGATGTACATGTAGCCGTCTTCGCCCCATCCCACGCCCCACGAGTTGCGCAGGATCCACGCACCGGAAGTGCCGAGGTCGTCATCCCAACCCACGAGCACGACGGCGTGATTCACTTGCGAAGTGCTGCAAGAATTGAACACGCCGCCGGTGTAGTCCATGAACGCCTGGTTCACGGTCACCGCGGCGGACACCGGCCCGTAATCGAGGATCGCCTGCTTGATGGCTGTCGTGCTGGGCACGCCACCCGCCGTGCCGACGTATGCCCAGCCTTCGATGGCGTAGGGATGATCGTACGGACAATCGCACGCGACCTCGCTGGCCACGTAGGGAAAGTCGGATTCCAGCACGGCGCCGCTGTCGCCGCAGCCGTCCGTCGCGATCTGGTGATACTCGTGCGCGTACCATCCGCCGGCGCAGCCGTAGCCGCTGCGGTTGCAGCTCAGCAACCACTGCTCCGACAGGTTCACGGACAGGCCGCTGCTGATGAGGATGTTGCTTTCGAGGGGGGCGACGGTGGCGAAGGCCCAGCAGCTTCCGCAACCGCCCTGGTCGCGAACGGGGGTGCACCCGCCTTCCGCGCGCCAGTCGAACGATGCCGGCAGCCCGAGGCGCGGCCCGCCCATCTCGTCGAACGGTTGCCCCACCCACCACTGTTCCGGGACGGCCAGGCCGCACACCTCCTCGATCGCCCGCGCGCTCACCGACGTGCGCCCCACCGAAAACGTCCAGCCCTCCGCCTGTCCCTGCCAGCGCAGCGCTGCCAGCCGGTCATCGACCTCATCGGCGGCGGACCGCGGCGCGCCGGCTCCCAGCGCGAGCAGTCCCACCACGAAGGCCACGCGGCGCGTGTTACGAACAAGGGGATGCGGCGCAGCATACATGAGCGCGAGTCCTCCTGGACACACCGGCGATCGCGCCGGTCCTACCCGCAGTATGGGAAAGTTCGCAAGGACCGGCGCAACCAGTACATCGGACTGCGCCCCCCTCTTCTCCGGCAGCGTGCGCGAAACCGGCGCGCAGCAGGCCTTATCGGGCCCCGGGCGATCGGAGCGATTTCAACAAGCCCCGGCGCGCCACTGCCGTGTCAGCCGTGGCGTTGACCCGGGACGTTCCACACGGCGGCACGGGCTCCCGCGCGGCTTCTTGAATTTGCTCGGGCCGGCGGCAGGCGCCCTGCGTCACCCTGGCGCGGCGACCAGGCGGGCGTATCCTATTCGCATCGTGCCGGACTGCGCCGGGCGCGGCGCAGCGGCGCGAGCGGGAGCCCATGATGGATGCGCAAATGCGAACGCGGGGTTTCACGAAGTGGTGCTGGGGCGCCGCGCTGCTCGCGGTATCCGGCGCCTTGTGGCTGGGGATCCGCCCGCCGGCGCCGGCGTACGCCCAGGTGCCCGACTCGGGCGCGCAGCGCCTCGAGATGATCAAGGAACTTCAGACGACGAATGCCTCGCTCGCGGAAATCGCCGGGCTGCTGCGTGAAATCCGTGACGATGCCCGCAAGGCACGCGACGCATCGGCCAAGCCCAAGCAGCCGTAGCGTCGGCGCGCGGGCCAGCGCGCCGCCGGCGTAGAAGACCGGCGCGTCGAGGCGCGGGCCTCAGGCCAGCGCTGCGCAGTCCTTGCGCCGCGGGCAGCCGATCAGGTGGTCGTTGACGAGCCCCGCCGCCTGCATGAATGCGTAGCAGATCGTCGAGCCGACGAACGTGAAGCCGCGCTTCTTGAGATCGCGGCTCATGACGTCGGACTCGGGCGTCGTGGCCGGCACGTCGCGCCAGAAGCGCCAGCGGCCGCAGCGCGACTTGCCCGCGACGAATTGCCAGATGTAGCGGTCGAACGAACCGAATTCGCTCTGGACTTCCAGGAAGCGCTGCGCGTTATGCACCGCAGAGGTGAGCTTCAGTCGATTGCGCACGATCCCCGGGTCCTTCATGAGTCGATTCACGTCGCGCGCGGTGAAGCGGGCCACGCGCTGCGGATCGAAGTCGGCGAATGCACGTCGATACGCGGCGCGCTTGCGGAGGATCGTCGCCCACGACAGGCCGGCCTGGGCCCCGTCGAGCACCAGGAACTCGAACAGCCGCTGATCATCGTGCAGCGGACCACCCCACTCCAGATCGTGATACCGCAGCATGTCGCCCGTTGCGGCTCCCCAGCAGGTGGCGTTCGGCTTGTCCATGTCACGGTTCCGGAACTTCAGCCCGGCGCAGAATCCCGGCTGCCGCGCCGGCCGTCAAGGGCAGGCGGATTGCACAAAACCGCATTGAGCCGGGGCCCCGCGATTCAGTAGAATAGGTCCGTGCGGCTGGGTCCCTCGTCTGCCCCGGGGCGATCATTCGGCTGGCCACACGCGGCCTTCACCGCCGGATGCGCACCGCAATCGACGCCTGCACGCTGGGAGCGGGCGCAGCGCGCACCTTGGAGGACACGTCAATGTCTTACTGCTGCCGAATCGCCGGGATACTGATCATGGTCGCGAGTTGTGCGCTGGCGGACCCCGCACCGACCACGCGGGTTCGGTACGATGGATACAAGTTTGTGCGCGTGCAGGTGCGCGAGCCCGCTGACATCGAGCGCATCCGCCAGCTTGGCGGCCGACCGCTGAGCGATGCGGAGGGCATCGGCCCGGTCGCATACCTGTTGCCGCCCATGGCCATGGACGGCCTCGCCGAGCTGGGCGTCTCTTACCAGGTGCTCCAAGAAGATATCCAAACCCTGATCGATGCAGAACGGGCCTCGCTGGCCGCGCGCGGCGACGTGGACGCGCGCGACCCCGGCTGGTTCGAGGACTACAAGGACTCCGACCAGATCTACGCCCGGCTGCTGGCGCTGGAGGCCGACCATCCCGAGTTGTGCGAAGTGTTCAGCATCGGCGCGTCGATCGAAGGCCGGAACACGTGGGCCATGCGCATCACGAGCCCCGGCGGCGAGAAGCCGATCGTCGTGTTTGACGCGGCCATTCACGCGCGCGAATGGATCAGCCCCATGACCGTCATGTGGATTGCCGACCGCCTCGTCTCCGAATACGAGACCGACCCGACCAGCCACGCGATCCTCGACACGATCGAGGTCGTGGTGATCCCCGTCATCAACCCCGACGGCTACGCCTACACCTGGGACGTCGACCGCATGTGGCGCAAGAACCGGCGGGACATCGAGGGCAGCGACTGCTTCGGCGTCGACTGCAACCGCAACTACGCGGTCGGGTGGGGCGGGCCGGGCTCCAGTACCTGGCCGTGCGATGATCTCTATTGCGGGACCGGCCCGTTCTCGGAGCCGGAGACGCAGAACCACCGCGACTTCGTGCTGGCCAATCCGCGGATCGTCTCGGGCATCAGCTACCACAGTTTCTCGCAACTTATCATGTCGCCGTACGGCTACTCCTCCACGCTGCCGGCAGACAACGACCTGTTCCTGGCCGTGGACGAGGCGATGCACGACGAGATCCTCGCCGTGCACGGCATGCAGTACGACTGGGGCCCGATCTACAGCACGATCTATCCCGCCAGCGGTTCGACGGTCGACTGGTGCTACGACGGCGCCGGCGTCTTCGAGTTCACGATCGAGCTGCGCGACACCGGCGCGTACGGCTTTCTCCTGCCGGCCGACCAGATCATTCCCACCGCCGAGGAGAACTGGGAGGCGGCGCGTTACCTGATGGAATGGTCAGCCGGCCCGGTGAAGTTCTCGTTCCCCCAGGGGCTGCCGGACTACATCTCGCCCCTCGCCCCGACCACGTTGCTCGTCAAAATCGAGGACAACTACGAAAGCGTGGTCAGCAGCACCGCGACCCTCTACTCCAGCGTTTCCGGCGCCGCCTTTACCCCGACGGCGCTGACCTACCTGGGCGGCTCGCTCTACGAAGCGCAGTTGCCCATCGCACCGTGCGGCACGACGGCCCTGTACTACTTCGGCGTGCAGGGCGACGGGGGCACCGTCACATTCAGCCCGCCCGCCGCGCCGGCCAGCACGTATTCCGTGGGCGTCGCCATCGTCACCGCCGTGCTCGACGACGATTTCGAGACCGAGCTGGGCTGGACCGTCAGCAACGATCCGTCGCTCACCAGCGGCGCATGGGAGCGGGGCGACCCCGTCGCGGACGCGGAAGCGCCGGCCGGAGACGCCGACGGCTCGGGCCAGTGCTACGTCACCGGCAACCAGACCGGCAACTGGGACGTGGACGGCGGCCCAACGCGGCTGACCGGCCCGCTGCTGGACCTGACCACGTTCGACGACCCGGTGCTCGAGTACGCGCGCTGGTTCGGCTGCGACGACACCGTGCCGCCGTCCCTGGACGTGCTCGACGTGGAGATCTCGAGCGACGACGGCGCGACGTGGCAGTTGCTCGAGCAGGTGCTCAGCACGCCGACCTGGGTGTCGCGGGAATGGCACCTGAAGGACTACGTCCCGCTGACGGAGCAGTTCCGCCTGCGCTTCACCGTGGACGACTCGCCGAACAACTCGGTCACGGAAGCCGGCGTGGACGCGGTACGCGTGTTTGACCTGTCCTGCCCGGGCCTGCTGGGTGACTTGAACTGCGACGGCGTCGTGAACGCCTTCGACCTCGATCCGTTCATCCTGGCCCTGACCGATCCGGCCGGCTATGCGCTCGCGCTGCCGGATTGCTCGATCGACAACGCCGACTGTAACCAGGACGGCGTCGTGAACGCCTTCGACATCGATCCGTTCGTGGAGCTGCTGGTGCCGTAGCGCCGCCGATTCCGCCGGCCGCGCGGCACACGCGGAATCACACCGCGGCGGCGGCCGGGGTGGGCGTGGACGCTCCCGGCCTTCGCGCGGTGCTCACGAAGACGCGCACCGCCTCGACCAGCATCAGCAGCGCCAGCAGCACCAGCAGCCCCGCGATCCAGGGCAGCGGCGCCCAGGTGAAGCCCGCGCGGAAGCCGGCGGACACGATGCGCAGGAGCTCCCAGGTGCTGACGGTGTACATGAACGCCGCCGGCAGCCCGGTCACGAGAAACGCCCAGGTCGCGCGGCGCGTGCGCCACAGCCAGACCGTCACGCCCAGCAGCGTGAGCGCCGCGAGCAACTGGTTGCTGGCGCCGAACAGGCCCCAGAACACCTTCCAGGCCGGCACGACCTTGTGCGAGATCGGGTCCACCGGCTCGGTGACCAGGAAGTAGATCGGCGCACCGGCGGTGAGCGCGGTCGCGAAGAAGCGCCCGGCGCGCGAATGCCAGCCCGTCAGTTCCTCCACCACGTAGCGCCCCAGGCGCGTGCAGACGTCGAGCGTGTCGTACACAAACGTCGTGAACGCCATCAGGCCGAAGGAGACGCCGAAGACGGCGGGGATGCCCACCACTCCCAGGAAGTTGCCGATGCCGCTGGCGTACAGCAAGTTGGGCTTCGGACCACCGGGGCCGGTGATCAGCGGCGAATTCGCGGCCAGCATCATCACGCACGAGAGCGAGACGATCGCGACCATGCCCTCCATCAGCATGGCGCCGTAGCCCACGAGCTTGGCGTCCGTCTCGTAGCGCAACTGTTTCGAGGTGGTGCCGGATGCGACCAGCGCGTGGAATCCGGAGCACGCCCCGCACGCGATCGTAATGAACAGGAACGGGAACAGCGGGCTGCCGGCGCCGCTCGTCCAGCCGATGAACGCCGGATACTTGACGGGCGTTCCGCCGAAGACCAGGCCCAGCGCCGCCCCGATCAGTGCCAGGTAGAGGAAGTACCCGCCCAGGTGCCCGCGTGGCTGTAGAAGCAGCCACATCGGCACGACGGAGGCGATGTAGCAGTAGGCCATCAGCGCGACGTTCCAGATGCGCTGGGCGCGCACGTCATCCGGGATGTCCGGCCAGGGCGTCAGCGCGCCGAGCCGGCCCAGCAGGCTCGCGACATCGAGCGGGATCCACTGCCCGATGACGATCGCCACTCCCACCAGCGGCAGGAAGATGAGCGTGGCGATGCCCAGCGGCAGCTTCGTGAAACGCAACAGCAGACCCATCACGACCGGCAGCGCCAGGTAGAGCATCGAGGACGTCGCGATGCCCGGCCCGCTCACGATCTTGCCGTTTTCGAGCTCGACCTGCCCGACAAAGGACGAGGCCGTGATGTCTGCAAATGCGACGATGATGTAGACCAGCGCGATCCAGATGAACGCCAGGAACAGCAGGTACGAACGCCGGGTCATGTGCTCGCGGACCACTTCGGCAATCGTGCGGGCCTTGTGGCGAATGGACGCGGCGAGGGCCGTGACGTCGTGTACCCCGCCGATGAAGATCGCACCGACCAGGATCCACAGCAGGGCGGGCAGCCAGCCGAACATGGCCCCGGCCAGGATGGGGCCGACGATGGGGCCGGCCGCTGCGATCGCGCTGAAGTGCTGTCCGAGCAGGAAGCGCCGGTCGATCGGCACATAGTCGACGTCGTCGCGCAGCTCAACCGACGGGGTCGCGCGGCGCGGGTCCAGCTTCAGCAGGCGGACCAGCAGCCCGCCGTACAGGAGATAGGCCACCAGCAGCACGACGGCTGCCGAAACGACGAGCAGGAGCATGCTCATGACCAGACCTCGTGCGGCCGGACGCCGGCCGCGGCTCGGATGCGGTGCGGCCGTCGGCGCAACTGCCGGCCCCTGCCGGCGAGTATCAGTCAGCATGCCTCGCGCGGCAAGCGATCTCGCACCGGCGCGCGCCCGCTTCGTCCGCGGCGCGCGGGCCGCTGGTCCTGCCATCTGAATTTTCTGCGCGCCACTAGCCCTGGATTCGCACCGCCGCCCCTGCTACAGTATGTGATGTTTCGGCGAGGGAGTTGAACGTCATGGATGACGAGCTGTTCACGCTTGATCGCATGGAGGTGGAGTCGAGCGACCGTGCGGGGACCGTCGAGCTGAACCCGGATACCGATCCCAACCCGCTGGACCAGAGCTCCGTCTTACCGGCCGACGAGCTGCCCGCCTTGGCCGAGCACGACGGGCCGGCGGACGACCAGCCGTCAGAACCGGCCGTCGCGGCCCATCCCGGCGCCGCCACGCAGCCGCTGGCGACAATCGTCGAGGCCTTGCTCTTCTCGGCGGATACACCGCTGGGCGCCAGCCGGCTGGCTGAGCTGATCGGCGGCTGCACGGCCAACGAGGTGCGGCTGGCCATCAGCGCTCTGAACGACAAGTACACGCTGGCCAGCCTGTCCTTCCGCATCGAGGAAATCGCGCGCGGCTTCCAGATGCTCACACTCCCGCGCTTCCAGCCGTGGGTCGCACGCCTGAACGCGCAGCGGGCCCAGACGCGCCTCACCGGCGCCGCGCTCGAGACGGTCTCCATCATCGCCTACAAGCAGCCGATCATCCGCGCCGACGTCGAGGCCATCCGCGGCGTCGCGTGCGGCGAAGTCCTGAACCGGCTGCGCGAGATGGGCCTCGTCCGCATCGTGGGCCGCGCGGAAGTCGTCGGCCGGCCGCTGCTGTACGGAACGACCAGAAAGTTCCTCGACGTGTTCGGACTGGCCGATCTCGATGACCTGCCGCCGATCGAGGCCCTGGCCGTCCGCCGCCGCGAAGATCGCACGGCGGAACCGGAGCCCGCACTGACACCGGCCGTTGCGGCGCCCGCGCCGGCCATGGCCGCCAGCGCCTGAACGCTGCACACCGCCGCGAATTGCGCCGATACTCGCACTGATGAAACGGCCGTCCGGCAGTCCGCGCGCGGTGCCTTGCGCCAGCCTGACGACGCGGGGGGTAATTCTGCTATCTTCCCTGACCGCTTTTATCGGTCTTTTCGCCGCCGGCGGAATGTATCGCGTCCAGGCGCACCGGCAGCAGGAGCTGCTGAACTCGATCCAGGCCGTCGTGACGGCGCTGCTGAATCTGCCCGCCGTTCAGCCTCCTCAACCGGGTGAAACTGCCGAACTCGCCCGCCGAGTCCGCTGGGTGGGGATGCGTACGGGCGACGGTCCGGTCGTCGAGCTCCAGCGTGACACCGATGTGCCGCTGGAGCGCATCGCGGCCCAACTCCCCCACGTAACTACGGCGCCTCAGGTCCAGCCGCTCCGCACGAGCGAAAGCGAGTCGCCGCGCTTCGTGCTCGTCACATTGCCCGACCCGGCCCGCTCGCTGCTGGTGGCCGCCGTCGTCGACCGGGGCAGCAGCATCTCCGCGGCGCGCTTGGACATCCTGCTCCTTGCCGGCGGCGGCGCGGGCCTGGCGCTGCTGGCGGCGTGGTGCTACTTCTCCCTGGTCATTCGGCGGCCGGTTCAGCGCCTGGCGCACTGGGCGGCCACGCCGGCCGGGCAGCACACGCCGGCCGCGCTCGACGAACCGCTGCCGTCGGAACTCGGCGCGTTGGCGCAATCTCTTGCGGAGCTGCGCGGCGCGCTGCAGCACTGGCACCAGGAGGCGTGCGACCTGCGTGACTCGATCGATCTGCGCGTGGATGCCAAGACGCGCCGCGTCATGCGCGAATTACACCGCGCGGAGCGCGTGGCGGAGACCGACGCGCTGACACGCCTGCACAACCGGCGGGCCCTGCAGCGGCTGGCGCCCGAGCTGTTCGAGCGCTGCCAGCTCCAACGCTGCCGGCTGGCCTGCATCGTGCTGGACGTCGATCACTTCAAGCTGGTGAACGACACGCTCGGGCACGCGGCCGGCGATGAGCTGCTCCGCTTCCTGGGCGAATTGATCCGCACCTCCATCCGCGTGCACGACCTGGCGTTCCGCTATGGGGGGGACGAGTTTCTCGTGCTGCTGCCCGGGAAGGAGCCGGGCGAAGCACGCGAGGTGGCCGCGCGCATCCAGGCGCTCTTCGCGCAGCGCGCGGCACTGCTGAGTGAAGTCCGCCCGCGACCCGCCCTGTCCCTGGGGGTGGCCGAGCTGCGCGAGGATGGACCGGCCACCTGGATCGACCTGCTCCAGCGCGCCGACCAGGCCATGTACCGCCGGAAGAAGGGCGCTGCTGCGCGCTGATCAGATCTGCCGCGCCAGGACGAAATCGACCATCGCGCCCAGGCTGTCCCGCGCCGCCGAGGGCGGCAGCAGCGAAAGGATCGCGCGGGCCTCGGCGACATACGCGGCCGCACACTGCTGGGCGGCCTCGAGACAGCCGTGCTCCTCCAGCAAGCTCGCCATGCGCCGGCGGCGCCGGGCCAGCGGCTCCTGGAGGAGGGCGCGCAGCTCCGAGCGCGTGTCGGGCGGCGTGGCCTGTAACAGGCGGATCAGCGGCAGCGTGAGCTTGCCCATCTCCGCATCCCGCCCCAACGATTTGCCCACCTGCGCCTCGTCGCCCACCAGGTCCAGCACGTCATCGATGATCTGGAACGCGACGCCCAATGCTTCCCCGAACACGCGCAGCCGCGCGGTCGTCTGCTCGTCAGCACCCGCGTAGCGCGCGCCGAGCGTGCAGCACGCGCCGATGAGCGTGGCCGTCTTGCGGCGAATGATGTCGAGGTACTCGGCCTCGGTCAGCTCGAAGTTCTCGCGATTGGCGACCTGCATCAGCTCGCCTTCGCACACGGTGTTCGTCGTCGCGCCGATCAGCCGCGCGGCGAACGTGCAGGGCAGCGTGCTGCACAGGTGAAAGGCGTGGCTGATCAGGAAATCCCCCATCAGGACGGCGCGCTCGTTGCCCCACAGCCGGTTCACCGTCGCGGCCCGGCGCCGCATGTCGGCCTCGTCGAGAACATCGTCGTGCACCAGCGTGGCGATGTGAACCATCTCGACGACTGCCCCCAGCACGTGGTGCTCGCGTGACAGGCGCCCACAGGCCCGCCCGACCAGCAGCAGCAGCGCCGGCCGCAAGAGCTTGCCGTGAAACTGGCTCACGTGTGCGCACAAGTCGCTGATGAACGGCTGATCGCTGATCAGCTCGTCGCGAAAGAGCCGGCGGCACTCCTCGAGATCACTCGCGATGGGAGCGTAGAGTTCGGCCAGGCGCGGCGCCGGCGGAGTTCGCACCCGCTCGTCCGCCGCATGACAACTGACCCGCTCCTCCGTCGGCCGCACCATGCCACGAGTGTTTCGCCGGCGGGCAGGCGTGTCCAGCGACGATTGAACTTTCAGAAGCGTTGAAAAGCCGCCCTCCGTCAGG
>CAZVRR010000017.1:18095-24440 GCA_964629745.1 uncultured Planctomycetales bacterium | reverse complement strand
GATGGCCCAGCGAGCAGTAGAACACGCGCCCCTGGCCGTAGGATTGCACCCCGCTCACGGCGAAGTCACCGTCGCTGCGCTTGATCCCCTGCTTCTTCATGTCGGTCTTGGATGTGTCGATGCTCAGCAGAACGCGCAGCTTGTCCCGGCTGTACGGCGCGCGGAACTGGTAGATCTCGTCCGCGATTTCGAAGCTCCGCCCGCCGAACGCCGCGTTGAGCGGATGATCCGGCTCGTCGAGCTTGAGGGTGACGGTTTCATTCCAGGGGTGCCCGTCGAAGTAGCCGCCCATCAGCGCGCCAAATTCCGGCCACTGGTAGAAACAGTCGGTGGCCGCATGGGCCCCGACCAGCCCCTTCCCGGCGCGGACGAATTCGAGCAGGGCCGCCTTGCGCCGCGCGTCCGCCGGCTCCGCGGCGGCGCGCTGTTCGGGCGACAGCTTATCGAAATCGGCGGGGAGGAAGAGCTCGCCCGTGGTGTTCATCAGGCAGACCGCATCGAACCGCGCAAGCGACTGGGGTTCAAACACGGCCGGGTCATCGCTGACGACCGCCTCGTACGCGCCGGTCTTCTCACCCAGGATGCGCAACGCCTCAGCCCCGATCGGAATCACGTCGTGCTTGAATCCGCGGCAGAGCGTAAAGACCAGCAGCTTGCGCGGCCGGGCGGGCTGGACCACCGCCTTGGCCGGCACCGCCGCCCTGATCTTCTGAACCACGTCATCCGGCACCTGCGCCGCCGCATCCAAGGCTGAAAACACCGTTGCCGCCATGACCACGCCGACCCAACGGTACCCGCACATGCTGCCTCCCTCGTAAACTCGAAACCCTACCTCTCGCCGGCGACCGGCGGCAGCTCGACGCGCAGCCCTTCCACCGGCGCGCCGTCCACCCCCGTCACGCGCAGACACGCCGCCCAGCTCCCGCCGACGTTGACCACCTTCAGCAGCAGCTCGTTGCGCCCCGGCCGCAATTGCACCGGCACCTTGTCCTGCCCGCGCTCGCAGCCGCGCACGCCGGCGTAGCGATGCACCGGCTCGCCGTTGAGCCACACTTTCAGCGCATCATCGCTCCCCAGTTCGAGCACCACGTCCTGCGCACCGGACGACGTCAGCACGGTACGCAGATACGCGACACGGTTCGCGCCCCACAAGTCACGATTCGCATTCAGGTCCACGACCCAGAACTGCGCCGGGTCGGCGGCCCCCGGCTGATTTTGCCAGGCGACCCCGGCCGCGGCCCGCTCCTCCGGCGGGAACGGCACGTCGACCAGGTCGAGCCCGCTCACATCGTCGCGCATGTAGGGCCCCGCCACCTGCCACTGGAGCACGAAGCCCTCGTACTCGCTGACGCGCTTCTGGACTTCCGCGGCCCGCTGCCGCAAGGCATCCGAGGTCGCCGCCGCACTGGCCCGCCGCACCGCCAGGCGCGCCGGCTCCCAGCCGGCCGGCAGGAGTCGCTCGGCGACGTTGAGCAGCGCCGCGGCGGCCTCCTCCTGCACCTCGCGATCGGACAACAGCGGCTCGAGCACCTTGAGCACCATCGGATGCGTCACTTCGCCAATCTTGCCGATCAGCAGCCGTCGCTCCTCCGGCCGCCGCACCAGGTGCAGTCCGGCTTCGTACATGGACAGCGTCGCCTGCGGCGGGCGCGGTTCCAGCTCCACGAGGCGCACGTACGCGCGCATCGCCAGCACGTGGTGCGCATCGTCCTTGGCCGATCGCGCGAGCTGGAGCGTCTGGTTCGCCAGCCCCGCGTCCGGCAGTTCGAGCAACGCCCGGTACGCCGCTTCCTGCAACTGCGGATCCGGGTCGGTTGTCGCGCGGCGCAGTGCATCGAAGCCGTCGCTCCCGCCCACGCGGCCCAGCACACGGACCAGGGACCTGCGGGCGGGGCCCTCCGCCGTCGGCAACGCAGCCAGGATCGGTCCCGCCTTCCGCTGTCCGCGAGCGCGCCGCGCGCTGGCCGCCAGGGCGTTCTCCAGCGCGACGCGCTCCGTGTCATCCGGTTGCTCGGCCAGTGCCGGCAGCAGCGGCAGCAGGCGTGGCAGGGCCTGTTCATCCCCGAGCAGCGCGACGGTTTCGAGCGCGGCCAGCCGGATGGAGCGGTCGGTTGACGAGAGATACGGGTAGACCGCCGGCGCCTGGTCCGTTGCCCGGCGCTCGCCCAGCACGCGCAGCAGCACGACCTGGCCGTCCGGGCCGGCCGTCTCGATGGCCTGTGCCAACGCGACCGAGGCCGGCGCGGGCAGTGCACGCAGCGTCGCAGCCGCCGCGTCTTTCTCGTCCTGGGGCCGTCCCTCGAGCCAGGTCACGATTGGAGCGATGGCCCCCTCGCGCGCGAGCACGGCCAGTGCGGAGACGGCCATGCGGCGGACCGCCGGATCGGCGTGCTGGAGGGCAGCCTGCACGGCCGGTACCGCGACGTAGTCGCCGCGCTGGGCGAGGACGCCAATCAAGGTGGCGCAGCCCGTGGGCGAGGCGGCGGGCAGTTGCGCGAGCAATTGCTCAGTCGCCTCCTTGCCGGGAACGCGGACGGCGAGCTGGATTGCGGCCGCCCGCAGCTCCGGATCGTCCTCCCCCATGGCCTTCACCAGCAGCGCCGCCGCTTCGGCGCCCCAGGCGCGCGTCGTCAACGCCAGCGCTGCGCAGCGGACATGCGACTCGGGCCGCGTCAGGCCGGCGGCGAAGTTGGCCCCGGCGTGAATATCCCCCTGCTCCAGCAGCCGTTCGCCGAGCCGGAACACCAGCGCGTCGGCCTGCGCGTGCTCGAACGGCGTCTCGAGTTTGAGTTGGCGCAGTGCCTCCCAGAAAGCCTTTTCCTCGCCGAGGTTCGCCAGCGCCGCGAGGGCGGCGTAGCGCACCTGTGCGTCTGGCCCGCCCGCATCCGCGACCAGGTCGCGCACGACGGAGCGGTCGCGCGACTGGCCGAGGGCGTCGATCAGCGCGACGCGAGGCGCGCCCTGTGCGCGTGGATACGCGCTCCGCAGGGCCTCGGTCGCCTCCGGTCCGCCGATGGCCAGCAGCGCGGCACACGCCCCGTCAAACAGCTCCGGGTCGACCAGCAGCGGGGCCAGGGCCGGAACGGCCTGCGGGTCGCCGACGAGCTGGAGGGCACGCACGTAGAACGCCTTCACCACCGCGGGCTGTTCTGACCGCAGCGCGCCGGCGAGCACGTGCATGAACCGCGTCCGCTGTTCGAGCGAGCCTTCGCTGCCGAGATACCAGGTCAGCGCTTCCAGCGCCATGCGCGGCCGGGTGTCATCGCCCGTGCCGGGCGGCACGAGTTGCGCGCAGAGCCAGGCCCAGTCCTCGCGCTCCAGCTTCGCCAGCGCGGCGCCGAGCTCACGCGGTTTTTCAGCCTGGTTGAACTCGATTCGCGCCAGGAGCGCATCACGCTGTGCGGGCGTGGCCGCCGCCGGACCCGCCGGCCAGAGCAGTGCGGCGACGCACAGCAGGATCAGTGCGCCGCTCCGCACGCGACGCACGCCGATGGATGATGTCGTGTTCAGCTTCATGGGTGACCTACAGGTGCCACGGGGCACGCATGGGCATCTCGACCAGGCGATTCGCCTGCTCGTCGTTCTTGAACTGTTCCTTGGAAGGATCCCACTCGAGCGGCCGGCCCAGGCGGATCGCGATCGCCGCCAGGTTGACCAGCGTGCACGAACGGTGTGCGACTTCCTCGTTGCCGCCCGTCTTCTGCCGGGTCCGCACGGCCGTCTCGAAATTCACGAGCGGCTCGGGCTCCGGAGTTCCCTCGATCCGCTCAAACAGTCCGGGCGGGTCCGTCCGGTAGTTGGCGAAGACCTTGCCGGTTGGGCCTTCGATGAAGGCCCCGCACGGCGCCGGCTCCGCCGCACCCCACTCGCCGCTGTTGATGTAAATCGTGTCGCCGTCGTCGTACTTGAGCGTGACCGACTCCCACACGCCGACCGCATCCGGGTGCGGCGGCCACGGTGCGACCGCGGACACGCGCATCGGGCCGGTGTGATCCTTGCCCAGCATGTACTGGATCGGATCGAGGTAGTGCTGGCCCATGTCGGTCAGGCCGCCGCCGTCGTAATCCCAGTACCCGCGGAAGCTCTGGTGCACCCGGTGCGGGTGATAGGGTTTGCGCGGTGCGGGCCCCAGCCACATGTCGTAGTCCAGTTCCGCCGGCACGGGCTCCGGGGCCAGGTCGGTCCGTCCGCTCCACTCCTTCAGCTTCCAGTTGAAGCCCTGGGCCGCGCCGACGCGCACCGTCAGCGGCCGGCCGAGGATGCCGCTCATCACCAGCCGGCGCAGCCGCCGGCTCGCACCGTACTGGTAGTAATTCTCGAAGCGGAAGTGCGTGTTGACCTGGAGCACGCGGCCGTAACGGCGCACCGCATCCACGTAGGCGCGGCCCTCGCGGATCGTGTGCGAGAACGGTTTCTCGGTCAGGATGTCGAAGCCGGCCTGCGCCGCGGCGATGCCCATCAGCGCGTGCCAGTGCGGCGGCGTGGCGATGTGGATCGTGTCGATGTCGGTCCGGTCCAGCACGCGCCGCCAGTCGGTATAGGCCTGGCAGCCGCGGCCCGCCTTCTTCAGCGCTTCCGCCAGGTGGTTGCGATCGACGTCGCAGACCGCGAGCGTCTGCGGCGGCTGGCCCTCCACGTTTTCCGTGACGTGGCCGGCCATGCCCATGCCGCCCGTGCCGATCACGGCGCGCGTGAGCACCTCGCTGGGCGGGACATAGCCCGGACCGCCGAGTACGTGCCGGGGAACAATGGTGAAAGTCGCGCCGGCCGTGAAGGCACTTTGCAGAAACCGCCGCCGCGTGATGCGGGTTCGGGGCATGAGCAGTCTCCCTGCTGAAACGCCGGAGTTCGAAGCATGAATAGTAGCTAGTGCGGCGGCCGCGCGGAAGTCCGGCTCAGCCGGCCGGCTGCCAGTGGGGCGGCGCACCGAAACAGCGCAGGGGCGCGCCGGGTGCGCTCTCGTTCGGGAGCAGCGCCGTGCACTCCGGCCGGGCGGCGCAATACTCCGTGATTTCCGCATCGGTCATGACGAGGAACGCCGTCGATAGCGCATCGGCCAGGGCAGCCGTCGGCGCCAGCGACCACGCGGCCGACCGGCGGGCGGCCGCCCCGCTGCGCGGATCGACGACGTGGGGACCGTGCAGCGACATGCCCGAGCCGCTCAACGCCGTGTCGCGCAGCAGAATGCGCCCGAGGACGTCATCCGTCCGACGGTCCGCGGATGGGGCGTCCTGCCGCGCCTGCACGTCCCATCCGGCCGGGTCGCGTACCGCTACGCACCAGCCCGCGCCGGCCGGACCATCCCCCAGCGCCAGCACCGTGCTCTGCCCCGCGTGCACGAGCGCTGCATCGATCTTCCATTCGCGCAGTACGTCCATCGCAGCATCGACGGCGTGACCCTTTCCGATGCCGCCCAGGTCCACTTCCACACCGTCTGCCAGCACCAGGACCGAGCGGGTCGCGCGATCCAGGGCCAGTCGCGGCTGCCCGGCGTCGCGGCGCACGGCGCCGGGCCGAAGCCACGCCCCGATCGTGACGTCGAATGCGCCGCGCGTGTCGGCACCCACCTGCGCCGCCAGTTCCAGGCATGCGAACGCATCCGGTCCCAGGCGCAGCGCGCCGCCGCGCGGAACGCGGGAAAGACGCGCGACGTCGCTCGCTTCCACGAACCGGCTCAGCTCGCCCTCGAGGCGATCGATCTCCGCGAACGCGGCGCCCGCCGCCTGCTCGGCGTACCTGCGGTCGTGACCGCGAACCTGGATGCCCCACCGGCAGGCCATCGCGTGGTGGGCGAAAACGTGCGGCGTGGCATTTTCGCCACCGGAATTCGCTGCGCGCTGCGTACTGGTCACGGCCGCGCCCTCGCGTCGCTCAACCCCCGGCGCGTGCGGCGAATGCCTCGTAGAGTTCGCGCTGCACGTACACCGACAATTGTACGTCCGGCCGCAGACCGTACGTGCTGACCTGGCAGTCGGGACAGAAGCCGGGTGGCGGCGCCGGCAACGTCGTGGACAGGATGATGATCGGGGCACCCGCCGGCGGCGGCAGCGACTCCCAGTACCCAACACGCGTCAGGCGGCGCAGATACCATGGCAGTGGCCAGGGGTCCTCCGCACCAACCTGCACGAGCAGCGCCCGTCCGTCGGGGTGAACCGCCGCGAGTTTTTCGACCCACGCGCCCACCTGCACGACGCCGGACAGCGGATGGGCGTATACGTAGGGATTGCGGTAGTCGACGAAGAAACGGAAGTTCGCGCGCCAGGCCTGCCAGCCCAGGTGCGCGACCAGCAGCGTCAGCACCGCGATGGTCGCGATCGACGTCACGCGCGTGCGCGCCGACGACAG
>CAZVRR010000017.1:14381-18085 GCA_964629745.1 uncultured Planctomycetales bacterium | reverse complement strand
GGGAGGCCTCCCGGCCGGGGTCGTACGGCGAGTGCAGCGCCGCCCCGCCCACGCCCGCCAGCATTGTCAGCGGCTGCCAGAATTGGATGAGGCACCAGGGCGTCTTGTAGGGCAGCGCGGAGTACACCACTACCAGGAGCGCCGCGTAGCAGGCCAGGAATTTCGGCAGCCGGTCTGGAACTCCCGGCGGCCGCACGTGCCGCCACAGGCTCGCGGCGCCCAGGATGGCTAGGACCAGGATCACCCCCTCGCTCCAGCGCGGCCCGGGCGCCAGGTGGGTATAGGCGAGCATCTGGAGGTAGTAGAACCAGGGGTGGTTGTGCAGCCCGCTGTTGCCGGCGCGCTGGAAGTAGGTCTCGTAGGTGCGCAGCGAGTCGAGCGGCCCCTGCCAGTTCTGGCCGAAGGAGGAGTAGAACGCAGCCGACACCACGATCGCCGCAACGATCGCGGCCAGAAGCGCGCCTCCCTTCCACGGTCTCCTGTTCGCCGCCCTCGATCCCTCGATCCCTCGATCCCTCGATCCCTTCTCTCCGCGCGTCCCCGCCCCTCGCAGCGCTGCCAGGGTTGCCAACCCCAGCGCGGCGAAGCTGATGAGGCACGTCTCCTTCGTCGCATGCATCAGCCCGATGCTCGCGCCGGCCAGTACCGCCCACGCCCAGCGCCGCGAGCGCACGTAGCGCCAGCCGCAGCCGATCGCCGCCAGGGCAAAGAACGCGAGCAGAGTCTCCTGGATGTAATAGCGGCTGTAGAAGCTAAGTGCGGGCGAGAGCGCGGTCAGCAGCGCGGCGACGAGCACCGCTCCCCGCCCCAGTCCGTCGACGACCAGCAGAAGCAGCAGGATCGTCCCGATCCCGAACGCCGCCGGCACGAGGCGCAGCGTGCGTTCATCAATCTGTGTCCAGTCGTCCGCCCCCGTGACCCACAGGACCGGCAGCGTCGCGTAGTACAGGATGGGTCCGTGGTATTCCTGGGGATCGTAGACGTAGCGCCCGGTCCGCCACAGCTCATCGAGCTTGTACGCGTGCACCGCCTCGTCGCCGTGCATCGGGCGCAGGCCGAGCCCGGCCAGGCGCACTGCGCCGCCGATCAGAATCGTCAGCGCCAGCGCGGCCCGGAATGGCCAGCGGCGGTTCATTTCACCGGCTTGGCGTAGACCTCGACCTCGACGTAGTGATTCTGGTCATCCGCGGTGCTGCCCTTGCTGAACAGGCGCACGTAGCGGGCGGTGGCGCCGTTCGCCTCGACCAGCTTGCCTTCGTAGGTCTCCCAGAATTCCTTGTCGCGGCCCAGCCCGAGGCCCGCCGAATTGTCGTGATCGTTGTTGAAAAGCGTCCGCACGTTCTTGATGAAGTCGGGATCGTCGGCGACCTGGACGAGCACGTCGTGGTAGACGCGGGCGTTGGCGTGGTAGTGCCACACGAGAATGCCCCAGATCTCGCAGTTCTGCTTCAGGTCCACCTGCACCCACTGCACGCCGGGACCCAGCTCCACGTATGCCCCCTCGTCGGCCGAGTTGTCGCCGTCCGTGATCAGCTTGATCGAGCCGATGATCGGGTCGGTGTCGCTGCTCGTCACCGGCTTGCCCTTCGAGACGAGTTCCACGCCCCTGGGGGCCATGAGCGGGGGGCGCGGCCCCTTGCGCGGCTCCTCCAGGTTGGTCCCGGGCGGGACGTGCTTGGGCGTGCCCTTGAACGCAGGCTTGGGCAGCTTGAACTCGACCGGCGCGAGATCGCCGGCGGGCTTCGTGGCTTCGGTTGCCGCCGGCCCAGGAGTCGCCGGCTTGGCCTCCTGCGCCCATGACGCGTTGGGCAGCACGATGCAGACCAGCAACAGCGCTGTCAAAGCAATCCCGAAGCGGCACGTCACGCGGGCCGCGGGCCTGCCGGGGCAGGCAGCAGTCGTTTCGTCAAACATGGCAAACCTCATGTTCCCGCCCGCCGGCGGGCAATCGCAACCAGCCAGTAGAGAATCACTGCAGCGCACAGCCCGATGCCGGCGTACACGTGCAGCTCGCGCAGCAGAACTTGTCCCGCGTAGCCGGGCAGCGGCGTCATCGCGACCAGCATCGTGGTCATCGACACGAATGCGAGCAGCAGCGCCAGCCAGAACAGCCCGTCCACCAGACCGCCGCGGCCGAGCCAGCATTGCGCCGACAGTGCCGCCGTGACAATCCCGAGCATGAACAGCGGCGCCGCCACGGCGTGCAGTACGAGCGGCCAGCCGTCGATGCCGCCGAGCACCCATTTCGCGCCGAGCCCGGTGAGCGCCTCCGCCACGAGCCCCAGCAGGCCGAGGCCGAGCACCAGCATGATCCAGCGCCGTCTTCCGCGCGGCGCGCCGCCGGGCGACTGCGGCGTAAAACCCGTTCGCAGCAGCACGAGCGCGACCAACGCCGCGCAGACGTAGCCATACCACTTGAATGCACCGCGGAAACGAAAACCCACGTCCCACGCATTTGCCAGGCGCGGCTCGTCGCTCCAGACGTCGAGCATGGTCGCCGGCAGGCGCGGCGCGATTTCGTCTGGGCGTACGTGCGGCCAGGCCGTCGCCCCGAAATAGAGCCCCGCGGCCCCCTCCCGCGTGTGGCACTCGGTACAGCCGCCGACACCGAGCGACTGTGCCGCGGGCCGCACGTCATGTGCAATCGGCCAGAGATACGTCTCCGCCCCGCCGGCCCCGGTCGCGACCGTGCGATGCGGGCCAACCCGCCCGTCGGCCTGCCGGGCGTAGATCGGCTCGAGGATGAGCGGTGCATCGTGAGCGCCGCGTTCGCGCGATGCCAGGCCCAGGTCGTGCGCCAGCGCTGTCTGCACGCGGCGCGGATTCGTGCCCACCCACGGACCCGCGTGGCACGCGGTGCAGGTCAGCTTCTCAAAATGCACCGGCGGCAGGCCGGAGTGCTGCGGATGGGGCGCGCCATATCTCCCGCCCAATGACTCGACGCTGTGTGCATTGGCGGGGTCGTCGCGCGTGCCGGCCACGTCGCGCAGCGCCTGGCCGAGATGGCACCCCTCGCACGACAACGACATGAGCGCCGGGTTGGCCCGTTCGTCCGCTTCGTCGCCGTAGCCGCGCGTCGTCATGTGATCGAGCCCGTGGCGGTGACAATCGACGCACAGCAGCCCTGCCGCCAGGTGTACGTCGCGCCCCAGGTCATGGGTCTGCGGGGCATCCGGACCGACTTCACGAAACGAATGGCAGAAGTAGCAGCGCTCGTTCGCCGGCCGCCGCGTGATCGGAAACAGCACGCGGTTGTCGGGGTCGAACCGTGCCTTGTCCCACACCAGCGTCGGAGCGGCCGCGTCGGGATAATCCGGGCTGGGCGGCATGAGCGGGTCCCAGTCGTCCGGGATCTTGCGCGCGGCGCCGCGCACGACCGCCAGCCCGAGCGCCGCGGTCGCCGCCCACTTGAAGTTCTGCTCCTCGATCTGCCGTGACAGTTCCGCCGGGTCGTGCGACGCATCGGCGCAGTGACAGATCATGCAGTCGATTTCGAGCGGGCCGGAGATGGTCCACCGCGCCTTTTCGGCGCTGGCTTTCAGCGTCGCCGCGTCCGGCTCGCCCCAGCCGCCACCCGGCAGGTGAGGCCCGAAGCGCAGCACGAGCTGCCACGGACTCAGCCCGACGTCGGCGGGCTGGCGTGTCCCCGGCCAGCCGCGGCCCGATAGCGCGGTCTGCTCGTGCGAGTTGGGATCGATGAGCAA
>CAZVRR010000017.1:0-14371 GCA_964629745.1 uncultured Planctomycetales bacterium | reverse complement strand
GGATGGCTCCGGCCAGCAGCCGGGCGATCATCGCCTGAGATCCTGGAGGAGGGTCAGGCAGAGGCTGGTCACGCCCACCCCGACCGTGATCCCGATGACGACGTCGAGGGCGACGATCAGGCCCAGCTGGCCTCCAGGGCTCCCCCGGCCGGCCCGCGGGAATCTCCGACGGCAGCGCATTGAAGTGCCACCCGCGGCTGATCGTCGCGTAGTCGTGGCACTTGCCGCAGGTCATCCGCGGGGAGTAGGGTCCCGCGGTCTCGTTCGTTGGATCGATCGCCGCCCCGTCGTGGTCGTACAGCGTGATGCGGTGCACGTACGGCGCGCGGCTGTCGGTCCGCAACGTGTCGGCCGGCTCCGCCGGGTCCGCGCCGGCGGGCAGCGCGAGGCTGAGCAGGCCGGCGAGGGCCAAACCACGAGTGCGCCAGTCCATCGCACCACTCCCAACCCGCGCTTAGGCCTTGAAGTCCTCCGGCTTGAACTCGTAGCGCCCGCCCTTGGCCAGCGCCTCGTTCGCCCGCAGGACCGCCACGCACACCTCGAACGCCAGCTCCGCCGGGCACGACAGCGGCGTGCCGTTGCGCACCGCGTTGAAAAAGTTCTCGAGGTGCAGTTGGTGCGGCGGCTTGGCGGCTTCCTCGAGCATGCGCTGGCCTTCGGGGTCCTTCTCGCCGCTGGCGGTCAGGGTCTCGCCGATCTTCAGCTCGATCGCCTCGCGGTCCAGCATGTCGACCTTGTCCGCCTCGTTCTCCCACTCGCGCTTCTTGGCCTCTTTTTCGCGGAAGATGTGGCCCTTCTTCGGGTCTTCCGAGATGACCAGCGTGCCCTCGTCGCCCATGAACGTCTCGTAGAAGCCGCCGTAGCTGGTCGTATTCAGGATCTGGTAGAAGCTGCGCACGTGCCCGCCGTCGGTCTGGTACTCGTAGATCGTCATGATGTTGTCGTACCAGTCGCGGCCGGTCTTGTCGGTGTAATAATCCAGGCTGCCGCTGGCGATCACGCTGCGCGGCATCGCCTTGAGGAACCAGTTGAACACGTCGATCTGGTGCGAGCCGAGGTCGGCGATCGGGCCGCCGGAGTAGCGCTGGTAGCAGCGCCACTCGCGGAAGGCGTCCATCGAGTCGTAGCCGTACTTCTTCAGCGTCGCCGCGTCGAGCTCCTCGCCCTTCGGCCAGCCCAGCTCGTACATCCGCGAGCGATTCCACTGCCCGAAGGTGTGCGTGATACGGCCGAGAATCTTGTCCTTCTCGATCATCTTCAGGGCGTGCCAGTAGCGCGGATTGCTGCGCCGCTGGTGACCGATTTGCAACAGCTTGCCCGTCTCGCGCGCCGCCTGCACCATCGCGCGGGCCCCCTCGACCGTGTTGCTCATCTCCTTTTCGCAGTAGACGTGCTTGCCAGCCTTGAGGCACGCGATGGAGTGCTCGGCGTGCATCCAGTCGGGCGTGGCGACGATCACCGCCTCGACGGCTTTCTCCTTGTCGAGCAGCTCGCGGTAGTCCTCGTACACGTTCACCGGCTGGTCGTACTTCTTCAGGATGTTCGCGGCATACCGCTGGTGGTACGGCCAGATGTCGGCGAGCGCCACAAAGCGAATGCCCGGGATCTTCAGACAGTTGTTCAGCAGCCAGCGGCCCTGGCTGCCGGGGCCGAGGATCGCGACCTTGAGTTCCGGCACGTTCTCGGCGGGCGCGCTGGCCGTGGCCGGCGCCGACTCCTGGGCCCAGGCCGGAATGCTCATCAGCAGGCCGGCGGCGGCCGCCGTCTGCACGAACTCGCGTCGCGTGAATTCGAAGACCGGGTGTTCTGCTCGCGGATCGCTCATGAATCGCCTCTACACGGACCGCACAGGGGTTTTTCTTGGGCGGCGAGTTTAGCTCCGCGGCCGCGGAAACTCAAAACGCCGACGGCTCGCCGCGCCGCTGGGGCTGGGCAATGCACTCCCCGTTCCCGCTCGCGCATCCCGGCGCCGCCGGCCCTTTCGTTTCCGGGGAATGTCGCTACGCTTTCGGACATGCGAACGGCAATTCCGCTTGCGTTCTGCGTGGCCGGCCTGGCCGCGAGCACCGGCTGCAACAAGCCGGGAAAGGTCCAGGACCACCTCGCCAAGGGTGAACAGGCCTATCAGCAGAAGCGCTACGACGTCGCCGTGGCCGAGCTGACGGCCTATATCGACGGGGGCGGCAAGCACCTCGAGCTGCCGCGGGCGCTGTACCTGCGCGGACTCGCGCAGACGCGCGCCGGAAATCGCACCGGCGCGAAGGCCGACCTGCAACGGGCTGCGTCCGGGAACTCGCCTGCGGACATCCGCTGGCGGGCCCAGTCGCAACTCGGCACCCTGGCCTACGAAGACGGCCAGTGGCGCCAGGCCGCCGAGGCGTATGCCGGCGCCGCCCAGGACGCGCCGCGCGCACCGCCCACGGACCTGATCCTGTTCCGCCTCGGCACGTGCTATGAACGCCTCGGCCAGTGGCCAAAGTCCCGCCAGCTGTTCGAGCGACTGGTCAGAGAGTTCCCCAAGAGCAGCGTCGCGGCCGACGCCCAGCGACGCCTCCAGCTCAAGCCCGACCATTTTGCCATCCAGTGCGGCGTGTTCGCGGACGCCAAGAACGCGGACTACCTGGTCACGCAGCTCGGACGCGACGGCATCCAGGCGACAGTCCGGCGTGAGCCGCGCGGGGGAGTGATGTCCAACGTTGTCGTGGTCGGTCGCATGCAGAACTACGAGGAGGCGCTGCGCGAACTGAGCCGGGTCAAGGGCTACGTGCCCAATGCCGTGCTGTGGCCCTGACGCCGCGCGCCCGGCGCCGGCGGATCTGCCCGCGTGGAGGATTGCGACGATGAACCGAGACGAGGCCTGGAACCTGTTGTGCGAATTCACCCAGAATGACTCGCTGCGCAAGCATGCCCTGGCCGTCGAGGCGGCGATGCGCCACTACGCCCGGCACTTCGGCGAAAACGAGGAACTCTGGGGCGTGGTCGGGCTCATCCATGATTTCGACTACGAACGCTGGCCCGAACCGCCGGCCCACACCCAGGAAGGCGCGAAGATCCTGCGCCAGCGCGGCGTCGATGAGGAAATCGTCGGGGCCATGCTCTCGCACGGTACGTGGAACCTGGGCGACTATCCGCGCGACCGCAAGCTGCGCCAGACCCTGTTCGCAGTGGATGAGCTGTGCGGATTCCTCGTGGCCTGTGCCCTGGTGCGTCCGACCCGCCTGGAGGGCCTCGAACCCAAGAGTGTGCGCAAGAAGCTGAAGACGCCCGCGTTCGCCGCCGCCGTCTCGCGGGAGGACATCCAGGCCGGGGCGGACCTGCTGGGAATCCCCCTGGACGAGCATATTCAAAACTGTATCACGGCCCTACAGGGCCGGGCCGCCGAGCTGGGCTTAACGCCGACTTGACCTGGCGGGCCGCACCTGCCGCGATGGCAAATCCGGACGAGGAACGGAGTTGCGCATGGTTGATCCGGCGCCGGCGGCGGTGGCCGCTGGACGGGGCGACTCATAATCTCCAGAGGATCGAATCGCCGGCGGAATCCCTGAACCGCCACCCCCGGCCCGCGTACTGAGGATGGATGTGGAAAATCGTCGTGACGAGGAGTTGCTCGATGGACACCGGCGCGGCGAACGCGCCTGCTTCGAGCTCCTGGTTCGGCGGTATTCCGAGGAGCTGTTCGCGTTTTTGCAGCGGTTCGTGGGGAGTGCGGCGGTCGCGGATGACCTGGTCCAGGAAACGTTCCTGCAAGTCCACCTCGCCGCCGACGCGTACGATCGCGATCGGCCTTTTCGCCCGTGGCTCTACACGATCGCGGCGAACAAGGCCCGGGATTACCTGCGCGGCAAAGGCCGCCGCACGGAGCAATCCCTCGACGTTCGTGGCCCGGATGATGACGGTCCCGGACCGTCGCAACTGGTCGCGGCCCCGGCGGGAACCGACGAGGCTGCGGAGGACACGACGGAGCTGCAGGAACAGGTGCGTGGCGTTATCGCCCGCATGCCCGAGCATCTTCAACTGATCCTGGTGCTCGGCTATTACCAGCGGCTGCCGTACTCCGAGATCGCGGAGATCCTGGAGATTCCGGTCGGGACGGTCAAGTCGCGACTGCATGCGGCGGTCACGCGGTTCGCGCGGCTGTGGCAGGCACGCAACCCGACGGCCCGGCCGGCGCATTGAACGGACGAAAGCGAGATGTCGGAAACGACTTTTGATCCGCAGTTGATCGAACGCTACCTGGGGCGCCTGTCCGCCAGCGAGGAAGTCGCGCTGCGGCTGCGGCTGGCGGGCGATGCGGAGCTGCGTACCCAGGACACGGCCCTCGCCGCGGTGTTCCGGGCGCTGGAGACCCCTCCCGCGGTCCCAGCGCCCACCGATCTCGCAGCGCGCGTGCTGGCGCGCGTGGAGGCCGCCCCGGCGCCGTGGCGCATCGCGCCGGCGGCGCTCGATCTCGCCGAAATCGTGGACGAGCCGTCGCCGCGCTGGATCCGGTTCTGGAGTCTGCGCGAGATCGTCGCGACCGCCGCGATGGTCGTGCTGATGATCGGCTTCGCGGTCCCGAGCCTGCTGGCGATGCGCGAGCGCAACCAGCGCATGGGCTGCTCGGCGAACCTGGCGGCGCTGGGGTTCGGGATGCAGCAATACGCCCAGATCCACAACGCCAGCCTGCCCTTCATCGGGTGGAATCCACGTTCGCACTCCTGGGCGCCGAGTTCCGATCCGAGCCTCGTCACGCTCCCGAATCGCCGGCACATGTATCCCCTGTTGCAGCAGGCGTACGTGATGACGCCGCGGCTGTTCGTGTGTCCCGCGCGGGGCGGCGTGCCCATGCCCGCGGAGGAGGTGCGGCAGCGCGACGATTTCCTCGACTCGGGCAACGTCAGCTACGCGTACTTCAACATGGCCGGGGCACGCCCCTCGGCCCAGGATAACCCGGCCCTGCCGGTGCTCGCGGACGACAACCCGATGTTTGACGACGGCGTGCCGCTCTTCAACCGGCTCGGCCTGCGGAGCCGGGCCGCCCTGAACTCGCGGGCCCATCGCGGCGCCGGGCAGAACCTGCTGGTGCTCGATGGCCACGTGAAGTGGATCACCACGCCCGAGTCCGGCCTCGACGGCGACAACATCTGGACATTGCAGAACGTCGAGGACTACACCGGGCGCGAGGGCCCGGCGACTCCGGTCGACGCGCATCTCATCAAGTAGCCGCCCCGCCGGCGCGCAGTACAATCGGCGCCGGAGCCAGCCGGTGGCGGACACCAACGCGATCAAGTGGCTGCGAGCGCAAGGCGTCGCCTTTGACGTCCTTGAATACACCTTCACGCAGATCGGCGCCGATCACGCCGCCGAAGCCGTGGGGCGGCCCCTCGAGATGGTCTGCAAGACGCTCATCGTCAAGGCGCCCGGCCATGCGTACTGGGTGGCGATTGTCCCCGGCGACCAGCGCTTCGACACGCGCCGCATGGCCGCGGCGATCGGCGTCTCTCACGCCGACCTGAGCGAGACGGAGGAAGCCGAGAAGGTGTCCGGCTATAAGATCGGCGGCATCTCGCCGTTTTCCATGCGCCGCAAGCTGCCGACGCTCATCGAGGAGTCGCTGCTCGCGCTCGAACGGATCATCGTCAACGGCGGCCGCCGGGGCGTGCTGATCGAGATGGACACGTCCGAGCTGGTGCGGCTGCTTGAAGCACGTGCGGCGGATCTGTGCGTACCATGACCTGGGGAGGCATACTGCTCTCCCAAGGCGCGAAACCGTGCAGCTTGAAACGGCGGTAGCACGCCGAACAGCGCGCTCTTCTCTGTTCGCTCGAACGAGAATCCGGGTCCTGCAGCGGACAGTCAGCCCTCGGTCAGAAGTACCACGAAGAAATCGATGTCAAATGCATCGACCGTGCCGCCGCCATCGAGATCGGCCGCCAGCGGGTCGCAGTACGGCAGCGCCAGGCGGTATGCGTCCGGGTCGATGAGCGCCATGACGAACGGGTCGATATCAAATGCGTCGATCGCCCCATCGCAGTTCAGGTCGCCGAGTGTGGGGACGCTGCGGATTCCGTATTCGAAGTAGTCCCATTCGGCGACACTCGATGCGGAGATGATGTCCCCCCAACTCACCCCGGCACTGAGCAGGCCATCCCAGAACACCCCTTCGAGCTTGAGGGCGCCATCGATGTACAGACGATAGGTCTGGGCATCGTCCGTCACGAATGTGAAATGATGGAGGGCGAACGGCTCGAAGGTCGCCCACTGCTCCGCCTCAAGGACGCTGTCGACCATGTCGACGAAGAACACAAAGGTCACCGCCTGGTGGTTGTCAAAATGGATGGATACGCCGAGGTCGTCTCCTCCAGCAGGAATGTCGAGGATACACAAGCCCCAGCACATGACAAACCGCTCGCCCGGCTCGAGCGCGAGCGGGCCGGCGGAGTCTTGCCAGTACTCGCCATAGATGCCGTATTCCGCGCTGGAGTCAATCAGAAGGCGGCCGTCATTCAACTGCTCGACCGGCGGCGGGTCGCTGACCGCGTGATTCCAACCCTCATGATCCGGGTAGTCGTTCCCCGTCCAGCTCACCCAGAACAAGTCGGCTCGCGCACCCGCCCCCGACGCACTGAGCAGTGCGACGATCAGCCACAGTCGCCTGCAGCCTGCCGTAGCGTGCGTCATACGCTTACCCTCAGGAACGCGGCGGACCGGCGGCCGCGCAATTTCGTGAATTCCCGCACCGGCGGCGCCGGCGCGTGCGATGTGATTGCGAGGAGCCCCGCACCCCAGGCGGCGAGCGCCGCGGCCACACGCCACCGAACTCTCAGCCTCTGGTGCATGCGCACCGCTCCACCGGCCGGATATGAATTTCCCGATGTAAATGCATGTTAGTGCCCACCGCCGGCCATCTGCAAGGTCGTTTGGCCCGCGATGCACGCGATGATCGGCACGATGTGACCCGATCATTCATCCGCCAGCTTGCGCACCAGCACGGCCAGTACGGCGGCCGATTCGTGAACCGCGCGTTGATCAACGACCTCGAACGTATCCCCCGCCGTGTGGTAGTGCTTCACCTCGTCGCCGTGGTGTCCCCACAGCGCAACGGTGGGCACGCCGGCTGCGACGAAGGGCGCGTGATCGCTCCACTCGCCGCTGAGTTCGCCGATCTCCTCGCTCAGCGCGAAACCCGGCAGTGCGGCGCAGACCCGTTGCAGCTTTTCGCGCAGGTCCGGCGGGCCGGCCGCCCCCAGCTTGCGCGGCGCGCCGGGCATGTCGACGTTGATCGCGGCGGCGACGCGCGGCAGCTCACACGCGTGGGCGGCGACATACGCCCGGCTGCCGCTCAGGTTCTGCTCCTCGCCCATGTACCACACGAAGCGCACGGTGCGGCGGGGCCGCCAACCGGTCGCCGCGAGTGCGCGGGCGGCCTCGAGCACCGCGATGCTGCCGGTCGCGTTGTCGATCGCCCCTTCCGCCAGGTGCCAGCTATCGAGGTGCGCGCCGACGATGACCAACTCCGTGGCGCGCGGGCCGCGCCCCGGCAATTCCGCCACCGTGTTGAACGCGGCCGCGTCCCATGTTTCGCTCTCGAGTTGAATGCGCAGCTGCACGCGCTGCCCGACGCGCAGTTGTTCGGCGAGCGCTACACCATCTTCATGCCGGATGGCGATCCCCGGCTCGGGTCGCGGCTCGGCGTGGCCGGAACCGATGATCGGTGCGCGCCCGGGCTGGCTCACCACGACGAGACCCGCCGCACCCAAGGCCAGCGCCCGTCGCATTTTGTCGGCGCGCTTGTCACCCCCGTCCTGCACAAGCACCAGGCGCCCCAGCGCGGCGTCGCCCAATTGTCGGAAATCGTCGTCCGTACCGGCGGCCCCGTCCACGAGCTCGGCAACCAGTCCGCCGGGGGGCGTACTGAGCGTGTTTCCCAGCGCGATGGCCTCGGGCAGGGCGCGCGGTGGGTCGCCGTCCACGTCGACCGTGAGCCCCTTCAATTTCCAGCCGGGCATGGTGAATAGTTCGAGATGGACGTTCGTCAGTCCGTAAGTACCTGCCCGATCGGCGATGAACCGGGCGGCGTGGACCGCGTTGGTCGTGCCGCTCAAGCGCCCGCCGGGCAAGCAGATGGCGCGCAGGTTATGTCCAACATGCTCCTGCAGCATGATCTCCCCGACACACAGACGGTCGACCGTCACGCCAGCGGGGAGCCTGCAACCGCTTGCCAGGAGCATGAGTAGACATGTGGGCCGCAGCAGAGTGGGTGAGAGCACGGTAAGTCCTAAATGGATCTCGGTTTGGATTCACAAGTCGAACCTGAGAAGGCAAACGGCGTGCTAGGGCGTGTCGCAAAAGGGCATGCCGCGCATGCAGCGGGAAACACCGTGCCGGGGGGCTCATGGTACGCCAATTGCCTTAAACCCGCTGCACTTGACAGCCCCTTTTCAAGGCTAAAGCAGCGCGGTACTGTCTTCCGCTTATATCTGAGTCAAAGTCGGAAACCCGACGGGGCACGCTTCCTGCGTTGGGAAGTTGCCACGGCGTAACGACTGGGGAAATTCAGAAGGAGAATCCGAGATGCGTAAGAATTGGTTTGTCTGGTCGATCCCGGTGGTGATGCTGGGACTGCTCGGCTGGGCGAATCTGTCACTGGCCCAGGAGAAGGGCGGGAACAAGCAGGCTGAGCCGCCGA
Organism: uncultured Planctomycetales bacterium; assembly: GCA_964629745.1. Classification (GTDB taxonomy): domain Bacteria; phylum Planctomycetota; class Phycisphaerae; order UBA1845; family Fen-1342; genus JAAYXS01. Next base: position 5,703 of record CAZVRR010000017.1, on the reverse strand, counting down.
AGAAGGCGGAGCCGGCCAAGCCCGCTGCGCCGAAGGCCGAGACCCCGAAGGCCGCCGAGAAGGACATTGTCGACACGGCGAAGGCCGCGGCCGACATGAAGACGCTGGTCACACTGCTGGACAAGGCCGGCCTCGTCGAGGAACTGAAGGGCAAGGGCCCGTTCACGGTGTTCGCCCCGACCGACGAAGCGTTCAAGAAGCTGGGCGCCAAGGTCGACGAGCTGCAGAAGCCCGAGAAGAAGGCCGAGCTGCGCACCCTGCTGCAGAACCACATCGTCAAGGGCAAAGTGATGGCCGCCGACCTCAAGACCAAGAAGGACATCCAGACCCTGGGTGGTGCCATGCTGAAGGTCGACGCCAAGGGCGCCGTCATGATCGAGACGGCCAAGGTCACCAAGGCCGACGTGGCCGCCGGCAACGGCGTGATCCACGTGATCGACGGCGTGATCCAGGCTGGCGAGAAGCCGGTCGAGAAGCCGCCGGTGGCCAAGCCCGCCGACAAGCCGGGCGAGAAGAAGGAAACGAAGCCCACCCCGCCGGCCCCGGCCCCGAAGAAAGAGCCGTAATTCCGGCACGAACGAGTGGCCTGAATAACAGGTCAGCCAAGCGGAAGACGCGCAACGGCGCGTCTTCCGCTTGTTCTTTGCGCCCGCCTTTCGCACCCGCCGCCGGCGGACGGAGTCATCCGGGAGCGCTCCGCGCAACCTGCGCCCGGAATTCCTGTCCTGACCACCCTTCTCTTACGGTGATTTCAGCGCGCAGCGCGGGTTCGCCGGCCTACAGTCCCACAGCGCGCGGCGAGCGCGGGAAAGTCGAACACCGGCGATCAGGTGTGACATGGAACCGATGGAACGACTTACGCAGACGCAGCAACGCAGTTCCAGCCGCTTCGAGCGGCAGGATGAGTCGCTCGTGCCGATTGCGGCGGACGTGGTGGGCCTGCGCGTTCTGTTCGTGAATACCTATTTCGTGGGCGACCCGGCGGCGCAGCCGCGCGAGTGGGTGCTCGTGGACGCCGGCCTGCCGCTGTCGGCGGGCCGCATCTTCCGCGCCGCCGAGCAGCGGTTCGGGCCCGACGCGCGTCCGCGCGCGATCATCCTCACGCATGGCCACTTCGACCACGTCGGCGCGCTGCCGACCCTGTTGCGGCGCTGGAACGTGCCGGTGTTTGCCCATGAACTCGAGACGCCGTACCTGACCGGCCAGTCGAAGTACCCGCCGGCCGACCCGGTCGTGGGGGGCGGAGCCCTGGCCTGGCTGTCGCCGCTGTATCCGCGCGGACCGATCGACATCAGCAGCCACCTGTACACGCTGCCCGAGGACAACAGTGTGCCCTTCATGCCCAGGTGGCGCTGGATCCCCACGCCGGGGCATGCGCCCGGCCACGTGTCCCTGTACCGGGATGCCGACCGGGTCCTGCTCGCCGGCGACGCGTTCGTCACGACGCGCCAGGAATCGCTCGTGAGCGTATTGACGCAGCGGCGGGAGTTGAGCGGCCCGCCGGCGTACTTCACTCCCGACTGGGCCGCCGCCTGGGCCTCGGTGAACCGGCTGGCCGAGCTGCGTCCCGAGGTGGCGGCGACCGGCCACGGTCCGCCGATGGCCGGCGAAGCGCTTCAGATCCAGCTTCAGCGCCTGGCGCGCAATTTCGATCGCGTCGCGGTCCCCGCCCGCGGCCGCTACGTGCATGAGCCGGTCGTGACGGACAAGACGGGTGTCGTTTACGTCCCGCCGCGCCCACTCGCGCCGCTTGCCTGGGGTCTCGCGCTCGGCGTCATCGCCCTGAGCCTGATTGCGGCCGCCCGCGCGCGGCGGTCCTGAACAGGCCGGCGCGCCGGGCCCAAGAACAATGCCGGCGTCTGCGGGCACGCCGGCATCGAAATAGGTCAGGCCCGGCCCGAGGCTCCGGGCAGGGCTCACAGCCGCTCGTTACGCACTCGACGAACGAGTCAATATCAAATGCGTCAATCTGCCCATCACAGTTCGCATCCGCGCTGGCGATCGGGCAGTCCGGGAACGCGATCGCATATCCGGCCGGATCGGTCAGCGCCAACACGAATGGATCGATGTCGAAGGCGTTCACGGCCCCGTCGCAGTTCGTGTCGCCGCGCATGACGGGTGGAGGCGCGACCGGGTACTGCGCCGTTTGCAGACCGATCACGCCGGGCCCCATGCCCTGGTCATTGTTCGCGATGACGTTCATGATCAGCTCATCGTCGAGGATGTCCTGGACCATCTCCGGCGGATAGAACGTGCTCAGGTACGGTGCGATGTCCTCCGGCGAGGCATGCACCCACTCCATCGGCGTGAACTGGCCCTCGGTCTGTCCCCCGTTGATGGAGAACGTGTGTTCCTGCTCCTGGTAGAACGCGCCGATGTCGGGATCGAACGGCAGCAGGTCGCCGGTGTCCTCGTTGACGCGTGTGACAAGTTCCAACGTGAAGCCGAAGGGTTCAAAGTACCAATAGCGGCTCCAGTAATAGACGACCACCGGCGTCGGGTGCCAATACACGTAGATCAGGCAGTCTGTGAAGCCGTAGTACCACGGCGGCGCTTGCCAGCCCCACCACGGCCGGTACCACCACGGCCACCACGGATACTGCTCTTGCACGGACCCATACCACGGGCCCAGGTAGGGCGGCCAGTCGACGCCGCAGTGGAAGTACGGGTACCAGCCGAACCAGTACCCCGTCGGCACGACGACGAACTCCGGCGAGTACACCCAAACGACACGGGCATCGAGAATCCAGTAGGGATAGACGATGATCCCCTGCGCTTCCGCACGCGGTGCGGACAGGCTGAGTCCCGCGGCGAGCAGCAGCAGCGCGGGAATCCCGAGATTGAAGTGGCGCGTCATGGCCTGCTTCCTTTCTGGCCGCGTCCGGGCGGCCCGTTTCTGCGCGAGGCCGCACAGCCAGCGGCCCGGTGACGCACGCGGGTTGGCTGCCAGCCGACGCAGGAGTAAGCGGTTCTACTTTGTGCGCGACGCACGTTGACGCATGTCATCGGCCGCGTGCGACGCTGAGGCGGTGCGAGCTGCGTTCAGATCCGGCTCCGTCGTGTTCGGCCCGTCGGGGACGCCGGTCATCTGCTACCATCCCGTAGAAGTCAGCCGCGGCTTTCTGACCATGAAGGGCGGGTGGGTGCGCGTTTCGATGGGGGCATCCAAACGACGTACATCGGCCGACCGGACCGAGTCGACCCGGGCCGCGCGGCGGAAACGAGCCGCGTCCGTTATAATCGCGCCTTTGCCGGAATGGATGCCGGTCGGAGCACCATGGACCGCAACAAGATCCGCAACTTTTCGATCATCGCCCACATCGACCACGGCAAGAGCACGCTGGCCGACCGGCTGATTCAGCGCTCGGGCGCGGTTTCCGCGCGCGAGCTGCGCGAGCAGATTCTCGACTCGATGGACCTGGAGCGGGAACGCGGCATCACGATCAAGGCGTCGGCGGTGACGCTCGACATGCCGGTGGGCGACGACTCCTACATGTTCAACCTGATCGACACGCCCGGGCACGTCGATTTCCACTACGAGGTCGACCGCGCCTTGGCCGCGTGTGACGGCGCCCTGCTGGTGGTCGACGCCACGCAGGGGGTCCAGGCCCAGACCGTCGCCAACGCGTACGCCGCGCTGGAGAACAATCTCGAGATCATCCCCGTCATCAACAAGATCGACCTGCCCGGCGCGATGCCCGAGGACACCGCGCTCGAGATCGAGCACGTGCTGGGCATCAGTGCGGAGAACGTGCAGTTCGTCTCCGCGAAGACGGGCATCGGGATCGACGAGCTCGTCGCATCCATCGCCCGGCACCTGCCGCCGCCGAAGGGCCAGAGCGACGCGCCGCTGCAGGCCCTCATCTTCGACAGCGAGTACAACGACTACCGCGGGGTGATCTGTTACATCCGCGTGATGCAGGGCACGATCCGCAAGGGTCAGAAGATCCTGCTGATGGGCCGCGCCCGCACGCACCAGATCACCGAGCTCGGCAAGCTGCGCCCCGGCATGACGCCCGTGCCCGAGCTGTCCGCGGGCGAAACGGGCTACATGGTCGCGAGCATCAAGACGCTGAAGGACGTGACGGTCGGCGACACGATCACCGACGCGTCGAACCCGGCCGCCGGCCCCCTGCCCGGCTACAAGCCGCCGGCGCTGATGGTTTTCTGCGACTTCTATCCTTCCAGCGGCGAGAACTACGACAACCTGCGCGAGGCGCTTGAGAAGCTCAGCCTCAACGACGCCAGCTTCAGCTTCGTGCCGCAGCACTCCGACGCGCTGGGGCCCGGCTTTCGTTGCGGCTTTCTGGGCCTGTTGCACATGGACATCGTGCAGGAGCGCCTGGAGCGCGAGGCCGGCGTCAGCGTGGTGCAGACCGCGCCGAGCGTGACGTACGAGGTGGTCCTGCGCGACGGCACGGTGAAGCACGTGGAATCCGCCGGCGACCTGCCCGAGAGCGGGCAGATCGAGGAGCTGCGCGAGCCGATCGTGCAGATGTCGGTGATCACGCCGGCGGACGCGATCGGCGCGATCATGCAGCTCGCCGAGCAGCGCCGCGGCGAGTACAAGCGGACGGAGTATCTCTCGCCCACGCGCGTGCTGCTGACGTACCACTTTCCCTTCAACGAGATCCTGTACGACTTCTACGACAAGCTGAAGAGCGTGACGAAGGGCTACGGGACGATGGATTACCACGTCGTCGGCTACCGGGCCGGCGACCTGGTGAAGCTGGACATCCTGATCAACGGCGTCCCGGTGGACGCGTTGAGCCTGATCTGCCACCGCACGAAGGCCGAGCAGCGCGGCCGCAAGTTCCTGATCAAGCTGCGGCGCGAGATCGCGCGGCACCAGTTCGAGATCGCCCTGCAGGCCGCGATCGGCAGCAAGGTCATCGCGCGCGAGACAATCAAGCCTTTCCGCAAGGACGTGACGGCCAAGTGCTACGGCGGCGACGTGACGCGCAAACGCAAGTTGCTGGAGAAGCAGAAGGAGGGGAAGAAGCGCATGAAGACGGTCGGCCGGGTGGACATTCCCCAGAAGGCGTTCATGACCGTGCTCGAGCCGGAGGAATAAGACCGGCTCGCGCAACCAGCGGGGGCCACGATGTGTCGTCCTCGCACGCGGTGCCACGAAAGCCGGGGGCGTTCGGTGCTCAGGGGCCGGGCCGGAGGATTCCGGGTTCGGCGTGTCAGGCGGCGGGTTTCGTGCTCGGTTCACGGCGCGCGGGGTGGTGTCCAGCGCGACATGCCAGGCGTTTTCGTGCCCCGGCCGTCATGGCCGGTCGGTTCGCACCTTGGGCGTCACGGCAGACGGGTTCGTGTCCAACGCGTGATGGCGGGCGGTTCGTGTCCTGCGCTCCACGGAATACGGATTCTTGTGCAGCGTCACTGCCGGTGGGTTCGTGCCCAGGGTGTCACGGCAGCCGGGTTCGTGCCGTTGCCGTCACGGAATACGGGATCGTGCCAAGGGCATCACGGCCGGTGTGTTTGATCCAGGGTGCCACGGTCTGAGGTCACTCGCGTCGTGAGACGCGAGTGACTGCAGGCCGTGCCACACCCCCCTGGGACGGCCCCAACCCACGACATTCCCACCCCATCCTCTCCGTTCCCGCCCCGCGGGGCGCACGAGCCGTAGCCGGGGGTTTCAACCCTTGTCGTTACCCACAATTCTTCGCTCTCTCACGGGCCAGATTGGCCCCGATG
>CAZVRR010000016.1:0-24874 GCA_964629745.1 uncultured Planctomycetales bacterium | reverse complement strand
ATCAACCTGTTTGTGAATGCCGCCGAGGCGGCCCCGGCCGGCACGACGATCATGGTCACGGTCGAGCCGCCGGCGGACGGCGAAGTTCGCCTGGCGGTCGCGGACGAGGGGCCCGGCCTGCCGGATGACGTGCTCGACCGCATCTTCGATCCCTTCTTCACCACGAAACAACACGGCACCGGCCTGGGGCTGACGATCGCCCACCGGCTGGTGGACGCGTACGGCGGGCGCCTGACGGCCCGCAACCGGGATGGTGGCGGCGCGGAGTTCACGATCGTACTGCCCGCCGCCGCGGAATCTGACGAACACCTCACCGACGCGCGGCACACCAGCGCTGCGTGAGTGGAAGGAGAGTTGCATGGCGTGCATCTGCGTGATTGATGACCAGGCCCTGATCCGGGATTCTCTTGTCGCGACCTTGTCGGCCCAGGAGCACAGGGTTCATGCCTTCGACAACGGTGAGGCGGCCCTGACCGACCTGCGGCAGCGGGCATTCGATGTCGTGCTCACCGACCTGCGCATGCCCGGCATGGACGGCGTGGCCCTGCTGCGCGAGATGCGCCGCCTGGGCCTCGACGTGCCGGTCATCCTCATGACGGCCTTCGCGTCGGTGCAGACGGCGGTCGAGGCCATGAAGCTGGGGGCCTTCGACTATATCCAGAAGCCCTTCAACGCCGAGGAGGTGGCGATTCTCGTCGAGCGCGCCGTGCGCGACCGCCAGCTCCTGCGCGACAACGAGGTCATGCGCCGGACGATCGAGGACCTCGAATCCGAGCGGCGCCTGATCGGTTCGTCCGCGGTGATGCGGCCGGTGCTGGACAAGATCCAGCGCGTCGCCCAGAGTGCGGCGACCGTCCTGATCGTGGGCGAGAGCGGCACCGGGAAGGAGCTGATCGCCCGGGCCATTCATGCCGCCAGCCCGCGCGTCGGCCAGCCGATGCTGTGCGTGAACTGCGCCGCCCTCTCCCCCACGCTCCTGGAAAGCGAGCTGTTCGGGCACGAGAAGGGGGCGTTCACCGGCGCCGACCGCATGCGCAAGGGCCGCTTCGAACTGGCCGACGGCGGCACGCTCCTGCTCGACGAGGTCTCCGAGATCGCCGCCCCCCTGCAGGCCAAGCTGCTCCGCGTGCTCCAGGAGCGCGAGTTCGAGCGCGTCGGCAGCTCGGTGACGCGGCGGATCGACGTGCGCGTGATCGCCACGACGAACCGCGACCTGCGGCAGTGGGCGGCCAAGGCGCGCTTCCGCGAGGACCTGTATTACCGCCTGAGCGTGCTGCCGATCGAGGTGCCGCCGCTGCGCGAGCGGCGCGAAGACGTGCCGCTGCTGCTGGACTACTTCGTCGCACGGGTGGCGGCGCGCGAGGGCCGCGAGCGACCGCGCTTCACGCGCGAGGCGTTGGCGCTGCTGAACGAGTATGGCTGGCCCGGCAACGTCCGCGAATTGCAGAACGTGTGCGAACGGATCTGCGTGCTCGAAGCCGGCCGCGAGGTCGACGCCGACCGGGTGCGGCCGCTGCTGATCGGGCCGCTGAAGACCGCGTCCGCGCCCGCCGAAGGCCTGCGCTTCCGCGACGGGCATATTCTGGAGGAAGCCGAGCAGCACCTGATCTTCACCACGCTCGAACGCTTCCACGGTCACCGGGAGAAGACGGCGCGCGCGCTGGGAATCGGTTTGCGCACGCTCGGACTGAAGCTGAAGAAATGGCGCGAGGAGGGCACGCTGCCCGACGTGCTCGCGGGCCGGCGGGTGCTCGAGCCGGTCCCGGTCGGGCCGTGACGGACGCCGGTGCGCCAGGCATGGCAGTTGCAGTCACCAGTGTGGTAGCGGGACGTTGAGCATGGGCATGTGGATTGACCGACTGGTGGGCGACACCGCGACGCGCAGCGCCGAGCTGGCGGCCAACTTCGCCGAACAGCGGCATCGCGTGCTGGCGGAAAACGTTGCGAACGTCGACACCCCCGACTTCCACAGCCGGCGGCTCGACGCCGGCGCATTTCAGAGCCAGCTTGCCCAGGCCGTCGACCAGGCTTGCGCCGCCGGTGACGCAGAGCTGGAGTTGCGCGGGGCGCAAGTTTCGACGCGCCGTGACGGCAGCCTGGCCGTCAACCCGGTCGAGGAGCCCGCGGCAAACGTGCTCTTTCATGACGGGACGAATGCCCGGCTGGAGGGACTGCTGGCCGATGTGAACGAGAACTCGCTGTACTACGAGATGAGCATGAATCTCCTGCGCGAACGGTTCCGCGGCCTGCTCACCGCCATCCGCGGCCGCGTGACCTGAACCGAGGTAGCCTGGGATGATCGACGCCCTCGACATCACGCGTTCGGCCCTCGTCGCCCAGCGCACACGGCTGGACGTCATCGCCGGCAACATCGCCAACGCGAACGCCACGCGCCAGGAGGACGGCACCGTCGCCCCCTACTGCCGGCGTTTTGTCACGTTCATGACAGGCGACGCGGACGGCCGGCCCGGCGTCCATGTCAGCTCGATCGAGCAGGATGACGCGCCCCCGCGACTGGAGTATGCGCCCACGCACCCGGATGCCATCCCCGACGGTCCGCAGGCCGGCTACGTGCGCATGCCGAACGTGAACATCACGATGGAATACGTGGACGCCCTGGAGGCAAGCCGCGCGTACGAGGCCAACGTCTCGATGATGAACGTCTCGAAGACAATGATCCAGCAGGCGATCCGCCTGTTCGCCTAGGAGTCAACCGGCCGGCGCCTGACCCATGACTGATCCGATCTCCACCTCTCCGCTTCGCCCCCTCACGCCGCCCGGCGTCATCACGCCCGCCGGCCCGGCCCCGGCCGGCGACCAGAGCTTCGCCGCGACCCTGCGTCGCCAGCTCGAGCAGGTGAGCCAGATTCAGCAGGAAGCCGATTGCGGCGTGCGGGACCTGGTGACCGGCCGCACACAGAACATCACCGACGTGTTCGTGACCGCCCGCAAGGCGGAGGTCGCCTTCAGCCTGCTCATGGAGATCCGCAACAAGCTCGCCGACGCCTACACCGAGATCAAGAACCTGCGCGTGTAGTCGGCGAACCCCCGCCGCACGTCTATTCCGATTCGCACAGCGCCCGGACGGGCGAGGAATCCGCGAGGATTTCAGCGATCGACGTTTCCGCGTACGCGCGCTCGACCATCGCTGCCGCCTCGTCCAGCCGGCGGTGCAGCGGGCAGAGCTGGCCGTGGTGCGATTTGATGCCGATCGGGCAGCGCACGATCCGTTCCACAGGGTCGACGGCGTTCACGACATCAAGCACCGAGATATCCTCGGGCGGGCGCATCAGGCGGAACCCGCCGGTGCGACCGGGGGTGGACTCCACCAGGCCGGCCCGGGCCAGTCCCTGGAGGACGCGGGACAGGTAGCCTGGCGAGACCCCGGTGGCGCTGGCGATCTTGGGCGTGCCGACGGAAGCATCGGGCTCGCGCGCGAGCCAGACCACGGCGCGCAGGGCGTACTCGGCGGTATGCGAGATCGTCATGGGCAGCCTCGAACGACGGCGGCCCGGTCGCTGCCGGCCGAAGCCCGTCGCTTGACCTCTTCATTATCCTCGCTACACTTCAAATGTCAACCTGTACGTGTAGGTATAGTTTAATACCGGGTCCCGGATCGGCCGCAGCCCGGAGAATCTTGCGAGGAGTTTCACATGACCCAGATCGATTTCGAGAGCACCGTCGGGCAACTCGTCATTGAAAGGCCCGGGCGTGCCCGGGTGTTTGAGCGGTTCGGCATCGACTACTGCTGCGGCGGCAAGCGGGCCCTGGATGAGGCCTGCCGGGCGCGGCAGCTCGACCCGCAGTCGGTGGCCACCGCGCTGCGCCAGTCGGACGAAGCGGCCGAGTCCCGTGACGAGACGAACTGGGCCGCCGAACCGCTTGACGGGCTGATTGCGAACATCCTGGACACGCACCATGCCTACCTCCGTCGCGAGTTGCCGCGCCTGACACAGCTTGTGACCAAGGTTCGTGACGTGCACGGCGCCCGCCACCCGGAGCTGGTCGAAGTCGCGGACGTATTCGCGGGCCTGCGCGCGGAACTCCAGGCGCACATGATGAAGGAGGAGCAGATCCTCTTCCCCTTCATCAGCGCCCTGGCAGCCGGCGATTCCGGCCCCGGCCACTGCGGCTCGGTGCAGAACCCCATCCGCGTGATGGAACACGAGCACGACTCCGCGGGCGCTGCGCTCGCCCGGATGCGCGAGCTGACGGGCGACTATGCGACGCCGGCCGACGCCTGCAATACGTACCGCGCCCTGCTGGGCGGCCTGGCCGACCTGGAAGCCGATCTGCACCTGCACATTCACAAGGAGAATAACATCCTGTTCCCGCGGGCTGTGGAGCTCGAACGCACCGTGGCCAGCTCGTTCGACACAGACCGCTGCGAATAGGAGATGACCCGATGGGCAATCGCAGACTCTGGATCGCACTGACAGTCGTCATCGCCGGCTCCTTCCTCGTGCTGGGCTATTACGGCCGCGAAATCTACCGGCACGCGCCGCCGGTGCCGGAACGGGTGGTCACGACCGACGGGCGCGTCCTGTTCACCGGCCAGGACATTCGCGACGGGCAGAATGTCTGGCAATCCATGGGCGGCCAGGAGCTCGGAACCGTGTGGGGGCACGGCTCGTACGTGGCGCCGGACTGGTCCGCCGACTGGTTGCACCGCGAATGCACGTGGCTGCTTGACCACTGGGCGCAGGACGCGGACGGCGTCGCGTTCGCCGACCTCGCACCCGAACGACAGGCCGCGCTACAGCGCCGCCTCGAGGAGGAGCTGCGCGCCAATACGCACGATCCCCAGACCGGCGACCTCACCGTTTCCGCCGACCGGGCGGCCGCGATTGCGGCGGTCGGACAGCACTACACCGCGCTATTCGGAGACGATCCGGAACTGGCCAAATTGCGTGATGCGTACGCGATCCCGGCGCTGTCGATCAAGGACCCCGGCCGCCAGGCACAACTCAGCGCATTCTTCTTCTGGATCTCGTGGGCCTGCGCAACGAACCGGCCGGGCAGCGACGTTTCTTACACGAACAACTGGCCGGCGGAGAGCCTCATCGGCAACCGCCCCACCGGGCCTATCGTGGTCTGGTCGGTGATCAGTTTCGTGCTGCTGCTGGCCGGCATCGCGGCTCTCGCCTGGTACTTCGCCGTCCAGAAACGGCACGAGCCGCTCGAGCATGTCGTGCCCAGCCGTGACCCCCTGCTGGCGTTGAGCCCGACGCCGTCGATGCGCGCGACGCTGAAGTACTTCTGGGTGGTCGCCGCCCTGATCGTGCTCCAGGTGGGCCTCGGCGCGGTGACCGCGCACTACGGGGTGGAAGGCGACGGCTTCTACGGCCTGCCGCTGTCGGACTGGCTGCCGTACGCCGTCACGCGCACCTGGCACACGCAGCTCGGCATCTTCTGGATCGCGACGGCCTGGCTCGCCACCGGGTTGTTCATCGCGCCGGCGGTCTCCGGTTACGAGCCGCGCGGGCAGCGCCTGGGCGTCAACGTGCTCTTCGTGTGCCTGCTGGTCATTGTCGCGGGCTCGATGTTCGGGCAGTGGCTCGGCGTGCAGCAGCGGCTCGGACTGACGGCGAACTTCTGGTTCGGTCACCAGGGCTACGAGTACGTGGATCTCGGGCGCTTCTGGCAGATCTTCCTGTTCGCCGGCCTCATCATCTGGCTGTTCCTGATGGCACGGGCGATGTGGCCCGCGCTGCGCCGGCCGAGCGAGAACCGCGGGATGCTCGGGCTGTTCTTCCTTTCGTCCGTGGCGATCGCGGCCTTCTACGGCGCGGGGCTGATGTGGGGCCGGCAGACCAACCTCGCGATCGCCGAGTACTGGCGCTGGTGGGTCGTGCACCTGTGGGTCGAAGGGTTCTTCGAGGTCTTCGCCACGGTCGCGATCGCGTTCCTCTTCACGCGCATGGGCCTGTTGCGCGCCGCGACCGCGACTGCGGCCGTGCTGTTCTCGACGGTGATCTTCCTGTCGGGCGGGATCATCGGCACCTTCCACCACCTGTACTTCACGGGTACGCCGATCGCCGTGCTCGCCCTGGGCGCGACTTTCAGCGCGCTGGAAGTCGTTCCGCTGGTGCTCGTCGGGTTCGAGGCCTACGAGAACCTCACGCTCAGCCGCGCCCAGCCGTGGATCGCCGCCTATCGCTGGCCGATCTACTTCTTCGTCGCGGTGGCGTTCTGGAACCTCGTGGGCGCCGGGCTGTTCGGCTTCCTGATCAACCCGCCCATCGCCCTGTACTACATGCAGGGCCTGAATACCACGCCGGTCCACGGTCACACTGCGCTCTTCGGCGTGTATGGCATGCTCGGCATGGGGCTGATGCTGTTCTGCCTGAAGGGCCTGACGCTGCACAACAAGTGGAAGACCGGAACCGTCGCCTTTGCGTTCTGGTCGATCAACATCGGCCTGGCGCTGATGGTCCTGATCAGCGTGCTGCCGGTGGGCCTGCTCCAGACCTGGGCCAGCGTGGAGCACGGCATGTGGTACGCGCGCTCGGCGGAGTTCCTCCAGACGCCGCTGATGGACACTTTGCGCTGGCTGCGAGTCGTCGGCGACACGATCTTCGCCGTCGGCGTGCTGGCGCTGGGCTGGTTCGTGCTGGGCCTCAAGACCGGCTGGTCGCTGGCGGACGAGCCGGAAGCGACGATGGCAACTCCGGGAGTGGTGCCGGAAGGAGCGTAGATAAGGTGATAAGGTGAAAAGGTGATAAGCGCATAACCAGCGCTTATCACTTTTTCACTTTTTCACCTTATCACCTTCGCACTTCCCCCCTGCCCCCGGCCACGTTTCAATTCGCCCATGCGTTCCTGGCTCTCCCACCACGCCCGCACCGTCGTCGCCTGCTCGCACTGCCCGCGCCTGCGCGCGCACTGCGCCGCCGTAGCGCGCGAGAAACGCGCTGCGTATCGCGACCAGGAGTACTGGGGACGACCCGTGCCGAACTTCGGAGATCCGCGCGGCCGGCTCCTGATCGTCGGGCTGGCGCCCGGAGCCCACGGGGCCAACCGCACGGGGCGCATGTTCACCGGCGACCGTAGCGGCGACTGGCTGTTCCGCGCCCTGCACCGCGCGGGGTTCGCCAACCAGCACACGTCGGAACACTGCGCCGACGGCCTGGAGCTGCGCAACGCGCTGATCACGGCGGTGTGCCATTGCGCGCCGCCCGACAACAAGCCGACCCCGGCCGAGATCCGCGCGTGCCATGACTACTTCGCAGAAACCCTGGAGTCGCTTCCCTGGCGTGTCGCGGTCGCGCTGGGTGGCTTGGCGTGGACCGAGCTGCGGCGCGCACTGTGCGTCAGCGTGCCCCCCTTCTCGCATGGCGTCGAGCACACCCTGGATGATCGTCGAATCCTGTTGGCTTCCTATCACCCCAGCCAGCAGAACACCTTTACCGGACGGCTGACCGAACCAATGCTCGATGCTATCTTCCGGCACGCACGGGAGTTGCTCGAATCCCCGCCGCCTGGGCGCCGCAGGCGCTGCGTTTCGACTTCCCGCGGGTCGGAATAGGCTGCTTCCCGCCCGGTTGTACCGTCCGTAGGATGCTCGCGACCGACCTGTCGGGTCGACCGCGAGGGAGGCCATTGATGAGCCTGTTGTCGATCGCGCTGCTGCTGTTTGTGGTCCAGCCGCCAGCCCCCGCCGAGATGGACGCCGGCTTCCAGGCGCGCCTGTACCTGTCCCACGAAACGCTGCAACCGGGCAGTGACGCCGAGCTGGCGGTCGAGCTGACCGTGGCCAGCGGCTGGCACATCTATCACCCTATCACGATCGACACCGGACTTCCGACCACGATCGAGTTCGAAGCGCCGCCGGGAGTCAGCGTCGGCGCAGCGCGCTTTCCACAGCCGATCCTCGGCCGCGAGAGCGCCGAGGGACTGACGCAGGAGTACCTCGCGCTCGAGGGCCGGACCGTCGTGCTGGCCCCCGTGCATGTAGATGCGACCGCTGCGCCGGGCTCGGGCAAGATCGTCGCGCGCGTGCGCGCCTTGGCCTGCAAGAAGCTCTGCGTTCCCGCAGCGGCGGAACCCGAGCTGTCCGTCACGATCAGCCCCGCCGCGCCCGCACCGGCGAACGCACGGCTGTTCGAGGAAGCCCGGTCCGCGTTGCCCCCGGCGCTGGAGCGGGCCGAATACCTCGAAGGCAGCCGCCTGCTCGTGTCGCACACGCGCGTGCCGGTGGGCGGCACGGCCACGATCGTGGCGGCGATCCGCGTGAAACCGGGACATCACATCCAGGATCGCGAGCCGGGGCTGGAGGGAATGATCCCGGCCCGGCTGTTCCTCGAACCCATCGCGGGGATCAAGCTCGGCCCGCAGGTCTGGCCGCGCGCCAAGGCACGAACCCTCCCGGGCGTGGGGCGCGTGCGTGAACAATCCGGCGAATTCCTGATCCAGGTTCCGTTTGAAGTCATCGATACCCAGTTCAAAACCGGTCCTGTGAAGCTCCGCGCGCTGTTGCAGTACCAGGCGTGCAATGACGCCGGCACTTGCTTCCCGCCCGCGATGGCCGAGGCGTCGGTTACGTTCGATGTCGTCGCCGCCGGCGAAACCGCAGTGCGCAGCGAAGACCCGATCCTCGCCAGGCTGGCGAGCGCCGCCGAGCCGATCGCCGCTCCGACCACGCAGGGCGCAGAGGTGTCGACGAGCGGCGCAGCGGGTGGACCGGCGCAACCCGGCCTGCTCGCGATCCTGCTCGGGGCTTTCATCGGCGGCGTGATCCTGAACATCATGCCGTGCGTGCTGCCCGTGATCTCGCTGAAGGTGTTCGGGTTCGTGCAGCAGGCGCACGACGATCGCGGGCGGATCTTTCGCATGGGGCTGATGTACACGGTGGGGATCCTGGCGAGCTTTCTCGTGCTGGCGATCCTGATGGTGTACGCCGGCCTCGCCTGGGGCGGCTTGATGCAGCGGCCCGGGTTCCTGATCGGACTGACGGCGGTCGTGTTTGCGTTCGCGCTGAGCCTGCTGGGTGTGTACGAGATCAACCTGCCCGGCGCCGCGATGAGCGCCGCGGGTGAGGCGGCGACGCGCGAGGGGTACAGCGGCGCATTTCTCAACGGCGTGCTGGCCACACTCCTCGCAACGCCGTGCGTGGCTCCATTCCTCGGTTCGGCGATCGGCGCACTGACGCGCCTGCCGAACCCCTTCATCGCCGGCGCGGGGATCATGCTGGTCGGCGTCGGGCTGGCGCTGCCATACCTGCTGCTCACTGCGTTTCCCGGCTGGCTGCGCTACCTCCCCAAACCGGGACCGTGGATGGTGACGTTCAAGCAGATCGTCGGCTTCATCCTGGTCGTGGTGGTGCTGTGGCTGCTATCGATCCTGGCGACGATGGTCGACACGAACAAGCTGCTGGCCGCCCTCGGCCTGCTCACGGCGGTCGCGCTGGGGTGCTGGGTCATTGGCCGCATCACCTTGATGGACTCGACGGGCCGCTGGGCGCGACTGTGGCTCACCGCCATCCTGTTGACCGCGGGCGGAGCCTGGGCCAGCTTCCGCGTCTTCTCCGAGCACACCTCGCGAATCGCCTGGCAGCCATGGGAGCCGGGGATCGCGCAGCGCCTGGCCGCGGAGGGCTACACGGTTTACGTGGACTACACGGCGACCTGGTGCCTCACCTGCCAGGCGAACAAGAAGCTGGTGCTGGAAACGGAGGACATCGCCGGTGAGTTCAAGCGGCTTGGGATCTACCCCGTGAAGGCCGACTTCACGCAATTCGATCCGCGCATCCAGAAAGAACTGCTGGCCCACGGGCGCAATGGAGTGCCGCTGAATATCGTGGTTCCGGCGCACCGGCCGGACGACGTGAGCGTGCTGCCCGAAGTGCTGACACGCTCGATCGTGCGAGATGCACTGCACCGCGCGGGCCCGTCGCTGGCGGAACCGCCCTTCCCAAAATGACGCCCGATCGGGCGACTTGTTTCTCAAAGGCAGTTCTGGCGCGACCAGACCGCCGCCCGTCAACTTCCCTGGGGCCTGTGCCGATAACTCTGCCGGTGGCGCAAGGGAATCGCCAATTGCGCCACGACTTGTCTGTAATGATAATTTCGTGCGCGGTTTTCCGCAGGTATTACAGGACAGACGAACCGTGCCTACAATGTGGTGCCGGGCGAGACACGGTGCGAAGCGGGACGTGGCTGGGATGGAGCAGCGCGTACGCCGGAGAGCTGCCGCGTGCGGCATAGGAGCACTTACGCTCTTGTGCCTTGCGCTACCGGGCTGTCATTGGCCCGCGAACAGGGTCCAGCCGCAGCCGGCCACCCCGCCAATTCCCGTAGGCGTCCTGGTCGTCGCTCCCGTGTTGAACCTCAGCGGCTCCAATGACTTCGACACGCTCAAGTTTACGGATGTGGTGGCGTCGGAGTTCGCGGCGTCCCACCGGGCGAACGTGGTGCCGGTGAACCTGACGCTGGCCGCCCTCGCCCGCCACGGCAAGCCATACGTTCAGACCGGCCAGGAGGCGGCCGCCTTGGCTCACGAGCTGGGTGCCGACGCCGCGATCGTCACTGCGGTCACTGAGTACCGACCGTACGACCCTCCGATTATAGGACTTATCATGCAGTGGTATGACGCGGCTCCTGCCGCGGCGTCATCCGCTGCGCCCGCCAACCCATCCGCGTCGCCACAACAGCACCCCGGCGGCAGCCCGGTATCGCCGCGCTGGCAGATTCAGCGGGTGTTCGACGCCTCACGCGAAGAGATTACCGACGAAGTCCGCGCTTATGCGGACCATCACGAGGAACACGACAGCCCATACGAGTGGCGGAAGGTGCTCAAGTCGCAGGAACTCTACGTCCGCTACTGTTCCTGGTCCCTGATCAGGTCGATGGTAGCTCTGACTTCTTCCGCGAGCATCAGCCAGCCGAACGAGGTTTCGCGATGACGCAACCAGCCCGGTGCCTGACGCTGAGAAAAGGCCGGGAGCGGTACGTCTTCCGCTACCCCGCCGGCCGCGAGGCGGACGTGTTGCTCGCGCTGGTGCATGCGGCGGCCGACCCGCAGAGCTCTCTCGACTGGTCGGACGCCGCAAGCTTGGGCCTGGGCCTCACCCGCGCGGGACGGCTGAGCCGACCTTCGATTGACCTCATGAGGCAATCGCGATGAGCAATGACCTGACGAATTCGTCCTGGCAGCCGAAGTCTCTCGCCGGAAGCGGTGGCGCAACTATGGAAGAGCAATCCAACCTGATCCAGCAGTTCATCAACTACCTGCGTGCCGAGCGGCATTTCTCGCCGCACACCTCCAAGTGCTACACCGCCGACCTGCAGCAGTTCTGTCAGTATCTGGCGGGCGGCGTGCTGATGGCGCGGACGGAGGAGCACAACGGCACGCCGCGCGAGGCGGCGGCCCCGGCCGTCCTGGCGCCGGAGGAGTTGAATCGGCGGCTGCTCGACGTGGACACGGAGCGCGTCCGCTCGTTCCTGGCGGAGTTGCGGGACAAGAACTACTGCAAGAGCACCGTCGCGCGCAAGCTGGCGACGCTGCGGAGCTTCTACAAGTTCCTGGTTCGGCGCGGCTACCTGACGAGCAACCCCGTCACGCCGATCCGCACGCCCAAGCAGGACAAGCGGCTGCCCAAGTGCCTCGAGATCGAGCAGATCGAGAAGCTGCTGGCGAACCCTGACACGACCACGCTGCTCGGCGCGCGCGACCGCGCGATGCTGGAGACCCTCTACTCGACCGGGCTGCGCGTGAGCGAACTCGTGGCGCTGAACGTGACAGACGTGGACCTGGCCAGCAGCGTGATCCGCGTGCGCGGCAAGGGCAAGAAACAGCGCATGATTCCGCTCGGCCCCGGCGCGGTGCAGTCAATCCTGCATTTTCTCGACCTGCGGCGCAGCGACGTCCGCAGCGTGAACTTTGACTCCGATGCGCTGTTCATCAACAAGCATGGGCAGCGCCTCAGCACGCGCAGCGTGCGGCGCAAGCTGGACAAGTACCTGCTCGAAGCCGGCCTGGACCTGTCCGTCAGCCCGCACACCCTGCGGCACAGTTTCGCGTCGCACATGCTCCAGCGCGGCGCCGACCTGCGCAGCGTGCAGGAGATGCTCGGTCACCAGAGCCTGAGCACGACCCAGATCTACACGCACTTGAGCGGTGAGACGGTGCGCAAGACGTACGACGACGCGCACCCACGAGCCTGAACCCGAGGAGCACCGGCTGGCCCGCCCCGAGCCAGGCTCGGGACGGGCCGGTTTTTTTATGCGCCCCCGCCGTCTACGGAAAGACGGCTGCTACGCTGGCGAAGAGGCCGTTCACCTGCTGCCCCAGCGTGGTCACCGCGACCATCACGACGGCCATCACCAGGCCCAACATGACAGCGTACTCGACTGCGGTCGGACCATCCTCCTCCCGGATGAACGCGCGGGGCGCCTCGGCAAGTCCATTCTGAGAACGCATGGCACGCTCCTGCGGATGCGCGCAGCGCTTCCGCACCGGAAGAATGAGAAACGGAGGCCAGCTGGGGCAAATCCGGCCGGGGGGCGCGGCCCGAATCTCCTGGAAAAATAAGCCGGGCCCGGTAATCGCGGCGGTCCGGCCGGGGGCGCGAGCAGCCTGTTGCCGAAGCGCCGCGAGTGTGATATTCTTGCGGGGCTTGTAACCGGAGAGCCCGATGTCGCTGGATCGCTCGCTACGTCTGAAAAGCTCGCTCGAGCGCCACAGGAACGTCCTGTCCCGCGCCGAGCGCGTCGCCGCGCTGATTGCCCAGGAACGGTTTTCGGATGACATGAGTCCGATCGGACTGCCCAAGGTTTCGCACCGGAAAGCCTCCGCCGGCAAGAAGAAGACCCCGAAGGACGCGGCGGCCGCCGGAACCGAGGAAGCTCCGAAGCCCGCCTAGTGCACCGGCACCGCGCGACGCCCGGGATGCGTCCGCCGAGTTCCGTCGCACGTAGCCGGGAGCGCGCCCAGCCGCGGTCTGCGGTGCCATCACCCGCTTCGAGCAGGGTCGGCCAGCGATGCCGCCCTGGCTCATAAAAATCGCGAACTTGCCCCGCGACCTGACGTACAGTTCATCGATACGCGGCGCCCTCTGGCTGTGGCGGGCGGTTGACAGAACCCGGCAGGTGCTTACATTCCCGAGTCTTGCCAGTTTCGCGCTCTGCGGCCGGCGGTCCTCCCCCGCCCCGGGTGGCGATTTTCCTGTCCGACGCAGCAACGCGGCTGCCTAGCGGTGATCCATGGTACATGACCATCTTTCCGTGAAGTCGCAGACGGGACGCGCGACGGCCAAGCTCATCGCCACGCTGATGGGCGGTGTTCTGGTCCTGATGTCCTTCGTCGCCGAGTGGGTCTTTGCCGCGGAGCCGGCTCCCGGCATGCCGGCCTCGGAAAACCCCTATTCCGGCCTGCTGGCCGGGATCGGTGCGATCCTGCTCGCCGCCCCGCTCTGGTACCACGCCGCCCGCTGCCTCGCCAGCGGCCACATGCACATGGACGAGCTGGTGGCACTGGCGATCCTGGCCGCCATGGCCATCAGCGACTACCAGACCGCCGGCGTGGTCGCGTTCTTCCTGCTCGTCAGCAACCTGATCGAGACGCGCACCGCCCTCGGCGCCCGGGCCGCGATCCAGGGCCTGATCCGCCTCACCCCCACCAAGGCCCGCCGGCTCCTGGCCGGCGGCGGCGAGGAGGTCGTCGAGGCCCATGCCCTGCGGCCCGGCGACGTCGTGCTGGTGCGCCCCGGCGACAACATCCCCGCCGACGGCGAGATTCTCTCCGGCAACGCGACGATCAATGAAGCAAACATCACGGGCGAGTCGCTGCCGGTCGAAAAGGCCGCCGGCTCCGACGTCTTCGGCGGCACGAGCAACCTGACCGGCGCGCTACAGATCCGCGTGACCAAGGTCGGGCACGACACCACGCTGGGGCGGGTGCAGGACCTGATCCTCGAAGCCGAGCGCACCAAGATCCCGCTGATGCGCATGATCGACCAGTACGCGGCGTGGTACACGCCCGTCACGCTCATGCTGGCCGGGGTGGTGTGGTTCTTCACGCGCGACATGACGGTCACCATCTCGCTGCTGGTGATCGCCTGCCCGTGCGCCCTGATCCTGGCGACGCCGACCGCGGTGGTCGCCGCCCTCTCCGCCGCCGCCCGCCTGGGCATCTACATCAAGGACGTCAGCAACCTGGAGTGGGCCCGCAAGCTGACGGCGGTCGTATTCGACAAGACGGGGACGCTCACGACCGGCGAGCTGGCGGTGACGCGCCTCACTCCCGCGCCCGGGATTGACCCGGCGGAACTGCTCCGCACGGCGGCCTCGGTTGAGCAGTTCAGCAAGCACCCGGTGGCCCGCGCCATCGCCGCTGTCGCCCAGAAGGCCCGCGTCACGTTCGAGACGGCTTCGGAGTTCCAGGAGGTCGCGGGCAAGGGCGTCCGCGCCCGCATCGGGGCGCTCGAGGTGCTGGTCGGACGCCGCGCCTGGGTCCAGGAGCTCGGGGCGAACCTGACCGAGATGACGGGCGAGAAGTACCAGGAGCCCGAGGGCCTGAGCGTGCTGTACGTCGTGCGCGGCGGGGTGTGCCTGGGCTGGATCGGGCTGGAGGACCGGACCCGTCCGGAAGCGCGCCAGGCGCTCGACGAGTTGCGCCAGCTCGGCATCCGGCAGCTCATCATGGTAACGGGCGACCGCTGGTCGGTCGCGCGGCGCGTCGCGCAGGAAATGGGCTGCTCCGACGTGCAGGCCGAGGTTCTGCCGCAGGACAAGCTGGAACTCGTCAGCGCGCTGAAGGGGAAGGGCCACACGGTGGCGGTCGTGGGCGACGGCGTGAACGACGCGCCCGCGCTGGCCGCCGGCAATCTCGGCCTGGCCATGGGCGCGGCGGGCAGCGACATCGCGATGAACAGCGCCGGCGTGGCGCTGATGAGCAGCGACCTGCGCCGCCTGCCGTTCCTGGTCAGCCTGTCGCGCGAGGCGACGAATGTCATCTGGCAGAACCTGATCTTCGGCATCACGTTCATCCTCGTGGCCGAGATCGCGATCATCTACAAGCTGGTCGGCCCGATGCTGGCCGCCTTCCTGCACCTGCTCTCGTCAGCCATCGTGGTATTCAACAGCGCCCGGCTGGTGCGCTACGGCGAACACCTCGAGGCGCACCGGCCGCCGGCGCGGGTGGAGAGCGAGGAACCGATCGGGCGCGTGTCTCTACAGCCGGTGAGCTGAGCGACTGGGGCGCGGTGAGACGCATGACGGCAAGCAAGGTGGAACGTGGATCCGGCGCAGCGCGTGCGGCGCGCCGGCGCGGCGAGGCGCTGCGCGGTTCAGCCGACCTCGCGCGTCTCGAACAGGGCCACCCCCAGCGCCAGCAGGGCCAGCGAGAAGAGGCCGGCGTAGCCCGCGACGGCCACGACCTGCGACCACGGAATCTGAATCTCCTGGGTCAGCGGGTCGCCCAGCCAGAAGAATTGGAAGTTCGGCACCAGCCCGTAGAGCAGCCGGTACAGCGGTCCTTCACTCACGGCTCGCCCGAAAAAGTGGTCCGACAGCAGGCCGAGCAGGTATCCGCCGCCGCAGAGCATCAGCGTCAGCACGAGGCTGAAGCGCGTCGCGAGCGTGACGGCCAGCGCCGTCAGCACGAGCACGCCGCAGAAGGTCGTGAGCGCCGCGTAGAGCAGTTGGTTGTCGTGAAAGTCGGTGTTGAGCGCCTGCACCTGCCACTGGGGGCTGATCAGCAGGACCAGCAGCAGCGCGAGGCTGAGCAGCGGGACGGCCCAGGCGAGCAGCGTGGTGGTGAAGTGGGCGCCGTAGACGTAGTTGGCGAAGGTTGCCGCGAGCAGGCTGAGGGCCACGGCCCCCAGTCCGAACACGAGGACGGGGCGATCGAAGCGGTCGCTGGCTGTTTCCATGGTGCCGTGGCGGACGGTGAGGAACAGCACGAGCGTGAGCACGTAGTAGCCCACCAGCACGGCGCCGCTCACGCCCAGGTACTTGCCGAGCAGGAAGACCGGCCGGCTGACCGGCTTGGACACGACGGTCAGCACGGTGTGGCTCTCGATTTCGCGCGTGATGACGCCGCTGGCGCTGAACACGCTCGTGAGCAGGCCGTACAGCAGGAGCGTGGCCAGGCTCACGTCGATCATGACTTTCCGGTCGTTGTCGGCTTCGAGCGTGAAGCCGGCCAGGGCGGGGCTGAGAAACCCGACCCACAGCACGCCCACCCACATGAGAATGCTGAAGATGGGCTGGCGCGTCGTTTCCACGAACGTGTTGGCGGTGATGGCCACGAGTTTCTGCATGGGGCTTCGCGACTCCCGGTGGCCCCGGCGTGCCGCAACCCGGACGCCGAAACCGCCCGTGCATTATTGTTGGGCCCCTGCGCCCGGACAAGCGCCGGGGGCAGTCGGCCCCGCAGTGCTACGCATGCGGGCGCGGCGAGTTCGCGCCCGCGGCTGAGAACGGCACGAGGTGAGATGTGACCGAAACCACGCACACGCGCAGCAGGCGCGCCAGCCTCCTGGGCCTCACGCTGCAGGCCGTCGTTTTCGTCGGCGTCCTGTTCCTTTCGCGGGTGGTCCAGTCCGAGGCCATGCACGTCCTGGCGTGGTACCTGGGCACCGGTGTGCCGCTGTGGTTCGCGGCGGTGCTGATGTTCCGGCAGCGCGAGCTCACGGCCCTGGAGGCCCTGGACCTGGAAGAGCTGCGGCGCGAGAAGCGCGCCGTGGGGGCCGGCGAGGGGATTTTCGACGAGCAGGGTCGCGGGCCGCTGGGCTTCCGCGTGGCCGAGGCGCGCCTGCGATGGATGCAGCGCTGGCTCTTGCCGGGCTTCGGGCTGCTCCACGCGCTGCTGCTGGCCGGGCTGGGCATCGGGCTGTGGCTGCGGCTGCCGCAGATGAAAAGCGAGAGCTGGCCGCAGCCGGTGCAGGTCCCGCTGGCGATGATCCTGCTGGCCGCGGTCATGCTGCTGCTGTTCCTGTATTCGCGCTACGCCTCCGGCATGGGGCGGGTGCCCGAGTGGCAACTGCTGCGGGCGTGCGGCTCCTACATGCTGGGGCACGCCCTGGCGGCGCTGGTGGTGATCGCGGCCCTCGGCACGTTCCTGTACACCAACCAGCGGGTCGACACGTTCGAGCACGTCGTGGCCTACGTGCTGTGCGGGCTGCTGGTCGTGCTGTCCGTCGAGACCCTGTTCGCGTTCATCCTGGAGATCTACCGCCCGCGCGCCCCGGAAACCGAGCCGCGCGCCGCTTTCGACAGCCGGCTGCTGGGGCTGCTCTCCGAGCCGGGCGGCATCGCTTCCACCATCGCCGAGGCGATGAACTACCAGTTCGGCTTCGAGGTCTCGCAGACCTGGTTCTACCAGTTGCTGCAACGCTGGTTCGTACCGCTGCTGGGCGCCGGCGTGCTGATCCTGTGGCTGCTGGACGGGATCGTCGTGGTGCAGCCGGGGCAGCACGCGCTGATCGCACGCTGGGGCGAATTGCGCAACGTCGAGCAGCCGCTCGGCCCCGGGCTGCACTGGAAATGGCCGCGCCCGATCGAGACGGCGGACATCTACGACACCGGCCGCCTCTACCAGATCAACATCGGCTTCGAGCAGTTTGATGCGGCCCCGGCGGAAGAGGAAATCAAGGAAAACGCCGGCGCGGCGCTGTGGACCGATGAGCGCCACTGGGGGCAGAAGCACTTCAATTTCCTGATTCCCGTGCCGGGCAGCACCGCCGGCGAGGCGCCGCGTCCGGCGCTGCTCGCGGAATTGGGGCAGACGGGCCAGGCCTGGCCGGTCAACCTCGTGCGCATGGACGTGGTCGTGCAGTACCGCATCGCGCCGCCCGGCGGCAGCGCGGCCAGCAGTGGCGCCCGGCTGATCGACTTCGTGACGACCTCGGTGCAGCCGCACGAGGCGCTGCGCGACCTGGCGTGGGAGGAAGTGGTGCGCTTCAACGCCGCCCACGACATCTTCGCCCTGCTGGGTGACAAGTACGGGGCCGCGGGCGCCGAGATCCGGGCCCGCCTGGCGCGGCGCGTCGCGGACCTGGGGCTGGGCCTGGAAATCGTCTACATCGGCGTGCAGAACGTGCACCCCGAAACGACGGTGGCCCAGGAGTTCCGCAAGGTCGTCGGCGCCGAACAGGAGAAGCTCGCCGCGATTCGCGAGGCGCAGGTCAAGGAAGACCAGATTCTCTCGGCGGCCGCCGGCGATCGCGACCGGGCCCAGAGCCTGGCGCAGGCCATCGCCCACATCACGCCCAGCGCCCTCGCGCGGGACAGTGCGGCGGCCGTGCTGAACAGCGCCGCCTCGGCGCAGGTGGCGGCCTTCCAGGAGCGGCTCGCCGCGCTGGAACCGCAGTTCACCGACGTGACCGCGGCCCGTTGGCGCCTGGAGCAAGCCCGCTACGCCGCGCTGCAATTGACGCAGGAAGAGGAGCTGGGCCTGGGTCGCACGCGGGCGGAGCTGGCGGCGGCCGCGGAGCGCGTGGCCCAGGAGGAGGCCGGGCTGCGGGCGGCCGAGGCGGCGCTGGAGCAGGTCAGTGCGCCGCTGCGCGGGCCGAGCGCGGCTCTGGCAGAGCCGGTCCGCGAGGCGGCCTTCACCCATGCGCAGGCGCGTGCGGCGCTGCAGTTCTGGAACCGGCGGATCGAGGAGCTGCTGCCCGGCCTCCAGGGCCAGGCGGCCGCCCTGCTGGCGCAGGCGCAGGCCGGACGCTGGACGATCGAGATGGACGCCGCGAAGGAGCTGGCGCGGGTCCGCGGCGAGCGCGAGGGCTACCGGGCGGCGCCGCGGGTCTACCGCGTCCGCGAATACCTCGAGATCCTGGTGAACGGGATCCGCGGCACGCGCAAGTACTTCCTGGCCTTCGAGCCGGGCGACCGCCAGGTGCGCATCCGCTACCAGGCGGAAGAGCAGGCCGGGGTCGCCGACACGGATCTGCCGACCCGTGCCAACGTGGAGTAGACGTAGCCGGAGTCCCGCCCGCGGGCGGGCGGCTGAGGAGCAGTCATGAAGCGCTTTCCCCTTCCCTCCGTGGCCGGCGCGGCCTGCCTGATCGCGGTGCTCGTGATCTACATGATCTCGTTCACCGTGCGCTTCTCGGAGACGGCGCTGCGCATCAAGTTCGGGCGTGTCGAAGCGGTGGAGAGCACGCCCGGCTGGTATTTCAAGCAGCCGTGGCCGTTCGAGACGATCCAGAAATACGAAACGCGCCTGCACACGCTCGACACCGTCGAAAGCGAGATCAAGACGCGCGACGGCAAGAACATCATCATCGGCAACTACGCGTTCTGGCGCATCGCCGACCCGCAGAAGTTCCACGTCGCGGTCGCGACGGTGCCCAGGGCCGAGGAGCTGCTGCGGGCCCGCATCAACCAGCGCCGGGCCGCCGTGATCGGCAACGAGACGCTGTCCGCGTTCGTGAATCCCAACGAGGACCTGATCGCGGAGAGCTACGCCCGCGTCGAGCGGAACATGCTGACCGAGCCGCCCAGCCCCGGGGAGCCGTCGCTGCAGCAGGCGGTCAAGCAGGACTTCGGCATCGAGCTGGTCAAGGTCGACATGCGCCGCATCAGCCTGCCGGAGGAGACGACGCAGAGCGTGTTCGCGCAGATGAGCGCCGAGCGCCAGCGCGAGGCGGCCCGCTTCCGCGAGGAAGGCAAGTCGCGGGCGCAGACGATCACCTCGCAGGCCGAGTCGGCCCGGGACCAGATCCTCGCCTTCGCGAACAAGAAGGCCGAGGAGATCCGGGCGACCGGCGTGGCGGCGAGCATCAACATCCTGACGCAGATCGAGGCCGAGGACGTGGAGTTCTTCGAGTGGCTCCGCTGGCTGGACGCGTTGAAGGTGGCGCTCAAGGAGCGCAGCACGATCTTCCTCGACAGCCGCTCCGAGCTGTTCCGGTTCTTCGACGCCCCGCAGCTCCCGGCCGGAGAGGACGCGCCGCGCCAGCCGGCGCTCGAAATCCCGCGTCTGCCCGGCGCGCCGCTCGAGGCCGCCCCGGGGCAGCCGTAACAGGAGGACGCCGCGATGGACGCTCACGAACACCAGGCCCCGGGCGGCATGCGGCCCCCCACCCCGCCGCCCAGCGATCCCGCCCAGCTCTCGCTCGTCACCGCGCTGCGCTCGAGCTTCGCGGTCCTGCGGCTGGTCATGATCGTGCTCGTCTTTCTGTACCTGCTGTCGGGCATCTTCACGATCGAGCCCGGCAACCAGGGCGTGATCGTGCGCATGGGCCGGCTGCTCATGAACAATGACCCGGCCAGCCCCCTGGCCGGCACGCCCGTGTTCGGCGAAGGCTGGGTCTGGGCCTGGCCCGATCCGATCGACGAGAAGATCAAGCTCGACGGCCTCAATCACAGCGTCGATACGGCTGCGTTCCTGTTCCACCGCAGCGACGAGGACATCGCGAACAAGACAGACATCGCCACGGTGCGGGCGACCGGCAGGACGCTCAAGCCCGGTCGCGATGGGGCGATGCTCACGGGCGACAAGAACCTCTCGCACGGGCTGTGGAGTGCCGAGTTCAAGATCACCAGAGCCTCGCAGTTCGTGGCCAATGTCGGCGAGAAGTGGGAGCAGGCCGAACCCATCATCCAGCGGCTGCTCGAAAGCGCCGTCGTCCGCGAGGTGGCCTACCGCAAGGTCGAGGAAGTCACGCGCACCAAGCGCGACGTGGTCGCCGAGGACGTCAAGCGCCGGCTGCAGGAGGAACTCGACGAACTGCAGGCCGGGATCACGATCGTCAAGGTGAACGCGAACACGATCGTGCCGCCGCAGGTCGCCGCGGCGTTCGACGAGGTGACGCGGGCCGAGCAGGAGCGCAAGCGGCAGGAGGACGCGGCCCGGCAGAAGGCGACGGAAATCCTGAACCAGGCGGCCGGCCCGCAGCACGTCGTGCTGCTCGACGCGATCAACCGCTACGGCGCGGCGCAGGTGGTCGAGGCCGAGGCGGCGCGGCTCGAGGCGCTGCGCGACGAGATCGACGCGCTGCTGGAGACCGCCCAGGGCCTGGTGGCGGTCCGGCTGCGCGAGGCGGAGGCCCAGGCCAACGGCATCCGCGAGGAGCTGGAGCGGGAGTGGCACGAGTTCACGAACCGGCTGCGCGAGTACCGCTCGTACCCCCTCCAGACGCGCGTCAAATTGTGGACCGAGATGCGTGACGCGGTGCTGAGCAGCCTCCAGAATGAGGTGTTCTGGGTGCCCGCGGGCGACGTGATCGAAATCATCGTCAACCGCGACCCGCAGAAGGCGCGGGCGGCCGAGACCGGCCGGCTGCGCCAGCAGATCGAGGACACGAACCGCTAGGCGCACCCGGGCGGCGGCGAGAGGCCATGAACAACCAACCCGTGATCACGGCCATCGGCCTGAGCAAGGTCTTCCGCGACTTCTGGCACCGCGCGCGGGTCCAGGCCGTCAACGGCCTCGACCTGGCCGTCCAGCCGGGCGAGATCTTCGGCCTGCTCGGCCCGAACGGCTCGGGCAAGAGCACCACGATCAAGATGATCCTCGGCCTGCTGCGCCCCACGCGCGGCGCCGTGTCGGTCTTCGGCCGTCCCGCCGACGACGTCGCGGTCAAGCGCCGCATCGGCTACCTGCCCGAGGAGTCGTACCTCTATCGCTTCCTCAACGCGCGCGAAACGCTCGATTACTACGGCACGCTGTTCCGCCTGCCGCGCCGCGAACGCCGGCGGCGCACCGACGAACTGCTCGAAATGGTCGGCCTGCGCTCGGCGGCGCGCCGGCCGGTCGGCGAGTATTCCAAGGGCATGGCCCGCCGCATCGGCCTGGCACAGGCCCTGATCAACGACCCCGACCTGCTGATCCTCGATGAGCCGACGAGCGGCCTCGACCCGATCGGCGCCAAGCTCGTGAAAGACATCATCGTCCAGATGGGCCGCCAGCACCGCAAAACCATCCTGCTCTCCAGCCACCTGCTGGCCGACGTCGAGGAAGTCTGCGACCGCATGACGATCCTCTACGGCGGGCGGGCGCGCGTGACCGGGCACATGGACGAGGTCCTCAGCCAGCACGACCGCCTGCAACTCGTGGTGGAAAACCTCAGCCCGCAGGCGGCCGCCGCGGTGCGCGAGTTCATCGCCGCCCGCAACGGGCATGTGCTGCAGATCGAGCCGGCCCGCGACCGCCTGGAGACGCTGTTCCTGCGGATCGTGCGCGAGGCGACCGCCCAGCGCGTCGAGACCGCCGGCTCCGCCGCCGCCGGCCAGATCGCCAGCTTTCTCGGCGAAACGGAGCAGGGCCGCAGCGTGATCGAGAGCCTGGTGCGGGTCGAGCCGGCGCCGCCGGCGCCCGCGGCACCTGCGCCCGCCGCGGCGCAGCTCGACCAGGACCTGCTGCGCGACCTGGAACGCGGCGTCCGGCCCGCCCCCCCGCCCGCGGGTCCCGCGGAGCCGCCGGCCCCGGCGGCCGACGTGGATCGCAGCGTGCTCGACAACCTGACGGAGCCGTCGGAGCCGGACGAGCGCAAGCCATGAGGAACATCTGGGCCATCGCGCGGCTGACCGTGCGCGAGGGCGTCCGCATGCGAATCGTCCTCGTGTTCCTGGTCGTGCTGGGCTTCGTCATGCTGCGGCTGCCGTTCACCGTCCGCGGCGACGAAACGGTGGCCGGGCAGCTCCAGACGTTCCTGTCGTACTCGCTCGGCGCCGTCAGCCTGCTGCTCGGGCTGGCCACGGTCTTCCTCTCGTGCGCGACGCTCACGGGGGACATCCGCAGCATGACCATTCACCTGGTCGTGACGAAGCCGATCTCGCGCTTCCAGGTCCTGGTGGGCAAGTGGGTCGGCGTCAACGTGCTGCTGCTGGCGCTGCTCGTGCTCTGCACGGTCACCGTTTACGCGTTTGCGAGCCTGATCAAGAACCGCCCGGTGGAATTCGCGCGCGACGAGGCCGTGGTGCGCGACGTGGTCTGGCAGGCGCGCGTGGCGTCCCGCCCGGTGCGCCCGCCGGAGCTGGAGGCCGAGGCGCGCGAATGGGTGCGCAGCGAGGCCCGCCAGGGGCGGCTGTTTGCGCGGGGCGAGGATTTCGCGGTCGCCGAGCGGATCAAGGAGCTGGACAAGGAATGGCGCATGGTGCCCCCGGCGCAGTACCGTGCGTACAAGTTCGCCAACCTGATCCCGCCGCGCGATCCGCAGGCGCGCATCCAGGTGCGCTACCGTTGCCGGGCCAACCCGATGACGCTGGACGAGATGGTGCCGGTCAGCTTCGCGTTTGCCGACCCGACCACGAACACGATCATCGGCTCGATCTTCACGACCAGCGAGCACGCGAACGACTGGCACCAGTTCCTGGCCCACGCGCAGGGCGTGATCAAGAACGGCGAGGTGGCGCTGGTGGTCATCAACCCGCTCGACGCCAGCCGGCGCAACGCGATCTACTTCGACCAGGACCGCTGGCTCGAGCTGCTCTACACGATCGGGACGTTCGAGGAGAACTACGTCAAGACGGTGCTGATCCTGGCGGGCCGGCTGGCCGTGCTCAGCGCGGTGGCGCTGTTCTTCAGCACCTTCGTCTCGTTCCCGGTGGCGTGCTTCTGCGTGCTCACGTTCTACGTGATCTGCCTGGGCATGCCCTTCTGGCTCGAGGCGATCGGCGCGAACATGGAGTACCAGCTCGCGTCGATCGATCCCTACGGCCGCTTCGGGCCGGCGGTGCGCACGCTGCTCGTGCCCGCGATGAAGCTGCTGTTCCCCGACTTCGGTCACTACGACGGCACGCAGCACCTGATCGCCGGCGAGTACATCCCGTACGGGCTCCTGCTGCGATCGCTCGCGCACACGCTGTGCTACGGTGTCGTGCTGCTGTTCCTGCCCGGCTGGCTGGTTTTCCGCCGCCGGGAAATCGCCGAGGCCGCCACGTGAGCATTCGCTGATGAGACGTCCGCGCCTGGTCCAGTTCGTGGCCCTGCTCGCCGCCGCCGGCCTGCTTTTGCTGGCCGGGCGCTGCGTGCCGCGCATCAATGCCGGCCGCCAGCAGCTCAACGCGTTCGGCACGGAGGAAGTCGTCCGGAACGCCCCGCCGGAGTACGCGTTCGCGGTCCAGGCCTTCGGCGCGTTCCGCAGCCTGATCGTGAACATCGCGTTCATCCGCGCGGAGACGCTCAAGGAGCAGGGCCGCTACTACGACGCGATGCAGCTGGCCTCGTGGATCTGCAATCTCCAGCCGCGCTTTCCGTCGGTCTGGGCGTTCCAGTCGTGGAACATGGCCTGGAACATTTCCGTCACGACCTTCACGCCCGAGGAGCGCTGGAACTGGGTGTACAACGGCCTGAAGCTGCTGCGCGACCAGGGCATCCCGATGAACCCGCGCGCCCTGGGCCTCTACAAGCAGCTCGCGTGGATCTACAACAACAAGATGAGCGAAACGCTCGACGACTTCCACGCGGACTACAAGCGCTACTGGGCCTGGCGCATGCACCTGCTCTTCGGCCCGCGCCTGGCGGTGCTGAGCGAGCACGTGGCGGACACGGCGGCCGCGGACGTGGTGGGCGAGAGCGAGCCTGACCCGCTGGCCGCCATCGCCCGCTCGCTTGCCCAGCGCCGCGAGGCCGAGCGGCACGCGAAGCAGGAACTCGAGCAATACCCCTACCGCACGAGCGAGAGCCTGGCGGAACGGATGGAGCGCATGGAGCGCGACCGCGCCGGCTTCGCGCCGGAGCAGCCGCCCGCCGAAGTGGCGCGCGGGGCGGCCCTGGCCCAGATCCAGCGCATCGCCGGCGCGGCCCCCAACCTGCCCACGCTGTACGCCCAATACCCGGCCGCCCGCGAGATGGTCACGCAACTGCGTGAACTGGGCATCGTGATCTCGGACGACGAGCTGACCGAAGACGACTACTGGTACGACGGCCGGCTGGCGCAGACGTTCTTCGCGCGCTACCGCACGCTGGTGGACCGTCCCGCGCTCGC
>CAZVRR010000015.1:16920-25700 GCA_964629745.1 uncultured Planctomycetales bacterium | reverse complement strand
CTTCCCATTGGACGTGGCCTCATACGGCGGAGAAGCGCTCCCATCGCTGGCGTGCGTCGATCGCGCGATCCACGAGCAACTCCTGCCACCCGGCCTGCCGCCATTCTGATCGCACGCTGCGTGCTCGCGCGCCAGCGTCTGCCCGCACAAAGTCCGGGTGCCGAGCGCCACGGCCCTGCTTCGCAGGACGCGTGCCACCCCGGCGGTGCCCGGAGGCCATTGCAGCGACAAGCGCAGGGTGCCACGGTCCGCGCAGCGGGCCGTGGTCTTTCGCCCGCGCCGCACGGCCCTGCTTCGCAGGACGCGTGCCACCCCATCTATTCAGTAGCACGGCCCTGCCTCGCAGGACGTGTGCCACTCCGGCCGGTGCTGGCGGGCGCGCCGTCCGGCGCGCTACAATGCCGCCGGTGTTCGTGGCGGGCCGGAATAGAATCCCGAACGGGCTCGGTATCGCTCTTGGTTTCCGGCGCGCCGGTCTTCCGGACGAGATAACGCATGGCCAAGCAACGCGTGGTGGTCGTCGGCGGCGGACTGGCCGGATTGTCAGCCGTCATGAAGCTCGCCGAAGAGGAAATCCTGGTCGACCTGGTCAGCATGGTTCCCGTGAAACGCAGCCACAGCGTCTGCGCGCAGGGCGGCATCAACTGCGTCAACAAGTTCACGCGGGCCCAGGGCGACACCGAGTGGAACCACCTCGACGACAGCGTCTACGGCGGCGAGTTCCTGAACAACCAGCCGCCCGTCAAGGAAATGTGCGACTGGGCGCCGAGGATCGTCGACCTCTGCGACCGGCTCGGGGTGCCGTTCAACCGTTCGGACGAGGGAAACCTCGACGTGCGCCGCTTCGGGGGGACGTTGTACAAGCGCACCGTGTACGCCGGCGCCTCGACCGGCCAGCAACTGCTGTACGCGCTCGACGAGCAGGTGCGCCGCTGGGAGACCGCGGGGCGCGTGACGAAGTATGAGTTCTGGGAGTTTCTCGGCCCGGTGCGCGATGAGCAGGGCGTCTGCCGCGGCTGCATCGTGCAGGACATGTTCTCCCTCGAAATCCGGGCGCTGCCCGCCGACGCGGTGATCCTGGCGACGGGCGGCCCGGGCCTGATTTACGGCAAATCGACGATGTCGATGGTCTGCACGGGCGGCGCCAACGCCCGCGCGTACCGGGCCGGCGCGCTCTACGCCAACGGCGAATTCGTGCAGGTGCACCCGTCGGCGATTCCCGGGGCCGACAAGCTCCGGCTGATCAGCGAGGCGGCGCGCGGCGAGTCGGGGCGCGTCTGGGTGCCGCGCCGCAAGGGCGACACGCGGCGTCCGAACGACATTCCGGAAGCCGACCGCTGGTACTTCCTCGAGGAACGCTACCCCACCTACAAGAACCTCGTGCCGCGCGACATCGCGACGCGCGAGATCTTCGCCGTCTGCACCGAAGGCTACAGCGTCAACCCGCACACGTTCGCCGTCTACCTGGATCTGACCGAGCGGGCCACGGGCGTGAAGCGCGAGGTGCTTGCCAGGAAGCTCGGCAGCATTCTCGAGATCTACGAGAAATTCAAGGGCGTCGATCCGCTCGCCGAACCGATGCAGATCTTTCCCGCGGTCCACTACAGCATGGGGGGCCTGTGGGTCGACTACGAGCGCGACCACGGCAGCGGCGGCCTGCGCCTCGATTCGCCGCGCAACCAGCAGACCAGCGTGCCGGGGCTGTTCGCCGTCGGCGAGTGCGATTACCAGTACCACGGCGCCAACCGCCTGGGGGCCAACTCGCTCCTGTCGTGCATCTTTGCCGGCCTGATCATGGGCCCGGCGATCCGGGCCTACCTGGAGAACCTGCCGGCGGGCAGCGTCGACCGGGTGGGCGGCGGGCTGTTTGCACAGGAAGTGGCGCGGCACCAGGGCGAGATGAAAGCGCTCTTGGGCCGCAGCGGTACGGAGAACGCCTACCTGCTCCACCGCGAGCTCGGCGAATTGATGACGCGCAACGTGACGGTGATCCGCAGCAACACCGCCTTGAAACAGACGCTGCAGGAACTGGCGCGGCTGCGCGAACGGTACGAGCGGGCGCCGGTGGCCGACGGCGGGTCCTGGACGAACCAGTCGTTCAGCTTCACCCGTGCGCTGGGCGACATGCTCGTGCTGGCGCGCGTGATTGCGCAGTGCGCCCTGCTGCGCGACGAGTGCCGCGGCGCCCACTACAAGCCGGAATTCGCGCTGCCCGCGCCGCGCGCCGACAACCCGGCCGAGCTCCGCGAGGAAGCCGAGCAGTGGTGCCGTGCCTACAAGGCGCAGAACGACCGCTGGCTGAAGACCACGCTGGCACGCCATGGCCCCGATGGTCCGCAGGTGAGCTACGAGCCGGTGGATACCAGCCTCATCCCGCCGCGCCCGCGGACCTACGGCCTCAAGGGGGCCGAAGTGATCGAGGAGGTCTGGCGCGAAACGTACAGCGAGCAACGGGGCCAGGCGCCGCGCGACTCCGGAGCGCCGGCGGCCGTGTCGGGGGCGTAGTACGAATGCTGTGGAGTGATCATGCCCGAACGGTTCCAGGTTCGCGTGCAGCGGCAGGACGGACCGGCGACGACGCCCTACGTCCAGACATTCGAGTTGTCCCATCGGCCCGACATGAACGTGATCTCCGCGTTGCAGGACATCGCGGCCCGGCCGGTCACCGTGGCGGGCGAGCAGACCACGCCCGTCGTGTGGGACTCCAACTGCCTCGAAGAAGTGTGCGGCGCGTGCAGCATGCTGATCAACGGGCGCGTCCGGCAGGCCTGCACCGCGCTGGTCGATGAGCTGCTGCGGGTCGGCCCCGTCATCGAGCTGCGGCCGATGACCAAGTTCCCCGTCGTGCGCGACCTGTTCACCGACCGCTCGCGCATGTTCACGGCCCTCCAGCGGATGCGGGCGTGGATCCCCGTCGATACGTATAACCATCTCGGCGCCGGGCCGATCGTGCCGCCGGAGATCAACGCCAAGCGCTACGAACTCTCGCGCTGCATGACCTGCGGCTGCTGCCTGGAGGCCTGCCCGCAGATCAACGAGGCCAGCGGGTTCATCGGCCCGCAGGCGATCGGCCAGGCCGTGCTGCACAACATGCATCCGACCGGCGCGATGACCGCCGCCGTGCGGAACGAAGCGCTGATGGAACCGGGCGGGATCACCGACTGCGGCAACGCGCAGAACTGCGTGAAGGTCTGCCCCAAGGGTGTGCCGCTCACTTGGGCGATCGGCAAGGCTGGCCGCGACACGAGCGTGCATGCGCTCAAGAGCTGGCTGCTGAAGTAGCCGCCCGCGGCGGGCGCTGCGGAAATTCCCGAATTCTCGTGAGCTTCCCGTAACCTCGTGACACTCGGGCGGCAGCCCGGCTTTGCGCCGCGCGGCCATTGCCCGCGGCCCGCACCCTGCAACTCAATGCCACTGGGCGGCTTGCGCATATGAGTACGAATTTAGTATTGATTCGGTACGGGCGTTGCTCTTCCAGGTGTCCGTTGCTGGGACGAGGGCCATGCTGCGGATCACCACCCTGACGGACGGAGTCGCGCGCGTGACGTTGAAGCTCGAGGGCCAGGTCGTATCCGAGTGGGTCACCGAGCTGCAGGCGCAGTGTGAGCACCATCTGGCGGTTGAGCGCAGCGTGCGGCTGGACTTTGCGGCGGTCACGTTTGTCGACAGCGGCGGCAGCGCGATGCTCGGCGAGCTGGCGCGCGGCGGCGTGACGATCGTGAACTGCCCGGCGCTGATGCGGGACCTGATGCCCGGCTGCCGGTTCGAGTGAGGGAGGACGAGCGGGGCGGGAGCCTGGTGCGCCCGGCCCCGAAGGGTCGTCGGCCGCGCGCTGGCGTCGGCGACCCTGAACACCACGGACGCGATGATCCGGCCGGACCGGGTCGCGCGAGAGACGGAACCAAACGGAAGGAAAGTAGGAACCTGGACTCTGGAAAGGAGCCACGAAATGCGAAGACAGCAATGGATGGTGAGGGTTCTGGTGGCAACCGGCCCGCTGCTGGCAGCCGGCCCGGCCTGGGCTGAGCTGCACGTCGTGAATCAGATCGGCTTCACCTATTCGCCCAGCTCGATCACGGTCGCACCGGGCGACACGGTGCGCTGGGTCTGGAGCAGCGGATCGCACACCGTCACGTCGGGTACACCGTGCACCGCGGACGGCATGTTCGGCTCTCCGCTCACCTCCGCCAATCCGGTATTTGAATGGGTCGTGCCGACCGGCGATCCGTTTATCCCCTATTTTTGCGTTCCGCACTGCGGAATGGGCATGACGGGCATGATCAATGTCGTGTCGGACAGCATCGTGAACTTCACCATCACGATGGATGGGTACCAGGAGTATCCCACGCCCGTCGAGAGCACGACGGCAACCGGCACCGGAACTGCCACGCTGGATACGGAGACCGGCCTGTTCTCCTGGAATATCACTTTCAGCGGACTCTCCAGCGCCCAGACCGCCGCGCATTTTCACGGGCCGGCGGGCGTATGTGCCTCCGCGTCCCCCGTCATCACGCTGCCGCTGGGCAGCCCGATCGTCGGGTCCCAGGCACTGACGGCCGAGCAGATGGAGGACCTCCTCGGCGGGCTGTGGTACGTGAACGTGCACTCCACGAATTTCACCGGCGGTGAGATCCGCGGCCGCGTGGCGCCGGTCGAGCTGGCGGACCCGATCCCCACGTCGCCGGCCACGGGCGACATCCGCGTCGACCTCCATCACATCGCGACCGGCCTCGTCGCACCGAACTGGGCGGTATCGGCGCCGGGCGATGCGAGTCGCCTGTTTGTGGTCGACCAGCCCGGCCAGTTGTGGGCGATCAACCTTCAGACGCTCGAGCGCAGCGTGTTCCTCGACGTCAGCAGCCGGCTGGTGAGCCTGGGCATTTCGGGTCCCGGGACATTTGACGAGCGCGGGTTCCTCGGCGTCGCGTTCCACCCGGATTACCAGACGAACGGCCTGCTTTATACGTACACGTCTGAGCCGGACAGCGCGGAGCCCGACTTTTCGACGAT
The DNA here is from genome assembly GCA_964629745.1 of uncultured Planctomycetales bacterium. Classification (GTDB taxonomy): domain Bacteria; phylum Planctomycetota; class Phycisphaerae; order UBA1845; family Fen-1342; genus JAAYXS01. The sequence goes on along the minus strand of CAZVRR010000015.1, from coordinate 20,690 downwards.
GCCGGAAGACACCCCTCCGAACCACCAGACGGTGATCCTCGAGTGGCACGTGCCGGATCCAGGCAACCCGGAATCGGTCGTCGATCCGGAAAGTGCGCGCGAGGTGCTGCGCATCGACCAGCCGCAGTTCAACCATAACGCCGGCGCCATGAACTTCGGTCCGGACGGCCAGCTCTACATCGTGCTGGGCGATGGCGGCGGCCGAGACGATCGCGACGATGGCGTGTCGCTCGGCGTGGATCTCGAGGGTCACGGCTGCGAAGGCAACGGCCAGAACCTCAACTCGATCCTCGGCAAGGTCCTGCGGATCGACCCGCTCGGCACGGACGGCATCAACGGCCAGTATGGCATTCCTGACGACAACCCGTTCGTCGGTGTCGATGGCCTCGACGAAGTCTGGGCCTACGGCTTTCGCAACCCGTTCCGTTTCTCGTTCGATCGCGAAACCGGCGACCTGTGGCTCGGTGACGTCGGCCAGAACGACCTCGAGGAAGTCGACATCGTGACCGCCGGCGGCAATTACGGCTGGCGCTGGAAGGAAGGCTCGTACACGTTCATCTTCAACGGCAACCAGGCCGCGTATGTGACGACCGAGCCGCTCGATGTGCCGTCCGGACTCATCGACCCGGTCGCCGAGTACGACCACACCGAAGGCATCGCCGTCCTGGGCGGGTTTGTCTTCCGCGGCACCACCCGTCCGCAGCTGGTCGGCAAGTACGTCTTCGGCGACAACCTGGCCCGCTTCTTCTATCTCGACCCCAGTTCGGGTACGCCGCCCTACGAAATCCTGAACTTCGATCTGGGCGATGTGGAACTCGATCTGTCGGTGCTCGGATTCGGCGAAGACGGTCGCGGCGAGGTGTACATGCTGGCCAACGAGACCGGTACGCCGTTCGACACGACGGGCCAGGTACTGCGCGTCGCGCTGCTGGCCGACGTGAACTGCGACGGCGTCGTCAACGCGTTCGATATTGATCCGTTCGTCGCCGCCCTCGTGACCCCGGACTCCTACTCGACGACGTATCCTGACTGCAACATCTGGAATGCTGACGTGAACAACGACATGTCGATTGACGCATTCGACATTGACGCGTTCATCGCGGTGCTCACCGGCTAAGACACCGGTCAGGCGCTAGCGCGCCTTTTGCTGCGGGTCCGACGTCCGTGCACGCGGAGCGTCGGACCCGTTCCTTTTACGTCACTTGGAGACTGAAAACTCTGCACCGCCTGACACCTCGTTTACTGCCGCAGGTTCCGCTTCCCATCGGATCGTGAGTTCCCGTCAATTCGTGAAATCCACGTAGCACCCCCTGCATTGGGAAGGCACCATTTCGGCGCCGAATCGGTGCTCGATGCGCTGCGGCACGGTGTTGCGCGGATCAGCCCGAATTCAGCCCCTCGCGGGCACGCACGTTGCCCCGCCGGTCCGCCGGAGGCGGGCCAACGCCGCGGATCAGGCACCCGATGGATGGAGTCGCGCGCGTCAGACGAAAGCTCCGTTGCCCGGTCATCGCAGACCCGCTCGTCGAGTGGCGGGCACAGCGTGGACTCGCCCCTGGTGCGCACGTGCCGCGCACCTGGATTTCACGACAGTCACGTGCGGCGGCCCGGACGGGCGGGGCGATGGTCGGCAGACCGGGGGAGCAGGGAATCACAACCGTGACTGCCCCGCGCGCATGCGAACGCTGATCCATTGCGGTCGCCTGGAGGAGAGCGGCTCCGCGCCGCCAATCCGGGGCGTTGTAGACGAATCCCGGATCGCGGCGGACGGGCCGCCAGTCGATGGCTGAATGGGGGCGGAAAACCTGGACTTCGAAAGGAGCACGAGATGGCAAAACCTACCACCAGGGCACTTCCAGCTTTGCTGGCACTGGGCGCACTTCTGTTCGCCAGCCAGGCCTGGGCAGAACTGCACATCGTGAACCAGATCGGCACCACGTTTTCGCCCAGCGCCATTACGGTCGCGCCGGGCGATACGGTACGCTGGGTGTGGAGTTCCGGCACGCACACGGTCACCTCGGGAACCCCTTGCACGCCGGACGGAATCTACTTTGATTCGCCGCTCAGCGCCGCGGTGCCGCAGTTTGAATGGGTCGTCCCGATGGACGTTGCGTCGGTTCCGTATTTCTGCATTCCGCATTGCGGGATGGGTATGACGGGCACGATCACCGTCGTGTCCGGCGGAGAGGTCGTGAACTTCCTCATCACGCTGGACGGCTACCAGGAGTACCCGACGCCGGTGGAGAGCACGGCGGCGGCCGGCAGCGGCACCGCTACGCTGGACCTGGGCACGGGCCTGTTCTCGTGGGAGATCACGTTCGCCGACCTGTCCAGTGCGCAGACGGCGGCACACTTCCACGGCCCGGCCGGTGTGTGCGAGACCGCTGCGCCGGTGATCACGCTGCCGCTGGGCAGCCCGATCGTCGGCTCGCAGGTGCTGACGGCCGACCAGGTCGAAGACGTGCTGGCGGGCCTGTGGTACGTCAACGTGCACACCGACAATTTCACGGGCGGCGAAATCCGCGGCCGCGTGGCGCCGATCCCCCTGGAAAACCCGCTGCCCGACATCGCGCAGGGCGAGATCGAGATTGACCTTCAGCCTGTCGCCACCGGACTGACTGCGCCGAACTGGGGCGTCAGCGCGCCGGGGGATGACAGCCGCCTCTTCGTCGTCGACCAGAACGGCATCCTGTGGGCCGTCGACCTGGCGGCGCGGACCAAGAGCGTGTTCCTTGACGTCAGTGCCCGGCTCGTTCCGCTCGGCATTGCCGGTCCGGGCTCTTTCGACGAGCGTGGCTTCCTCGGCCTGGCGTTCCACCCGGACTACCAGAACAACGGGCTCTTCTACACCTTCACGTCGGAGCCCGACACTGCGGAGCCTGACTTCAGCACGATGCCGCCGGACGTGCCGCCCAACTGCCAGAGCGTCATCCTCGAGTGGCACGTGCCCGACCCCGCCAACCCGGCCTCGCTGCCCGAGTCGACCCCGCGCGAACTGCTGCGGATCGACAAGCCGCAGTTCAACCACAACGGCGGCGCGATGGTCTTCGGCCCGACGGACGGCCTGCTCTACGTCTCGCTGGGTGACGGCGGCAATGCGGACGATCGCGATGACGGGCTGGCGCTGGGCGTGGATGCCGAGGGCCACGGCTGCGGCGGCAACGGTCAGAACATCGAGTCGATCCTGGGGAAGGTGATCCGCATCGATCCGCTCGGCAGTGACTCCGAGAATGGGCAGTACGGCATTCCGGGCGACAACCCGTTCGTTGGCATCGATGGCCTGGACGAGATCTGGGCCCTGGGCTTCCGCAACCCGTGGCGCATGTCGTTCGAGGTGAAGGAGAACGAGCTGTACGTCAGCGACGTCGGCCAGAATTACATCGAGGAAGTCGACATCGTTACCGCCGGCGGCAACTACGGCTGGAACTGGAAGGAAGGCACGTTCACGTTCGTGTTCAACGGGGCGCAGGACGCCTACGTGACCACCGAGCCGCTCGACGTGCCGGCGGGATTGACCGACCCGATTGCCGAGTACGACCACGACGATGGTGTGGCGGTCGTCGGTGGCTTCGTGTTCGAGGGGACCACGCTGCCTCAGCTCGAAGGCAAGTTCGTCTTCGGCGAGTTCGCGCGGACCTTCAGCAACGACGGGCGTCTGTTCTATCTCGAGGGCGCCGCGAACGGCGGCGCGGAGATTCTGGAGTTCCTGTACAACGGCACGGGCTCGTTCGGATACTAGCTGCTGGGCTTCGGGCAGGACGGCCGCGGTG
>CAZVRR010000015.1:16280-16910 GCA_964629745.1 uncultured Planctomycetales bacterium | reverse complement strand
GGGGGGAGGTCTATGCGCTGGCCAACGGGACGGGCACGCCGTTCGAAAACACCGGCGTCGTGCTGCGTCTGGCGCTGCTCGGTGATCTGAACTGCGACGGCGCCATCAACGCGTTCGACATCGACCCGTTCGTCGCCGCGCTGGTGACCCCCGATGCGTACCCGACGATCTATCCCGACTGCACCATCTGGAACGCCGACGTGAATGGCGACATGTCGATTGACGCCTTCGACATTGACGCGTTCATCGCGGTGCTCACCGGCTAAGACACCGGTCAGGCGCAGCTGCGCCTCTTATGGCGGGTCCGGCTTCCGCGCCTGCGGAGGCCGGGCCCGTTCTTCTTCCCGCTCCCTGTCGAATTGACATCCGCCCGCGGCCGGGGCTATTGATCTGCGCGCATGACCCGTGTGCGAGCGTTCCTTGCTGTGCTCTGCGGCCTGGCGGTCCCAGGTTGTCACAACCTGCGGCCGGTAGTGACGCCGCGCGAACCACCGCCGCGCGTGACGTTCGCCGTGCACCTGGCCTATGACGAGCCCCAGGAGGGTTTCCGGGAACTGGCGGACCGGGACGGCCGGCACGTCTATCTCGCACCGGACGTGGTGCTGGATCGACGCCACGTGGCGTTCGCGC
>CAZVRR010000015.1:0-16270 GCA_964629745.1 uncultured Planctomycetales bacterium | reverse complement strand
CGCGCGGGCCCTGGTCAACGAAGATGAAACGCTGCTCCAGATCGTGCTGAACGGGGTGGGCAGCCACGAACTTCATGATCTCACCCGGTCCCATCGCGGCGCCCGGCTGGCAATCCTGCTCGACGACGAGCTCGCCTGCGCGCCGCCGATCCGCGGCCCCGTCGACGGCGGAGAGATCCACATTGTCGGTATCTATGGCCGCGGGCGGGCCGAGCGGCTCGCGGCGGGACTGAGCCCTCCGGAGCCGGAGCATGAGCCCGAACCTGCAAGTCGTCCGTCGCGCTGGATGCTGGGAAATCGTTCTGAACCGGCCGCAGCGCCGTAACGCGCTGTCCGCCGCCCTCCTGGCCGAGCTGACCGCCACCCTGGAGGCGGCGGCCGCCGAACCGCAGGCGCACTCCGTGATTCTCACCGGCGCCCCGCCCGCGTTCTGCGCCGGTCTCGACCTGCGCGAGGTCGGCCAGGTGCAGGGCCCGTTCGACAACTCCGCGCTGCTGAAGCTGCTGCGGACGTGTGAGCAGTCGCCGTGCCTGGTCGTCGCGGCTGTGAACGGCGCGGCGCTGGCCGGCGGGGCGGTGCTGGTCTGCGCGTGCGACGTGGCGCTGGCCGCCGAGTCCGCGACGCTCGGTTTCCCCGGCCTGCGGCGCGGGCTCGTCGCGCCCGTGGTGATGACGTCGCTGCTGCGTACCGTCGGCCTGCGGCAGGCGCGCTACCTGGTGCTGACCGGCGAGACGATCACGGCGCGGCGCGCGCGGGAGCTGGGCCTCGTTCACGAGGTCGTGCCCGACGCGGACCTGCTCGAGCGCGCGCGGCAACTCGCCGCTGGCGCGCGGGGCGTGCCCGCGCCCAGCCTGCGCGACACGAAGCGTCTCTTCGGGGAACTGCGCGGGCTGACGGAACCCGCACACGAAGCGCTCGAGCGCATCGCCGCGCTCGTACACGTCTCCCCCGCGGCCCAGGCGCGCCTGCGTGAATTCGGGCCGCCCGACCCGGCCTGAACCGCGCCTAGCGCGCCAGGCGCTCGCGCACCCATGCCGCCACGTGTTCCTTGGCGACGCGGAGCTGCTCCAGGCTGTCACGATGGCGAATCGTCACGCTGCCGTCAGTCAGCGTCTGGCCGTCGACCGTGACGCAGTACGGCGTGCCAATTTCGTCCTGGCGCCGGTAGCGCCGGCCGATCGCGCCCTTGTCGTCGTAGAACGCATTCAAGTCGCGCTTCAGGTCGCGGTAGAGCGCCGCCGCGATCTCGGGCATCTGCTCGCGATTCACCAGCGGGAACACCGCGACCTTCACCGGTGCGAGTTGCGGATGGAAGCGCATCACCACGCGCTGCTGCGGCACGCCCTTCTCGTCCGGCGCCTCGTCCTCGCTGTATGCCTCGCACAGGAAGGCCAGCGTGGCGCGGTCCGCGCCCGCGGACGGCTCGATGACCGTCGGCAGGAAGCGGTAGGGCGGCTCGTTCTTGGCTTTCTTCTCGGCGTCCTTGTCGCCGCCGAATTGGGTCTTGTCGCGTTCCCAGGCCTCGTCGTCGAAGTACGTCAGGTCCTTGCCGCTGAACTGCTGGTGCTGCGTGAGGTCGAAGCACCCGCGATGGGCCACGCCCTCGAGTTCCTGGAAATCGTCCGAGAACGGGAAGCGGTACTCGATGTCCGCGCACGCCTTCGAGTAGTGGGCGAGCTCTTCGGGGCCCTGGTCGCGCAGCCGCAGCTTCTCGCTCTTCAGGCCCAGGTTCACGTACCAGTCGAAGCGCACCTTGCGCCAGAACTCGTACCACAGCATCGAGTCGCGCTCGTGGCAGAAGAACTCGATCTCCATCTGCTCGAACTCGCGCGAGCGGAAGGTGTAGTTGCGCGGGTTGATCTCGTTGCGGAACGATTTGCCGACCTGGGCGATGCCGAAGGGCACCTTGACGCGGGTGGTGTCGAGGACGTTCTTGAAGTTCGCGAAGATCCCCTGCGCCGTCTCCGGCCGCAAGTAGGCCAGGGCCGAGGCATCCTGCAGCGCGCCCACGTAGGTCTGGAACATCAGGTTGAACGCGCGCGGCTCGGTCAGTCCGTCCGGAGCCCGGCACGACGGGCACGGACGCCTGTTCTGGTTGAACTGCGCGCTGGACAGCACTTCGACAAAACAGGCCAGCGGGCCGCCCTTGCCGTCATCCGCCCGCACGTACTGGAAGCGGCCCTTGCTGCCCTCCTCCGTCGCCTGGAATTTCTTCAGGAAGCCGATGTTGTTCTTTCGCGCGTATTCGCGCACGGCCGCCGTGACCGCGTCGGCCATGCTCTGGCCACTTTCGATCTCGAAGCCGACCGTCGTGCGCCGCTCGGCATCCGCGGTGAACTCCGGTTCGCTGGCCCCCGTGCTGACCGCGGCGAGGTTGGCGACGCCGGATTGCGGCATGATGGTCACGAGCAACACCTGGTCGGCCCGCAACCGCTTCCGGCATTCGCGGCAGTCACACATCGGGTCCGCGAAGCCGGTCGCATGCCCGCTTGCCTCCCACACCCGCGGGTTCATGATGATCGAGCAGTCCACGCCGACCATTTCGACCTCGCGCCCGTCGAAACCCGCCGGCGGGTTGGTGACCATGTCGTGCCACCACAGGTTCTTGATGTTGCGCTTCAGCTCGACGCCGAGCGGCCCGTAATCCCAGAAGCCGCCGATGCCGCCATAAATCTCGCTGGATTGATAGATGAAACCGCGGCGCTTACACAGCGCGGTGAGCTTGTCCATGAACGCGGGGTCGCCGGCCATTGTGGTCTCCTGCGGCAGCCAAGGCGGTCATGATAGGCAGGCGCTTCGCGACCGGCAAAGCGGCCGCCGGGGCGTGCGATTCCGCTGGGCGCCGCCGTGTCCGGCGGGTAGACTTCCGCTGACCCCGGGGGGAGAGCCCGACCGCACGTGAGCCGCACTGCCCCCGGAGTTTCTTGACGCATGCGAATCTCGCGCAATCTCGCTGCCCTGGCGTGCATCGTGTCCGCCCTCCTGACCTGTGGCTGCAGCTGGCAGGCGCTGCAGGGCATCTCGCCGCTGGGGCCCTTCGACAACTTCCGCACGTTGCGGGCGGGCGTCGCCTATCGCTCGGCCCAGCTCGACGGCGCCGACCTCGCGCATGTCTTTCAGGAGTACGACATCCAGACAGTGATTAATCTCCGCGGGGCCAACCCGGGCGAAGACTGGTACGAGCAGGAACAGGCCGCCTGCGCTTCGGCCGGCGTGCAGTTGATCGATATCCCGATGAGCGCTTCCGAGCTGCCGACGCGCGCGGCTCTGCTGAGCCTGTACGACTCCCTGCTGGCCGCGGAGTACCCGCTGTTGATGCACTGCAAGCGCGGGGCCGACCGGACCGGCGCCGCTGCGGCGATCTGGCGCATGATCGTCGCCGGCGAATCCAAGGACGTCGCCGAGCACGAGCTGTCGCCCGCCTACGGACATTTCTCGCTCTTCTACCCGGCGATGGACCAGCTTATCGAGATGTTCGAGCCGACGCGTGCGTGGATCGAGCACGAATACGACCCGGGCTGACAGCACGCGGCCCCGGCGCCCGCGCGGCCGCCGGGGGCCTGTCGCCAAAAAGAGAACCCGCCGGCGACGCTTGGCGTAGCCGGCGGGCTCAATTCGTGGCGGCTGCGTAGCCGCAGCCACGTTCGCTGCACTAACGCAGCCACCTCTGTTTATCGCTATCCAACGGATCACCTCCTTTCAAATGGGCCCACGTGCCACGCCGCGTGTTGGGGCGGCGTCTCACACTTGCCCGTCGACCGACCGTCGTCGGCCAACCCAACGCGCGATGGGTCACCATCGCTCGGCAGGCTTCGCCAGGCGTGCGGCCCTCGCCCTACTTGAGGACCGGGGACTGCCTGCCTCAGGCCTGCACCACAATAGTAGCCGGTGACTTGCCGCCGGGCAACCGAAAAGTACATTCGCTTGTCCGACGCGCAGTTATTGCGACGTGGCTTTCCGCAGAAAAGTGGTGATTCGTCTCATCAGTTCGTCGGCGTTGTCGTCCAGAATGCCGAGATGCGCTGCGCCGGGCGCGGACCAGAACTCCTTCGGCGGCGCCGCCCTCTCGTAGAGGGCGCTGCCCAGTTCGGGCACGCAGAGCTCGTCCGCGCCGGCCACGATCACCAGCAGCGGGCGCGGCGCGAGCTGCGCGACGCAATCCACCGGGTCATTCCCGGCGGACACGGTCAGCGCCGCGATGCCCCGTGCCACGGCCGGGACGAATACCAGCCGCTCGAGCTGTCGTGCCGCGACCGCCCGGTAGCTGTCGAACGGCGACTCGGCGACCACCGCGGCCACTTCCGGCCGCTGTGCAGCCACGACCACCGCCACCGCGGCGCCGAGCGACTGGCCGTAGACGAATACCGGACGGCCGCGCAGGTCGGGGCGCGCCAGCACGTAGTCGAGCGCGGCATGGCCGTCGCGCACCAGCCCGGCCCGGTCCGGACGCCCCTGCGAATCGCCGTACCCGCGGTAATCGAATTCCAGCACGTTGAAACCCGCGGCCGGCAGCCAGGCGACCAGCCCGATGTGAGCACTGATGTTCGCGGCGTTGCCATGAAAATGCACCACCGTGCCGTGGCAGCGCGGCGCGGTCGCCGGCAGGAACCAGCCCGCGAGCGTCAGGCCATCCGCGGTGCGGAAGCGCACCTCGGCGCATTCCAGCCGGTAATCCGCCGGCTGCTCGTAACGCTTGTCACTGGGGTAGTAGAACCAGCCGTCAAAGCCCACGCCGAGAGGATAGCCGATCAGCACGAGCAGGACGGCGATCCGGACGGCCCAGCGGATTTTCCGCCCGCGCGTCCACCGCCGACGCGGCGCGGCCGGCGCGGGGACGGCAGCTTTCGCGGCGGGCTGAGGTTCGGCAGACATGGACGCGGGTCCCTCCCTGCACGGCGAATTGCCGCGGCGACCCGGCCGGCGCGCGTCGCGACGCGCCGGCCGGGGCGGCGGCGGATGGGCTCACGGCGTCAGCACGTTCACAAACGGATCGATGTCGAATGCGTTCAGCGTGCCATCGCCGTTGAGATCACCGAGCAGAACCGGGTCGAGCTCGGGATATTGCACGGCGTACTCCGCGGGCGCGGTCAGCGCCAGGATGAACGCATCGATGTCGAACGCATTGACGGCGCCGTCGCCGTTGAGGTCGCCCGGCAGGCCGATGGCGATCTTCCACAGGCCGCGGCCCTGCGTGCAGGCGATCAGCCGCGCGCGCCCGAGCTCGAGGGCCAGGTCGATCACCGGCGTCTTGGGCAGCCCGACGCCGTAGCGGTGCCAGCTCGCGCCCTCGTCGACCGAGCGGTAGAGCCCGTCCTCCGCGCCGACGTAGATGACGGGGCGCGTGCCGCGCACGTCGACCGCGATCGTGGCGGCCGGAATGTCGGGGAAGTTGGCATCCAGGGCCTCCCACGTCACGCCGCCGTCCGTCGAGCGCTGAACCTGCTCCTGGCCGTAGTTGCCCTCGGCCAGGTACACCGTCAGCGGGTCGTTGGGTGCGACGAACAGTTCGCGCGTGATGCGCGGCCAGGCATCGACGCCGGTCTTGACGAGCGTCCAGGTGCTGCCGAAGTCGTTCGAACGCTGGATCCGGCCGTCGTTCGTTGCGGCGTACACGACGTCGGGGTTCGAGGGGGCCAGGGCCATGCTGCGAATTGCGGCCGTGCCGCCGCCCGTGAGATCGCCGCTGACCGGCGTCCAGTTGGCGCCCTTGTTCACGCTCCGGTAGATCCGGTGCGAACCATACAACATCTTGTTCGAATCGGTGGGCTTCATCAGGTAGGGCGGCATGAAGCAGTTGCGGTCGCCGGTCGAGATGCCGGTTCCGGAGAACGAGTAGCTGTAGCCGATGTCGGCGGACTTGAAGAGATTGCCCGTGCCCTGGTACTCGGCGAAGACGATGGCGGGGTTCTGCGGGTCCGCCTGCGTCCAGCCGCCGTCGCCGCCCAGTGCGGAGATCCAGATCCCGTCCTCGCCGGCCGGCGCGCGGTTCAGCGTGCCGTTGTCCTGGGTCCCGATGAAGAGCCGCTGCTCCTGCTGCGAGTGGGTCGAGAGGCCGGCATAGCACTGGATCACGCCCAGGCCCATGTTGAGCTGTTCCCAGCCGTTTCCATCGTCCCACGAGCGGTGCACGCCGCCGTCCTCACCGACGACCAGCGCGCCGTTGGCATCCCACGTGACGGCGTGCATGTCCACGTGGGGCGGCGTCACGTCGAGCCAGGTCGCGCCCGCGTCGTACGAGCGCACGAAGTTCAGACCGCCGATGTAAACGTGTGCGGAATCGCTGGGATGCACCCCGATGATGGACAGGTACCACCCGTAGGTGGCCTGCAGCCCGGACGGCGCGTTGTTCAGCCGCGTCCAGGTGGCGCCGGAATTGTCACTGCGGTACACGCCGTACAGCGAAGCCCCGCCGCCCGAGGCATCGCTCGGGTACGTGAGCATGGCATACAAGCGCGCCGGCTGGCTTGGCGCGACCGCCACCGAGATGCGACCCATCGTCGCGGTCGGCAGGCCGCCGGCCAGTTTCGACCACGAGTCGCCGCCATCGGTAGACTTGTACACGCCGTTGCTGGGCGAGCCGAAGATGTGGCCGATCGCGGCGTACAGGACGCTCGGGCTGTCAGGGTTCATGGCCAGGTCCGTGGCCGACAGGTTGGGCAACCCGGTCAATAGCTGGGTCCAGGTCACGCCGCCGTCGTCCGACCGGAACACGCCCACCGGCCCGGTGGCCTGCGGATGGCCCTTGGCCGCGGCCATCTCGGGGAAACCACCCGCGCGCGTGATCGCCGCATACAGCCGTTGCGGGTTGGTCGGATCGATCAGCAGCCGCGAGAAGCAGCGGCCGGCGAAGACGTCGCTGCCGAGGATCTGCCACGTGTCGCCGCCGTCGGTCGACTTGTAGATCCCGATGCCGGGGCGGCTGTGATGGGCGTAGTTCGCCTCGCCCGTGCCGGCGTACACGATCGATTCGTTGAGGGGGTCCAGCGCCAGCGCGCCCATCGCGCTGGTGGGCATCTGGTCGGTGAGCGGCGTCCAGGTCGCGCCGCCGTCCGTGCTCTTCAACACGCCGCCGTCCGCGCACGCCGCGTAATACAGGCCGCCGTCGAACAGGCTGCACGCCAGGGCGGAGACGCGGCCGGTGTAGAGCTCGTCCATGATGGGCGCGGGGCCGAGCTCGATCCAGTCGATGGCCAGTGCGGACGCGCAGCCGGCCACGCCAAGTGCCAGCGCCAGGCAGGCGGCGCCGCGGTTCCATTGCGCGTTCATTATTCCTTGCCCTCCGCCGGTGTTTCAAACGTGAGCGTCGCGCTGCGGACGAGCCAATCGGCCTCCGGGTCGTCGCTCAGCTTCTGGGCCACGTGAAACTCGATGCGCCACGTGCCCGCCGCCGTCATCGTGAAGTACGTCGCGCCCGTGTCGTCGGTACGCTTGTCCTGCGTGGTGCCCTGCGCCAGGTTGGTGGCCTGGACCTTTGCGCCGGCGACCTTCGACCCCTCAACGTACACGCGGACCGCGACATCGCGGCCGACGGGCGTCGCGGTCGGATCCATGAGCGGCCGGATTTCGTTGCGCAGGCCGACCTTGGCCAGGGCCAGCGGCGACGGCGCCCGCAGCCCGGCTTCCGGACTGCGCACCTGCGTCACCGCCGACGCGATGCGCCGGACGCGCACCTGCTTCACACCCGCCAGCGCCTGCACCTCGGGGTTCTCGTCCGCAGCGGCGAGATTCTGCCGCAGGAATCCGCGCAGCTCCTCGCCCGTCAGCGCCGTGACCTGGGGCTGTTCGTTGCAGCCGATCACTGTCACGCCCGGATGGGCAATCGTCACCTCGGTGGCATTCACGTCGCGCGCGCTGGGCGGCAGGGTCGGTCGGTTCAGGCGGGTACCGCCGCCGAGCACGAACAGCGATGCGAGGCGGTCCTGCGGCCAGGCCGTGTCGGCGGCACGCAGCGGCGTGCCGAGCTGGGCGCGCAGCAGCAGCGGCTGACCGACGGTCGGGGTGTACGTCTCAGGGGTCAAATACATCACGGGCAGGTCGGCGGCCATCGCGGCCCATGCGCAGGCCACAAGTGTCGCCGCCATGCCCGCCCAGCGAGTCGTTGCGGTCACGGCAGATCCTCCTGTCAAGCGGCAGTTGTCCATCCTATCGGAACAGTGCGCGATCACCAAGTAACAAATGCCGCTGCCGCCGCCACCTGCGCTGTGCGCCGCGGCCATCGCGGGCGAGAATGGCAGGGTGCATGCGCGACGCAAAGATCGGCGGGCGCCGGCGCCGGCGGCGGTTCCGCGCACCGGGTGGACGGGCCTGCGCCTGGCGCTGCTGGCGGGCGGCGTCGGACTAACCGTGCTCGTGGTGTTCTGGCCTGTGCTCGACGCGCGCGCATTGTGCCTCGACGATCCCGAGTACCTTCTCCACAATCCCCTCGTTCGCAATCCGACGTGGGATTCGACCCGGCGCTTTCTGACCGAAGTGCGCGCTCCGTCCAGCGTGCGCGGGTACTACCAGCCGCTCCCGATGATCTCGCTGATGCTCGACGTGGCGGCGGGCGCCGGCGAAGACAATCTCCGGCCCCTGCGCCGCACGAGCCTGCTGCTGCACGTGCTCACTACCATGGGCGTGGTCGTGCTGCTGGCGCGCCTCGTTCCGAGGACGTGGGCGGCGGCCGGCGCGGGACTGCTGTTCGGGCTGCACCCGCTGACGGTCGAGCCGGTCGCCTGGCTTGCCGAACGCAAGACGCTGCTGGCGGGCCTGTTCACGATCGTCGCACTAATCGCCTATCTGCGCTATGTCCGGCGCCCGAGTGCGCCGGCGTACCTGCTGCTCGTGTTCTCGTTTGCCTGCGGCCTGCTCTCGAAACCAACCAGCGCGCCGCTGCCATTGCTCCTGCTCGCGCTGGATTTCTGGCCGCTGTGGCGGCTGTCGTGGCGCGCGGTGTGGGAGAAGCTGCCGCTGCTGGCCCTGGCGGCGGCGGGCGTGACGGTGAGCCTGGTTTCGCAGCGCGCGACGGCGGGCGTGGCCACGCCCGACCAGGCGGGGCTGGTCGGCACATTGCTGGTCGTCTGCCACAACGTCGTGTTCTATCTCGCGAAGACGCTGTGGCCGTCGGGGCTGAGCCCGCTGTACCTGCCGCCGGAGCCGATGAGCCTCGCCAGCGGTGCGGTGCTGGCGGGCGTGATCGGCACGCCGCTGCTTGCGGCGCTTGTGCTGGCTTCGCTGCGCTGGACGCGTGCACTTGCGGCGTGTGCGGCGTTCTTCTACCTGGCGCTGGCGCCGGCACTGGGCGTGATCGTCGTGCACGGCGCGATCGCGGCGGACCGGCACGCCTACGTGCCGCTCATCGGGGTCGCGCTCTGGATGGCCTGGGTGTTGAGCGTGGTGACGAGCGGCCGGCGCCGCGCCGTCGCGGCAGGCGCCGTGGTCGGCGTGCTGCTCCTGGCCGGCGCCGCGGCGCTGGTCACGCGCCACTACCTGGGCTACTGGCAGACGAGTGAGCGCATCCACCGGCGCATGGCCGAGCGCGCACCGCGCGCGGTGCAGCCGCACTGGGACCTGGCGTTTCTCTTGCAGCGCGCCGGGCGAGTCCCCGAGGCGCTGGACGAGTATCGAGCCGCGGTCACGCTCGCCCCGGACCGCGCCGAACTGCGCGCCAATTTTGGCGCGGCGCTGGTGGCGGCGGGCGATCTCGCTGCGGCCGAGACGGAACTGCGCGCAGCACTGCGGCTGGATCCGGGCGAGCCGCTCGCGCACAGCGTGCTCGGCGGCGTATTCAAGAGCCGCGGGCAGCTCGCGGAGGCCGTCGAGGAGTATCGCCAGGCCGTGCAACAGGCCCCGGCCCGCGCCGACTTCCGCAACAACCTGGGCGTCGCGCTCGAACTGGCGGGCCGGCGCGAGGAGGCTATCGAACAGTACGAGCAGGCGGCCGCGCTCCAGCCCGATTTCCAGGTGCCCCGCACGAATCTGGCACGGCTGTGCACCGAACGTGCCCGCCGGCTGGAACTCCAGGGACAGCGCGAAGCCGCGATCGCCGAATTGCGGCGCGCGCTCCAGTGGGACCCGACCTATGGCGCAGCGCGCCAACGACTTACAGCGCTGGAAGGTCGGCCGTAGGCGCGGCGTGCGTCGCGTATGCGCATGCCCCTGTGCACCCATGTAATCCTGCCTCCGCCGTCGCCGTGCATGGCGACGCGGAGCGGTGTGCCGGCCGCGACGACGTGCTGGTTCTCTGCGCTGGCGCGCGGCGGGGTGCGAACACGTTGCAGTGGCCCACGCCGCCGGGCGGCCATAGGATCAATAGGCCGGCTCGCAGCGGCCCTGATGCGAGGCTCCACCATGGCCAATGATCCAAAGCAGCCGCACGGTCTCACCCCTCCCCGGCGCCCAGCCGCACCGCACGACCCGAGCAAGCCTGCCGGGCGCGATCAGCCCGGCAGCGGGCAGCTCGGCGACGAGGTCGAGGCGCCGCCGGAGGTCCGTGAAGGTCGCGAACTCGCCGAGCCTGAAATCGAGACGGGTCGCGCCGCCCCGGCGCCGCGTGTTGACGAGATCGTCGGCGCGGCCCCCGGACCGGCGCGGATCGTGGACGAGGAAATCGACCACGCCGGGCTGGACGAGGAGCCCGATCTGGACGAGAAGCGTTCGGGCTCGAGCTGACACGAGGTTACCTAGTCAAGGCCCGGTCGGGACGACCCGCTCACAACCGCGGGCGCCGCCGGCGCGCAATAGTCAACGCGGCGACGACCGCTACGGCGCCGAGCGTGCCCGGCTCGGGGGCGTGCGTCGCCAGCAGCGCCGCCGCCGCACCCGCCAAGGCAACGTGCGCGGCGCGGGTGGGGTGGATGCCATCCCAGAACAGGTACTCGTCCGGATTGGGGACCACCGCCCCGCCGACATAGGCGCGGTCCGTTACGTTCGTGAAGCCGTACGCCAGCGGGTCGGCGTACATCTCAGCGAACAGGCCCGCGACATCGAGCCGATGCACCTGGATGTCAAACACGGACTCGAGCGTGTCGAGATCGGACGCAAGCCGCGCGTTGTACGCCGCCGCAAGCGCGTTGAGTTGCGACTGCGCGGGCGTGCCGAGGTAGCGCGGCGTCTGGCCCAGCGGTGGCAGGTTTGCGACCAGGAAGCTCCGGGCGCCCGCACCCGCCAGCGCCGCGATCGCATAGCCCACGTTGTCCGCCGGAATGAGTGGGTTCTGCTGGCCGCCGAGGAAGTCGTTCGCCCCCGCCCAGATCGTGAACAGGTCATCCGCTCCCGGCGCATCGAGCAGGCCGAAGAGCCCGACCTGCGTCCGCACGCGCGGAATGAAATAGGAGTCGAAGCCCGTGCCGCTTTCCGCTCCGCCGAAGGCGTAGTTCGAACCGCCGGCGAAGATCGGCTCGGGCGCCGGCAGCGCGAGCCGGTCGGCCAGTCGGTCGAGCCAGTTCGGCCCATTCGAGAACCGCCCCTCCCAGTACGGGCTCGGCGGCAGCAGGCCCCCGGTTGCCGCGTAAATGTTGCCCACGTCGGACAGGCTGTCGCCGAACGAAACGATGCGGGTGAACTCCGCCCGCGCCGCGCCGGCAAGGCAAACTCCGCAAAGCACCCACCCGACCAGCGAAATGCGCACGCCCATCCCGAACCCTCCGCGCGAGCGTCTCGGCTGCCGGGACGGACGGTCCCCGGTGCCGGCCAACCCGCCGACCAGATCAAATCCCACGGAACGCCGGCCCACCGGCGTGCGCCGATAGCGTCCCGAACACCGGGTCGGGTTCATACCTTCCTGCGCCCGTCCGCGTCAAGCCGCGGCGGCACACTTATCGGAAGCCGGATGCGTGGCGCGCAGCTTGCCCTTAGCCGCCCACAAGAGGTATCGTGGAGACGTCGGCTGGACGCCTGCCGCCGGACTGTAAAGCCCGCCAGCGCCGCCCGCCCATGGGAGCCTGATCCGACCATGCCGGACCTGATCTATCTCGACAATGCCGCCACGAGCTATCCGAAGCCCGACGCGGTACACGATGCGGTGCGCGCGTTCTACAGCCAGTATGGCGTGAACCCCGGTCGCAGCGGCTGCGATCTGGGCATTACCGCCGAGGAGATGATCCACACGACGCGGCGCCGGCTGTCGGCTTTCTTCAATCGCAGCCTGATGAAGTCCGGCAAGGCGAAAGACGCGAACCGCCTGGTCTTCACGATGAATGCGACGATGAGCCTGAACCTGATCATCAACGGCACGATCAGGCCGGGCTCACACATCGTCACAACCTGCGCCGAGCACAATTCGGTGATCCGGCCCGTCAATCACAAGGTCCGCGACGGCGCCGAGGCGACGTTCGTACCGCTCGACGGCGAGGGATTTGTCGATCCCGCCGACGTTCGCAAGGCACTGCGGAAAAACACCAAGCTGGTGATCGTGAACCATGCCTCGAACGTGACCGGCGTGATGCAGGACATCGCCGCGATCGGAAAGGTCTGCCGGGAAGCCGGCGTGCCGCTGGCGGTCGACGCGGCCCAGACCGCGGGCGTGGTGCCGATTGACATGGCGGAATGCCACATCAGCTTCCTGGCGTTTACCGGCCACAAGGGCCTGCTGGCCCCGACCGGCACCGGCGGAATCTGCGTCGCCGACGACGCGGAGATCGAAGGCACGATCTACGGCGGTACCGGTGTCCGCAGCGCGGACAAGTACCACCTGACCGAGTTCCCGTACCGTCTCGAGGCTGGCACGCAAAACCTCGCCGGTATCGCCGGCCTGTCGGCAGGTCTCGACTGGATCGAGCAGCGCGGCCTCGAAAACATCTACCGGCACGAGATGGAACTTCTGGCCCTGCTCCAGAGCGGCCTGAGCGAGATCCACGGCGTGCACCTGCACGGCACGCGCGACCTGCGGCGGCGGGTGGCCGTGCTGTCCGTCACGGTCGACAACTATGATCCGCAGGACGTGGGGACCATCCTGGACGGTGACTACAACATCCAGACCCGCACGGGGTTGCAGTGCGCGCCGCTGATTCACGAGCGGATGGGAACGTCGCCGCGCGGCACGGTGCGCTTCTCGGTCGGCCCGTGCAACGAGCGCGGGCACATCACCGCCGCGATCGAGGCGATGACGCAGGTGGCCGCGGATCGCTGTGCCGCCGTCGCACACTGACCGGCGCGCAGGACAAGGGGAAGACAGGACGGGCCGTCGCGCGGGCCTA
Source organism: uncultured Planctomycetales bacterium (assembly GCA_964629745.1). Lineage (GTDB taxonomy): Bacteria > Planctomycetota > Phycisphaerae > UBA1845 > Fen-1342 > JAAYXS01. The sequence goes on along the minus strand of CAZVRR010000015.1, from coordinate 3,095 downwards.
CGCGGGCTCCGCGGCGGTCTTGTTGTTGTGTTGCGGGGGAACCATTGCCGAGTAGACGAGCTCGACAACGGCCTTGATTTCCGTGCCGAGCCGGTAGTGCTTCGAAATTTCGAGGAGCTGATCGGCGCAGTTGTGGCAGGGGGTGGCGACGACCTTGGCGCCGGTGGCGCGGATCTGGTCCGCTTTCGGCTGCCCCGATGCGATGCGCCGCTCGCCGTACTCGCTCATCGCGAGCATGCCGCCGCCGCCGCCACAGCAGAAATTGTTTTCGCGGCAGGGGGTCATCTCGACGAAGTCGCTGACGACGCGGCGCAGAATGCGGCGCTGCGGCTCGCTGACGCCGCCCCAGCGGACCAGGTTGCACGGGTCGTGGAGCGTGACGCGCTCTGGGTTCCGTGCCGGATCGACGTGGATCCGCCCGCTGTTGAGGTATTCCTCGAGCAGGTCGAGCACGCTGCGCATCGGCAGCGGATGCGGCTGCTTGAGCCAGTTGGGTCCCTCCCAGCGCAGCGCGCGGAAGCCGTGGCCGCATTCGGACAGCACAATTTCCTTGACGCCCAGCTCCTGCGCGGCGGCCAGGGCGCGGCGCGCCAGCTCGCCGGCGGCCTGGTCGTCGCCCGCAAAGTAGCCGTAGTTCGTCACGTCGAAGAAGCTGCTCGACAGCGTCCAGCTTTCGCCCGCGGCATGAAAGACGCCGGCTGCGGCCAGGAGCGAGAGGGGGAAGAATTTCACCTCGCGCGGATTGACGAGATAGAGCATGCGCCGGCCGGGCTGGTCGACGGGAATTGTGATCGAATCATCGCCCAGTTCGAGCTTCAGGTCGTCGGCCAGCCATTCGAGCGTGGAGAGAAACTCGTCACGCGGGATGGCCATTTGATTGCCGGTCTGTAGCTGGTTGTCGACCGTGCGTTGCAGGCCGTCCGGCACCATGCCGAGTTCGGCGAGCACACGCCGACCGGCGCGGATCACCGCCGCGACATCGAGGCCGATCGAGCAGTGCAGACCGCAGCGGCCGCACCCCGTGCACCGGCCGTAGACGGATTCCACGAGCGATCGCAGGCTCTCCGCCGTGAAGTCCCGCCCGCCCATCCACCCGGGCAGGGCGCGCCCCATGAGCGTGAAGTAGCGACGGTAATGCGAGACGACGCGGGCCGCTTTCGCGGCCGGCAGGTTCTCCGGTTCGGGCGCCGCGCGATAGATGTGGCAGCTCTGGCCGCACAGGCCGCAACGGACACACGCACTCAACTGCGCCGCGGCCGGGCCACGCAGCGCGCGGCCCAGCGCATCGCGTGCCTGCGTCGCGAGGGTGGCGGGATCCGGCAGCTCCGAGCGCATCAGCTGCTCCGATCCGCCGCGGCCGGTGGATACGTCCCGCGGTATCCCAGGCGCCAGGCGTGGGCGCCCCGTGCCACGAAGAAGAACACGACGTGTCGCAGCTTTCCGAGAGGTACGTAGATGAACAGCAGGGTGGCATAGGCCAGCAGCCACGCCGCACCCGCCTGCGTCGGCGGCAACAGCGCCGCGGCTGCCAGCAACGCGCACGTCGCAAGATTCGCCAAGTAATCGTCGGGCGCGCTCATCTGGCGCAGCGTGGGCGAGCGCAGCCGGCGAATAAACAGCGCCACACCCGCCAGCAGCGCGGCGGCGGCTATCCCGCGCAGCACCACCGCTACCGGCGAAAGCGCACCAGTCGGTTCGGAGACGAGGGCCAGTGCCACGCGCCCCAGCGCGAGGAACACGCCTACGTGGAGCAGCAGGCCCAGCCCGAACTCGAGTACGTAGAGGCGGGCGGACTCCTTCCGCCAAGGCGACATCCCGGCCGTGAAGCTGTAGACCACGGCGCGCCATGGGCTGCCGGCCGGCGCGCTGTAGTCGCGTACCCGGGCGGCGCAGACGCGCGCGACCTGCGTGGCCAGCGCGGCTACCATCCAGACAGCGGACAGGGTCGTCAGCATCCTGACGAACGAGAGCATTATCGCCTCACACGCAGCCGTCGGGCTTGGGCAGTCCCGCGACGCGACATGCCCCGCGCGCCGGTCCGGACGTGAACAGCTTGTACACGTCGCGCACGCTCAGCTTGACTTCCTTGCAGATCAGCCGGACCGGGGGTGCCAAATCGTGCTCGAGCCAGTAGTTACGAATGAACCGCACCACGCCCCAGTGCTGGTCTGTCATCTGCGTGATGCCTTCCTCGCTCGCGATCGCCCCGGCCACCTGGTCATCCCACAACTTGGGTTCAACCATGAAGCCGTCGGGGTCGAAGTTGATCAACTTGTCGCCGATCTGCACGCTGCACCTCCTGCGTCGGCGGGGCGGTCCCGCGCCGGCCGCGCATTCTACCCGTATGCTCGTTTCCGAAGCGCTGGCCGCACGTATCACGACGTGTGCCAGGCCGGACGGCCGTCTTGACTGGCAGGAGGAGTGCCATGCACGTTCGAATCGCCTGGGGTCTGGGTGTCTTCCTTGTCGTGAGCTGCCCGTCTGCCGGTGCCGCAGGGGAACCGCCGGCCGATCATGCCCAGCCGGCGACGCGGCTCGATTTCCGGGTAAACCCGATCGTTGATCTCCACTACACAATCCGCGCGCGGGCGGCACTGGACCCCGCTGCAACGGCGCCCGTCGAGACGGCCGACCCCTTCGCGACAGCAGTGGAGTCCGCACGCGAACTGGATCGCCAGCTTGGCAACTTCCTCGCTTGGGGCTTGATCGAGGGAAATCTCGAGTCATGCACTTCCGCGGCTGACATCCTGGATCGCTTCAGCCAACTGCCGCCCGAATTCAACCTGCCGGACGGCCGGACCGTTCAACTCCGCGCTCCCGCCGTCAGACTCGCGCAAGCCTATGTTCAGATTGAAGATACGTTTACGCGGCAAGCCTGGCCGCTGCACGGCGCGGCGCTGGAACAGGCGCGGGCCGGGCTGACCCAGGCTTTCGCCGGCCGCGAGTCTGATTGCCTGACCCACCTGATGACGCACCTGGGGATGGCCGATCCGCACGCTGCGCTACCGGTGTACCTTGTCGCCGAAGCTCCTTATCCTTATGCAGTTACGCACTGGCGGCGCGGTGGCGGCGGTGTCTGTTTCGTCGGCGCGACG
>CAZVRR010000014.1:0-26352 GCA_964629745.1 uncultured Planctomycetales bacterium | reverse complement strand
GCCGCCAGGTTCTCGCCTCGTCGGCTGCACTCGACGGCGGCTGGCTCGTCCTCGATACGCCGGCCTGGGCTCAGCCCGCCCAGCCGGGGGGCGGCGGATCCGCAGCCGGCGGCCCGGACGGTCCGTATCAACTGCCGCCGCTGCCGTACGGCTACGCCGATCTCGAGCCGCACCTCGACGCGGAGACGCTGACGCTCCACCACGACCGCCATCACGCCGCCTACGTGCGCGGGGCGAACGAGGCCATCGCGGAGCTGGCCGAGATCCGGCGCGTCGGCGGCGCGCGGATCCAGGACGTGCGCGCCGTGACCGACGCGCTGGCGTTCAACGCCGCCGGCCACCTGCTGCATTGCCTGTTCTGGGAAAACATGAAAAAGGGCGGCGGCGGCGATCCGCCTGCCGAGAGCGACATTGCCCGCCTGCTAGCCCGCGATTTCGGCTCGCTCGAGGCGTTCCGTGGCCATTTCTACGCGGCGGCCCAGCAGGTCCAGGGCAGCGGCTGGGCGATCCTGGCCTACGATCCGCGCGCCCAGCACCTCCTGGTGCTCCAGGCGGAAAAACACCAGAACGGGACGGCCTGGGGCTGCGTACCCCTGCTGGTACTCGACGTGTGGGAACATGCGTACTACCTGCGATACCACAACCGGCGGGCGGACTACATCAAGGCCTTTGCCGAGCTGATCGACTGGCAGCGCGTCCAGGAGCGGCTGGCCCGCGCGCTACAGCTGGCGTGAGATTCGTGCCGCGTTCCGCTGAGGCATTCCCGTGACCCAGACGCAGTCGTCGCCGGCGCGCCTGCCCGCCGGCGCTGCCGCACCCCAGGCGCCCACCTCCTGGCCCGTGCTGGTTTTCGCGGCGGCGCTGTTCGTGCTGCCGCTGATCATCCTGGCCCAGTACATCGCGTACTACCGGACCGACGTCGTCGATGACCAGATGTTCGGCTACTACGGCTGGCGCATCGCCAACGGCGCCACGGTGTACCTCGACGTCTGGGACAACAAGCCTCCCGGCATCTACTGGATCAACGCGCTCGGCATGCTGGTCGGCAGCGAGAGTTACCTCGGCGTGATCGGCATGTGCGTGCTGGCGATGCTGGTGGCGCACGGCTGCTTCTTCGGGATCTGCGCCGCCCTGTACTACCGCGGCGCCGCGGCGTTCTCCACCGTGCTGCTGGCGTTCTACCTGATGCACGGGCACTACACGGGGGGGACGAATCGCACGGAGACCTTCCTCGTCGCCTGCGAACTGGCGGCCGTGCTCTTCTATGTCCGCGGCTTCGCCCGTGACCGCTGGTGGAAGTGGTTTGCGGCCGGCGCGTGCTGCGGCGGCGCGTTCCTCTTCAAGCAGGTGGGGCTGGCCGCGTGGGGCGCGATGGGCCTGCACCTGCTCGTGCTGCTGGCCATGCGCGACCTGCCCCTCGTGCAGGTGCTGCGGCGCGGGTTGCTGCTGGTGGCCGGGCTCGCGGCGGTGCTGGGCGCGGCGGCGGCGTACCTGGCGTGGCAGGGGGCGCTGGACGAGGCACTGTTTGCGACGTTCGGCTTCAACCGCGCCTACTTCGCAACACGAACCAGCCGGTTCCCCTACCGCTATCTCACATATTTCCTGCTGCGCAACGAGTTCTTCCCGGTGCTGCAACTGCCGCTGCTCATGTCGGTCGCGGCGCTGGTGCATGCGGTCCTGTGGTCGGTGCGGCCGCGTTTCCGGCCGCCGGAGATCGCCGAACCGCTGGCGGCGCTGCGGCCGCCCTGCCCGCGGTACATGCTGCTGTTCGCGGTCTGGGCCGTGGTGTCGTTGTGGGGCGCGCTGCTCAGCCCGCACGCGTTCCGTCATTACCTGGTTCCGGCGATTCCGCCGCTGATGCTGATGGCAGGCTACCTGGTCAACGTGCTCCAGGCGGAGATGCGGCTGCTGCGGGCCATGCAGCGGCGTGCGTGGGTGACGGCCGGCTTCGTCGTGATCGGCTATTTCATGTTCGACGCGGTGGCCCAGCAGTGGGTCGAGTTCAGCCGGGTATGGGTGCCGCGTGTGCTCCAGGGCGAGCAGGCCGAGTGGGAGACCATCGCCGACGTGGTGCGGCAGGTTTCGCAGCCGGATGACAAGATCCACTGCTGGGGCTACCTGCCCGGCGTGTACCTGCACGCGCGGCGCATCAACGCCGTCCGCTTCACGACGACGGAGAAGATGGGCCAGGTGCAGGGCGAGGCGGCGTTCATCGGGCGCGAGATGGAAGAGCGACTGAAAGCGGAGCCGCCGCCGGTGCTGGTCATGTCGGCGATGGACTACGAAGGCGTGCATGGCCGCCTCGAGGACCCGCCGCGCGAAACGGAATTCGGCCAGTGGCTCGACGCGCACTACGAGCGGATCGCGGACATTCAGAAGGTGAACGTCTACGTGCTGAAGCGGATCGATCGCATCACGCCCGCGGATCGCGCGCTCCAGCGGCAATCGGGCCTGCAAAGGTGACCGGCGTCAGCGCAGGAAGGGGGCCGCACCTGCATCCAAGATGCGGCCCCACACAGGCGGCGAAACCGGTGATGCGCGGGCGGTGTGTTAGCGCGGTCCGCCCGAAAGCAGCGCCACGAAGGGATCGATGTCGAACACGTTTACTGCCCCGTCCTGGTTCGTGTCGTTGGCCGCCAGGTAGTCGCAGTCATAACTCGCCTCCCAGCCCGCCTGGTCGCTCAGCGCCAGCACGAACGGGTCGATGTCGAAGGCATTCACGACGCCGTCACAGTTCGAATCGCCGATGACCGCCTCCTGGCCCTGGGCCAGCGCCAGGTCCTGGGCGTCCACCACGCCGTCCCCATCCAGGTCACCGTCGCAGTAGCAGCCCGGCTGGCCCAGATGCGCCTGTACGATCGCCACGTCGGCCGCGTCGCGCACCCCGTCGAGGTTCACGTCACCGCCCGGCGCGGCAAGGATGACCACGACGATTTCCGTCACGTCGGCCTGGTCAACCAGGAGATCGCCGTTCATGTCGCAGCTCAGGTCGATCGACTGCGCGTCGTCCATCTGGCTCCAGTCGCCGAAGTTCTCGCAGACGTAGGCCACGTCCTGGCAGTCGACGAGGCCGTCGTGACCGCTCGGATTCGCACCGGGCGCGGGGAGCGCGCCGGCCACGTCCGCCCGGCTGGCCCCGGCCGCGTAGGCGGCGCCGGTCGACAACGTCGTACCGAAGAGGTTGAGATCGCCGCCGACGGTGCTCCACGCCTGGTCCAGCAGCGTGAAGCCCTGCTTGCGGTCCAGCTTGCCCGTCGCGGGATCGATGGCCAGGCCGTCCGCGAAGTAGCGCGCATCCTGCGTATCCCAAATCGCGGCGCCACCCCCCCCGGATGGCGCCACGATCTTTCCGAAGTTGCCGTCGCCGTTGAAGTCGCCGATGAGCTCGGGGATCACGTAGTTCGTGCCCAGCGCGCCCGGGTTGCCCGGGACCACGCCCTCAGCGGCCGCGAAGGCACGCGGGTCATACATCGCGCTGGCCAGGCCGGCGATATCGTTCAGGTCACGCGCCTTGTCATTGTTGAAATCGCCCATGATCTGGTTGCGCTCGGACAGGTTCACGCCGGCGGCAACCGTGAAGGCGCCCGACAGGTCGGCGTAGTTGCCGTTCGTGCTGCCGTCGCCGTACTGGCCGTCCGCGGGCACCGCGCCGGTGTATGGCGGGACCGGCGGCTGGGCGACGGCGGGCCACGGCCACGGCGTGTACACCGGCGCCGGCCGCAGGCTGGTGCTCCAGCTCGGGTTGCCCGCGCGCGTCGGGACCTTGTTCGCAACGGTCACGCCGTAATCGGGCGTGTCGCCGCCGATGCCCAGGCCATTGTGGTCGCGGATGTACTCCTGCAGCTCTCCGTTCAGCTCCGCGTTGGCCACGAGCACCGTCGGCTCAAGCGTATCGGGCAGGCAGTCGACGCCCGCCAGCAGGAAGTACGTGTCCGCCAGGTACCGGCCGGGCATGAATTCCGTCGGCGTCGCGCCGGGCTGCTCCTCGAAGGCCACCGTGCTTTCCACCACGTTGCGCAGGTAGTCCGCCGCCGCCTCCGCTTCCATGTAAGCGGGCAGGCCGCTGTCCAGCTCGAACGGGTCGCCGCGGCTGACGAACGTCTCGGCGCCGCCGAGCGGATAGCCGCTGTCCGGATCACAGTTGTCCAGCACGGCGTCAATCGTCGGCCGGACGGCCGTCGAGCCGCCCCGGTCATCGAGGATCACGTTCAGAATCTCGTAACGGCCGGCGTTCGCGTCACCGGCGGCGCGGCTGCTGCCCGCCAGGCCGGTGTAGCCGACGGCGAGGCGGCGCTTCTGGACGGCCTCCTCGATCACGGAGGAACCGCCGCAATTCGTCGCCTGGTGGGTGGGCCCGAGATTCGTCACGGCGGCGATCGTGTTGCGGTCGCCGTAGTTGTCGCCGCGGCCGGCCGCCGGGTCGATCCCGAGCGTGTTCATCATGCCATTCCGCGTGCCGGAGCCGACGTCACGTGTGGCGGCGACCAGGTTCTCACCGTTGGCCCGTCGGCCGCTGACGAAAAGGTGCTGGAGGTCGGTGACCGTGACGTCCTGCAAACCCGCGCCGCGGTTGGCGATGGGCGTGATCGGCACCCACGCGATCTGGCTGTCGAAGAGCGTGTCATCGTCGGGGTTGTTCGTATTGGTGTTCAGGGTACCGGCGCCCTCGCGCGCCAGGCTCTCGAGGCGCGACTCGAAGCCGGTGTCCCACGACAGGATGGCGTTCCAGCCGTATCCGATCTGCCCCGGCCGGCGATTCCAGGCCGCGTCGTCGACGGCGCCGGTGCGCACCGCCCAGCTCGTCGGTACGTCCAGCACCGCCAGGTCGATGCTGCTCGGGCAGTAGGGCGTGCCGCTGTCACAGCAGCTTTCCTCGAGCCCGTGCGGATTGCAACTGCTGCACGGGTTCGACGGCACGCCGGTCGTCGCGAACGGCACCCGGTTGATCAGGCCGTTCTCCGAGGGCACCAGGCTGGGGATCGTGCCCAGCAACTGGTTGTCGATGAACTCGCCGAAGCCCTCGACCGAGCCGACGCCGCGGTACTGCAGCAGCCACCAGCCGCTCCAGCCGGAGCACGTATACGTCGGCGCCACCTGGTCCACGAACGGCGGCGTGCCGGGGTGGTAGCCGGCGAAGCCGTCGCCGTCGACGTCGATGAAGTCGTTGGTAGAGGCCGGCGCGGTGAAGAAGTTCAGGAACAGCGTAGCGCCGCTGATGTTCACCTCGCCACCCTGGATCGTCTGGGCCCCGGCCACCTGGGCCGCCGCGCTCGCCAGGAGCAGGCACAGCCCTGTTGCCCGCGTGCTCTGCATTCTTCGCTTCCTTTCCATGCTCTCACACCTCCGGAGATTGTGTGCCCTGGGGAGTCACTCCGCGGTCGGTGACGACACGCGTCAGGGAGTGCTCTCCCCGTAAAATCGAATGCGGTTGTCTGACGAGGTATCGAGCGAATAGAACTCGCTGCCCCACTCGCGGCCCTGCAGCGTGCGCCGGATCGGCTTCCGCTCGACGTGTCCGTCGACGTAGAGGAAGCTGGTGGTCCCGCCGAACTTGTCGCCGCCCGGGTGGTGTCGCCCCACCGCGTTCACCTCGATGCAGTCCAGCGACCCGCTGATCACGTCGACCGCGTTCTCCAGTTCGCTCAGCGGCTTGAGGCTGTGCTCGCTGAAGTGCTCGTCCTCTGGATCGGGGCAGACGAACGGCGAATCGTCGCCGCCGGCGTCGGCATACTCGTTGCAGCCGGTGCTGAAACTGTAGAACGCATTCACCGGCCGGTGGCTCTTCACCAGGTAGTTCCCGCCCCCGCGCTCGACCGAGAGCAGGCGGTAGTTGCTGCTGAACTCGGTGGCGAGGATCACCGCGCGCGGGTCGGCGATGCGCGTTTCATTGACGAAGACGTTCAGGCGCGCGCCCTCGTCGCCCGCCTCCGACGTGAGCCCCTGCGTGAACTTGTTGCGCGGGATGATCGCGCCGTTCGCGGTGAACGCCATGCGCGAGGCCTGCTTGTCCACGAGCGACGTCCCGCTCGAGGCCGTCTGGCCGTTCTGGTCCACCTGGCCGGGTTCCCAGTTGCTGCCCTCCGGACCGGGATTCGTCCGCGGCGCGCCGCCATGCCCCATCTCCGGGCAGCGGAACGCCTCGTCCTTGATCTCGCCGTTCTGGAACAGGTAGTACGACCAGTGCATGTAGCCGTACGGATGGTCCGGCGGCTGATTTTGCAGGTCGTACGCCCCGTCGGCGGTACTGGGGTAGATGTACGACGGCGGGTAGACCGTGCGGTTTTCGGCCAGGTAGAACTGGAACGCCTTGCCGACCGTGCCCAGGTTCGTCCCGCACACGATGCAGCGCGCCTGTTTGCGCGCGTTGCCCAGCGAGGGCAGCAGAATCGAAATCAGCAGGGCGATAATCGCCACGACCACCAGCAGCTCAATCAGCGTAAACCCGCGGACCGGCCGTGGCCGCCCAGCGGAATCTCCAGACATCGCTCGCATGGATGCTCTCCCTTTTTCACCGCGCCAACGAACACGACTGATACGGCGACATTGAACGCGCCGGTGTTTAAGGCGTCGTGTGACGGGTGCGAATGTTTATTGCGGATTCGGTTAAGAATGCAGCCGGCTTCGCAGCGCATCACCGCTGGCGAACGGTTCCCGGCCCGTGGATATAATTCCGGGGTGGAAATCGCCCTGAACCAGCTTCCGGTCCCCGACTGGGACCTGGTGTGCCCGCAATGCAGTTATCCGTTGCGCGGCCTGCCGGAGCATCGGTGCCCGGAATGCGGCGCTGCGCTGGACATTGCGACGATCGTCAAGCCGTGGAATCGCCTGCGCCCGCCGCGGTTCACCGGCGCCGAGCGCCCGCTGCCGGATTATGGCCTGCACTGCGGTACCTGCGCCCGGCCCCTGGCAGGCGCACCGGGCAACGACTGCCCGGCCTGCCACGCCCCGTTCGACCTGGAAGCGCTGCGACCACTCCAGGAGTGGTTCGTCCTGGACGGGACCATGTGCCAGCCGCTGCCCGTGCCGGGTGTGCAAGGCCTCCTGCTGGCCGAGTATGTTCCGCATTACCCCGTCGGCGAACGCAGCGCGACAGAGCTGTATACCGGCCACGGCTCGCTCTACGACCGCTTGCGCGTGGCGCGCGAGTTCTACTTCGAGGTCCTGTGGCTGATCGAGCGCACGCGCCGGGAGCTGGAAGAAGCGCGCTCCAACCCCCGGCCGGCATGGCACTGCGGCGCCTGCGGCGAACGCAACCCGGGCAATTTCGAACTCTGCTGGAACTGCGAGGCCGCGCGGCCGTAAGTCGCGGCGCGCGCCCGCCTAGCGCCGCTCACCGCGATAGAAACTCGCGATCGCCCGGACGACAGCCTCCTGCTGGGCCGCCGTGAGCTCCGGGTAAATCGGCAGCGCCAGCACCTCGGCCGCCGCCGCCTCCGCGTGCGGGAAGTCCCCCGCGCGGCCGCCCAGGTGGGCAAAGCACCGCTGTAGATGCAGCGGCAGCGGGTAATAGACCCCGCAGCCGATCTTGCGCTGCTTGAGGTGGGCCGCCAGCTCGTCGCGGCGCGGCACGCGGATGACGTACTGGTGATATACGTGCCGTCCCATGCGCTCCACCGGCGGCCGGACGAACTCGGGCACCAGCCCCGCCTGCTTCAGCAGTTGCGTGTACTGTGCCGCATGCGCGCGGCGCTGCTCGGTCCAGGCTTCGAGATGCGCCAGCTTCACGTGCAGCAGCGCTGCCTGCAGGGCATCGATGCGAAAGTTGCCGCCAACCCGATCGTGGTAATACGTGTGCCCGCTGCCATGGATGCGGAGGCGGCGCACGAGCTCGGCCACCTGGTCATCGTCGGTCAGCAGCGCGCCGGCATCACCCAGCGCGCCGAGATTCTTGGTCGGGTAGAAGCTCAACGCGCCCATCAGGCCCAGTGCGCCGGCGCGACGATTCACCGATTCGCAGGCCCCGATCGCCTGGGCGGCATCCTCGATGATCGGGATGCGGCGCGGTTCGGCGATCCCGCGCAGCGCCGCCATGTCGGCCAGTTGCCCGTACAGGTGCACGGGCATGATCGCACGGGTGCGGGCCGTGATGCGCGCCTCGACCTGTCGCATGTCCAGGTTGAAGGTGTCGGGTTCGATGTCGCAGAACACCGGCCTGGCGCCGAGCCGCGCGACGGTGCCGGCGGTGGCGAAGAACGTGAACGTGGGAACGATGACCTCGTCGGACGGCCCAACCTCGAGCGCCATCAGCGCGACCAGCAGGGCATCCGTGCCCGAGGAGACGCCGATGGCGTGACGCGCCCCGCAGTATGCGGCCAGGGCCGCTTCGAAGGCGGCCACCTTGGGGCCGAGCACGTACTGCCCCGATTCCGCGACCGCGGCCAGCTCGGCCAGCAGCTCCGCCCGGATCTGGGTGAAGTTGCCCGCCAGGTTCAGCGGCGGAACGGGAATCTCGCTTTCGACGACCGGTTTCGATTCCTGCATGCGCGTACCTCGGGCTCGCTCTCGCGTGCGTGCTTCTACCGTCGCTGCCGAGCTTTGCCTAGCAGCCGGCGGCAAAACGCCGGATCTGCCGCCGTGGCACTGTTTTTCGAGCGGTGCGGACACGGGCAGAAGAAACGGCGCAACGTATTCTTCCCCCGGCAGCCAGGGTACCCGGCCGCCGGCGACCGGTGGAACGAGTCACGTGGCGTGCCAGGATGTTGCGAATTTCATTTGACGCACGCGGCGAACCCGAGATGATCGGAGCGGTTGTCGCGGAGGGCGCATGATGCGCGTGCTGGTAGCAGGCGGTGCGGGTTACGTCGGGAGCCACTGCGTGAAGCGGCGGGTCGCGGGCGGCCACGCAGTGACCGTGTTCGACAATCTCTGCGCGGGTCACCGTCTCGCGGTGGACCCGGGCGCGGAGTTGCTCATCGGCGATCTGGCGGATCGCGAACAGCTCGCAGGCGTACTACGGCGCGGGCGGTTCGACGCGGTGATGCACTTCGCCGCCTTCCTGAACGTGGGCGAGTCGGTTGCCAAGCCGCTCGAGTATTACCGCAACAACGTGGCGAACACGCTGCAATTGCTGGAAGTGATGCGTGACACAAGCGTGCCGCGCATCGTGTTCAGCAGCACGTGCGCGGTGTACGGCATTCCGGACCGCTTGCCGCTCGTGGAAGACCTGCCAAGAAGTCCGATAAGCCCGTACGGCGCCTCGAAGCTCGCGGTCGAGTACATGCTCGAGCACTGTGCCGTCGCGTGGGGCCTGGGCGCCGTCGCGCTGCGGTACTTTAACGCGTCGGGTGCGGCCGCGGACGGGACACTTGGTGAGGACCACGCGCCCGAGATCCACCTGATTCCCCTGATCCTGCAGGTCGCGCTGGCGCAACGCAAAAACATTATGGTCTTCGGGAATGATTATCCGACGCCCGACGGCACCTGCATCCGCGATTACATTCACGTCGACGACCTGGCGGAAGCGCATCTGCTGGCGCTGGAAGGCTTGCAGGCCGGGCGGTTTGAAGCGTTTAATGTTGGGACCGGCTCCGGGACCAGCGTGCTGGAAGTTCTTTCTGCCGCAAGGAATGTGACGGGTCATCCGATTCCGGCCGAGGTGACGGCCCGCCGTCCGGGCGACCCGCCGGCGCTCTACGCCGACGCAACCCGCCTGCGCGATCGCTTCGGCTGGCAACCTCGTTATTGCGACATTCAGGCGATCGTGCAGTCGGCGTGGGACTGGCATCGCGCTCACCCCGGCGGCTACGCCAGGCGGTAGTGGGATCCGTCGGGATCCCGCCTTTGCATCGCGCGGCTCGTGTGCTATACTTTTCCTGGACGGCTGATTGGTGGAACAGTACTAAGCGCATTCGATCCATAATCGCTCGTACGTTCCGGCATCGATATATCCTTCGATCATCATCGCCACCTGAGGCCGCCGACAACCTGAAAAGGCTACGTCGTGCGGTCGTCAGGACGGCACCCCGGGTGAGGTTCATCTCGGGCGTGCACCCCTTTGGCGGTGAGTTCCCCCACCTGTAAAACGTTTCGCATACTCGTGTAGCCGCTCTGTGCGGGCACGGGTTTGGACGCGATCCAGCACCGGGCGCGGCGGCGTGCCCGAGCTTCGAGCCCAGCACTTACGTGGTGCTGCTCGGACTGAATCCAAGGAGTACTGAGATGTCTTGGCCCCCGAGAGGTATGCTGGCGAAGACGAAGGTTCAGGACGCGTTTGGTCCCCCGCTGACTCCCGAAGAGCTCACGGGCAATCTCACGGTGCTGCAGAACCGCCTGAACCGTGACATGCAGTGTCCGGCCGGGCGAAACCAGGTATACGTCCGATCCCTGTTGACCGGTAACGGAACCACCAGGCCCCGGATCGCGCTCAAATGCGCGCTCCGCCGAGCCGTCAAGCAGTCGCCCGAAGTCTTCTATGAACAGATACGCGACGTCTGTTGCGCCAACCACGAGCAGTGCGAGGCCTGGCAGGCGATGAAGGAGCGCTACGTAGAGACCTGAGAAACCACTGTGTTGCTGCCAATCCCGGTCGGTGGCCGCCGATCGGGACGCAGGGGAGCCTTGAACCCGGCGTGGTTTCGCGAACCACCCGGGTTCATTTATTTATCGGCGTCCGGCGGCCGGGGGTTGGACGGCGCCGCTCAGGGGTTTTTCATGGGGACGCCTGCCGCGGGCGCCGTGGCCGGGGCCGGCGGGGGGTCGAGGCGCCGCCGGTCGATTTCCTTGTCAAACCGGGCCGCCTGGTCGGCGTTGAGCAGAGCGCGGACATCGGAGATCAACCGCTCGAGGGACTGGTCGTCCTGCTCCTTGGTCGTGCTGGTCGCGGCCTTCTGGCGGAACGCCTGCTGAACCTGCTCGAGCCTGGCGTTCTGCTCGGGCTTGAGTTCCAGGCCACGGGCGATCCGGACCACCTCGACGGGCTTGAGTGACAGGTCCGTGGCCGTCTCGAGTTCCTTCATGAGCCGCTCGAACTTGGCGCGTTGGCCTTCGTTCAGGACGGGCAGCAGGCCTTCGACGAACCCGCGTTCGAGGGCCGCACCGGGGGCCAGGCTGCGCAGTCTTTCACGCAGCTCGTCGGCACGGGCCGTGTCGCCCGCCTTCTGGGCCTCCTGCATCTCGTTAAACGTCGCCATGATGGCGTCCATGCGCTCCTTGGTCCGCTCCTGCGACATGTCGGATTCGGCCTTGAATTCCGCGAACAGGCCTTCGACGTGCTGCTGCTGCCTGGCATCCAGGTCAAGCTGCTTGCAGATGTAGCGCAGCTTCTGTTCGAGCGGGATCGCCTTGGGCGCCTCGGGCTTCGCCGGGGCCCCCGGGATCACCTTCGAGTCCGCGCCGGGCGTGATCGGCTGAATGCGCCGGGGTGCGCCCTCCTGCGCGCCGAGGGATTCACACAGAACCAGAGCCAGCGCCGTGACCAATACGTGACGCATGCCAACACTCCCGCAAGTAACCACACGCCGCCACCGCCGGCGATCCGCCGGTCCGACGAGTGCAGGTCCTCAGTCTACGATGCGGCGGCCGTTGTGCAAGCCGCCGACCGCGCACCGCGCCGGCGGGCCCGTCGGCGATATGATCTCGGGTTTGCCAGGCGCGGAGGCAGCCGTGGGCGAGCGGGAAGCGATCATCCTCGGAAAACGTTCGTTCTGGGAACCCCGCAGTCGCACCCTGCTCGACCAGGTCCTGAACCGTCCGCAAGTGATCATGTCCCTCACCTTCCTGATCCTCATCCTCGGCGGCGCCACGGTCCTGTGGCTGCCAATTTCGCACCGCCGCCAGCCCGTGCCGGCGATTGACGCACTGTTCACCTCTGCTTCCGCCGTCTGCGTGACGGGCCTCACCACGGTGAACCCGGCCACCGAGTTTTCGCGCCTGGGGCAGGGTGTCATCCTCCTGCTGATCCAGTTGGGGGGACTGGGATTGATGACGTTCGGAGTCGCCGGCATCGAGGTGCTGCGGCGACGCGTGTCCTTCAGCTCCCAGGCCGCGGTGCGCGACGCATTTTTTCTCGATGAAGCGCCGGGCCGCCTGGGGCTGGCGATGCGGCGGGTGATCCTGATGACGGTGCTCATCGAGGCCGCGGGCACGCTGCTGATCTATGCCGGCCTGGGCGGCGCCGCCCACCGTGGCAGCGTATTCGAGGCGCTGTTCCTGGCGGTTTCGGCCTTCTGCAACGCCGGAATCGCGCTGTACCCGAACAACCTGCTGGACCTGCGCGATTCGACCGCGGTCCTCTGGAGCGTGATGATCCTGATCGTGCTGGGCGGATTGGGCTACCCGGTCCTGTTCGAGACGACCGCGCGCCTGGCGGGGTGCCTGCGCCGGCGCGTCGGCGCGCCGCTCCAGTGGACGCTGCACACGAAGGTTGCGCTCGCCACGACCGCCGTGCTGATTGTGGGCGGCGCCGCCGCCCTGCTGCTGGTGCACCGCGCCGAGTTCGGCGCGAATCTGCCGGAGCAGGTGTTACACGGATTGTTTCATTCCATCACCGCCCGCACGGCCGGCTTCAATTCGATCGCCCTGGAGAAGCTCTCGATTCCCCCCCTGCTCATCCTCATGTTCCTGATGTTCGTCGGCGGCAGCCCGGCCTCCTGCGCCGGCGGGATCAAGACCACCTCGGCCGCCGTGTGGGCTGCGCGGCTCTGGGCGCGGCTGCACGGCCGTCCCGCGGTGGTGATCTTCCGGCGCCGCATCCCGCACGAGCTGGTGCGCCGCACGACGCTGATCGTCGCACTCGCGGCATTCTGGATTGCGATCGGCGTATTCCTGCTGTCGCTGACCCAGCCGGCCGGCCGCTTCGGCCTGGCCGACATCATGTTCGAGCAGTTCTCCGCGCTGGGCACCGTCGGACTTTCGACCGGGCTGACTCCCGCGCTGAGCACCGCGGGGAAGCTGTGGATTATTCTCTCGATGTTCGTTGGGCGCGTAGGTCCACTGACGCTGGCGCTCAGCGTGATCGCGCAACCGGCCCCGCTGTATGAGCATCCTTCCGAACGCGTGATGATTGGGTAGGACGCCGCATGAAACAGGTCTGTGTCCTGGGATTAGGGCAGTTCGGCACGCAGTTGGCGCGCAGCCTGGTCCGCATGGGCTGCGAGGTGCTGGCCATCGACCTGCGGGAGGATCGCATCCAGGCGATCCGCGATGACGTGCACCAGGCGGTCATCGGCGACGTGCGCAAGTACCGCGTGCTGGCCAGCGTGATCCCCGCGGATATCGACGAGGCGGTCATCGCGCTCGGCGAGCGGTCCATTGAGCCCAGCATTCTGTGCACCCTGCATCTCAAGCGCATCGGCGTGCGGCACATCCGCTCGACCGCCCTGAACGACGATCACGCCGAGATCCTGCGCTCGGTCGGCGTGGGCGAGATCATCTTTCCCGAGCGCGAGACGGCGGAACGCACGGCCCGCCGGGTCGCGAACCCGGGCCTGCTCGACATGTTCCCCCTGGCCGAGGACTACCGGATCATGGAAGTCGAGGCCCCCGAGTCGTTGCACGGCAAGACGCTGGCCGCGTCCAACCTGCGGGCACGCTACGACCTGCTCGTGCTGGCGGTGCGCGACCGCGGCGACGAGCACTTCCGCTTCCTCCCGGCCGCGGACTGGCCGATCAAGCCGGGGCAGCACATGATGGTGATGGGGCGCGAACTGGACCTGGCGCGGTTCGTGGCGAGCTGACGGCGCCACCGGCACGCCGGCCGGGCTAGGGCTGCGGACCGAGTTCCGCCTCCGCCGGCGCGTCGCCGTAGCGGCGCATGTACTCCTCGGCCTGCAGCAGGATGCCCACGAACTGTCCCCCGGGGACATAGCCGGACTCGCCCCCGCCGCCGACGATCTGCAGGTAGTACAACTCGCGCCAGGCATAGCGCCCCAGCCCCGTCAGCCGCCAGTTCACTCCCGAGCGGATGCCCGCCGCGCGGCAGATCAGGTAGCCGACCTGCGAACGCGTCAGCAGGCTGTCGGGCGCGTGCTGCCAGCCTTCCCGCACCAGATGCCCCGCCGCCAGCTCCCGGCGCAGCTCGTCGAACTCGCCTGGATACGCGGCCCCTTTCCAGAGCAGGTGTGCGGCGCGGTACCCCGGCTCGGCGGTGACGTACGGCTGCGCGGCGATGACGTCGAGCAGCGCCGCGTTGCCCTCACGCGGAATGTCGGGACTCGTGGCGGCCCGGCGGCCGTCCGCGGCACAGCCGCTCAGCAGCACCAGGGCGACCCACGCCACGACCCGGGACCCTCTCGCAGCCCGCTTGGCGCTCATCAGAAGCTCCAGGTCAGCCCGGTGAAGAGGAAATGCCGCTCGTCGCGGTCGGCAAACGCGTCGCCGGGGAAGAACGTGCCCCAGCGGATCGTCCAGGACACGTCGGACGACAGGCGCCAATCGAGAAAGTAATCCATCTCCCAGCCGACAAAGCCGGCCGCGCGATAGGCGGTGAAGTCGCTGATCGCCGCGGGGGTGCTGTTCTTGTGATACAGAAAGAAGTTCGTCCCGACCTCGATGCCTTCCAGGAGCTTGTGCTTGCCGAACGGCGTGAGCGAGCCGCCTGCTTTCCAGATATGCAGGTTGGCGGGGATGAGCGCGGACGCGATGCCCGTGTCCCGCCAGCCGAACGTCACGAGGCTCGAATCCTCGCGGTCGCCTTCGTTGCCGCCGGCCGCATCCGTCGGGCTGAAGCGGCGCTGCGGATCGCCGCTGGCGAACATGTATTCCGCCGAGAGTCGCGGCTTCAGGTCGCCATCGAACAGGTACTCCGCGCCGATGTCCCAGCCGTAAGCCTCCACGTAGTCCTGGCGGACGAAATTGCCGTTGCCGAAGCTGTGTCCGGACTCGAAGACGCCCTCGACCCAGTAGAGCAGGTTGCGAGCGAGCTCGCCGCGCGTGCCGCCGCCGAAGTAGAACGAGTCGTAGCTGTAGTCCTGGAACCAGGTCTTGGGCCGCTCGTCGGTCTTGTCGTCGTTCCAGATGGCGTAAACGAACGGCACGTGGCGCGTCCAGCGCTCGTACTGCAACTGGACGCCGTAGAAGAGCCGGTTGCTGTGGCTGTCGACCGGCTCGCTGCGATCGATGTTGGGATAGCTGCCGATGCTCTTGCCGAGCAGGCCCAGGACCCGGAAGTCATGCAGCTTCGCGTCGAGCAGCACGGCGTCGAGCGGCAGGTCAAGCACGTAGCCCGACCCGAACCGCACCGGCTGGCGACCGATGCGGGCGGACGCCTGGAATGGATCGGAGGGCTGCGTCCAGCGGAAGGCCCGGCCGAAGTCGATGCGGTACCACGCCGCGTCGAAGTTCGGACCCCACCAGTCCTGCTGGCGCTCGATCTCGTCGCCCGGATTGAAGTACGAGTAGCGCAGCCGCATGCGGGCGAAGACCTCGTGCGCGCCGCCGTCAGCGGTGATGCGCGACCACAGCGCCAGGGAAGGGCGCTGCACGACGCGGGACGACTGCACGCCGTCATCGAAATCGAAGACGTAGTATTCGACCCAGCCGCCCCACTGGAAATCGAGGCGCTCGCTGAGCGGGGCAGCCTCCTGCCGTTGCCGCGCGAGCTGCTCGTCGACGGTGCGGATCTGCTGGAGAAAGCTGCGCTCCAGCTCCGGCGCCTGGGCTGCTGCGCGGCCGACCGCCGCCCAGCCCAGACTCACGGTGATCACCAGGGTTACGCCTGTTCGCATGCGCCACTCGCTGCCGCTTCCGGCCGACCGCAACCGCGCCCCGCATCCGCATCGCGTGCCGGGGCACGTCCCGAATTGTCCGTCGCGACATGGCTGCCGCCGACGCGTGTGGCTAGGATGAAGCGGTTTGCCAGTGCTGTCAATCGAGACCGCCGGCCGAATCCATGCCCCGTGAACTCGAAGCGAAATTCCGGTTGGACGATCCGGGTGAGCTGCGGCGCAGGTTGCGCCGCCTCGGTGCGACGAATCACGGGCGTGTCTTCGAAGACAACCAGATCTTCGACACGCCGGGCGGGCGGCTGCGCCGCGCCGGGTGCGGACTGCGCGTCCGGCAGTGGCGACGCTCGGGGCGCGACGCGGCTACCGGCGCGACGCTGACGTTCAAGGGGCCGCGCAGCGGACCCTTCAAGGCGCGGCAGGAGCTCGAAACAACCGTCGGCGAGGCCCGTGCCCTGCTGGACATTCTGGCCCGCCTGGGCTTCGTCATGCGCCTGGCCTACGAGAAACGGCGCGAAACCTGGCACTGCGGCCGGTGCGAAGTCGTCCTGGACGAATTGCCGCGCCTGGGCTGGTTCGTCGAGATCGAAGGCCCCTCGGGCCGCGCAATTGAAGACGTCCGCGCCCGGCTCGGCCTCGCGGAATTCCCGCTGGTGAGTGAAACGTATCCGCAGCTCACCGCGCGGCACGGCATCCGGGTGCGCCGGGGCGTTCGCCGGCTGGCCTTCAGGAAGGGCTGAGGCCCGGAGCCGGGCGCGGCGCCGCGAGCAGCTCGACCAGCCAGTCGCGCAGCGCCGCGTCATCGTCGGCCTGGCGCTGGAATTGTGCCACGGTTGCGGCGATCACGTCACGGCCGATCTTGGCCGCCGACGGATCCTGTTCGGCTTGTGCCAGCGTCAGCGCGCCCCAGACGAGCGGCAGTCCGCAGAAGGCGCGCACACCGGGGGCGGTGGCGGGCAATGCGAGGATGTAATCGACGCCGCAGCGCAGGCTCTCGCGCGCGTGCTGCAACACGTCGACGTAGACGCCCCGGCGCTGTCCCAGGCGGTCCGGCGGCAGGTAGCGCCGGCCCTGCCCCGCATCCTTGCCGGCATCCTTCAAGATGTTCACGAGCTGCAACCCGATGCCGAGCTCGACGGCCACGTCGCGCCGCGCCCGCAGCGCCGGCCGATCCAGCGCCAGCGCCATGAGTTCGCACAGCATCTCCCCCACCACGCCGGCGACAAAATAGCAGTAGCGCCGCAATTCGCTGATGTCGGCGATCGCGGGATACGGCCGCCCGCGGCTGCCGCTGCGCGCCTGGAACTCGCGCACGCCGGCAATCATCTGGCGGGCGCAGGTGGCCAGGGCACCGCGGTAGTTTGCCGGCAACGCCGCGATCCGCTGCAGGACGACCTGCGCATCGCGCAGCAGCGCGCGTTCCGCGGCGGTTTCGCCGATCGGCCCGCTCAGCGCGTCGGCCAGACCCGCCGCGGGAAATTCGAGCGCCGCCTCGAGCTGCGCCAGCCGCGCCAGGCGCTGTGCTTCGCTCAACTCCGGCGCGTCTTCCAGCGTGTCGACGATGCGCATAAGCAGGTAGCCCAGCCCCACCGGTGTGGCGAGTTCGGGCGGGAGCATGGGAATGACGATCGCATAGGTGCGCGACACGCCCGCCAGATGCTGCGCTACGAAGTCATCCATGATTGCCGCCCGGAGCCGGCCGCGGCCGTTTCAGTCCGAGCCCTCGCGCGCCGGTTCGTGAGATGCCGCCGTGCCGTTGGTCAGTACGGCCCGGGCGGCCTTCACGGCGCGCCGCAGCGCCGCTGCGATGCCGGCGGCATCAATGCCGGCCTCGGCGAGCTGACCAGCGCGCGAACCGTGCCGGTAGAACCGATTCTCCGCCAGGCCCAGGCGGATGATGTTGTCCGTGGCCAGGCCGAGTCGATTGGCCGTTTCGAGGACCGCGCTGCCGAAGCCGCCGGCAACGGAGTGATCCTCGACCGTCAGCACCGGTCCGCCGCGCGTCACGGCGGTCGTGACCATGTCTTCGTCGATCGGCTTGGCAAAGCGGGCATTCACGACGGTGACGAAGATGTCCTCCTGCTCGAGCTGCCGGGCCGCTTCGAGCGCGAACTGCACCTGCGTGCCGTACGCCAGCACGGTGGCATCCGGTCCGCTGCGCAGCAGGCGGCTCTTGCCGAGGAAGAACGGCGGGGTCTCGCCCGGCACGTCGGGCACCGTGTCACGCGGGTAGCGCACCGCCCAGGGCCGGTCGAGCTTGAGGCCGAGCTTGAGCGATTCGCTCAACTCCGGTTCGTCGGCGGGCGCCATCAGGACCATGTTCTGGAAGCCGCGCAGGTAGGCGATATCGAGGTAGCCGTGGTGGACGGCGCCGTCGCCGCCCACGACGCCGGCGCGATCGATGCAGAACCCGACCGGCAGACTCTGCAAGACCACTTCCTGGAACACCTGGTCGAAGGCACGCTGCAGGAAGGTCGAGTAGATGCAGACCAGAGGTTTCACGCCGGCCCGGGCCATGCCGGCGGCGATGTCGACGGTGCTGCTCTCGGCGATGCCGCAGTCCAGGCAGTTGTCGGGAAAGAGCTCGCGCACCTTGGCCAGGCCGGTCCCGTCGGGCATCGCCGCGGTCAGCGCGTAGAGCGGCCGCTCTTCGCGCAGGAGCTGGATCAGTGCATCGGCAAATGCGCTCGTCCAGCTCTTGCGTTCGCCCTTGACGACCGTCACGGAATCGCCTTCCACCTTGAGCTTGCCGGGGCTGTGGAACGCGCAGGGGTCCTTGGAGGCCCAGGAGCAGCCGCGCCCCTTGATCGTGTGCACGTGCAGCAGTACGGGGTGCTGCACGTCTTTCAGCAGATCCAGGATTTCGATCAGGTGCGACAGGTCGTGCCCGTCGACCGGACCGACGTACATGAACCCGAGCTGCTCGAAGATCTGGTGCGGCGAGACGGAGGCCTTGACGCTGTCCTTGAGGTACCACAGTGCACCTTGCACGCTCTTGCCGACCAGTGGCACGCGCGGCAGCACCGTGTTCACCTGCGCCTTCACCTCTTCGTAGAGGCTGCTGACGCGGAACTTGGCGAGATACTTTGCCAGCGCACCCTGCGTGCGCGCGATGCCCATCGAGTTGTCGTTGAGGATTACGAGCATCTGTCGCTTGAGCGTGCCCGCCTGGTTCAGGCCCTCGAAAGCCACGCCGTTCACGATGCTCGCGTCGCCGACAAGCGCCACCACGCGGTGGTCGTGGCCCAGCGCCGAATCGCCGCGTGCCATGCCGACCGCCGTCGCGATCGACGTGCCCGCATGCCCGACGTCAAACAGGTCGTACTCGCTCTCGGCGGTACACGGGAATCCGCTGATCCCACCGGCCTGGCGCAGGCTGTCGAAGTTCGCATGCCGGCCGGTGATCAGCTTGTGGACGTAGCACTGGTGCCCGACGTCCCACAGCAGCCGGTCGCGCCGGAAGTCGAATACCCGGTGCAAGGCCAGCGTCAGCTCGGTCACACCGAGGTTACTGGCGAGATGGCCGCCGCTCTTGCAGACGACCTCGATGATGCGTGCGCGAATCTCGTCGGCGAGCTGCTCGAGCTGCTCGAGCGAAAGGCCGCGCAGGTCTTCCGGAGAGCGAATCGTGTCGAGTATCGGGTACGTCAACGCGGATCCTCAAACAACAGGTTGCGTGTCGTCCGGCTACCTCTAACTTTGGCCAGCCTCGGTACTTATGGCATCAGCGGTCTCGGAGCAGCACGTAACGCGCCAGGTCACGCAGGCGTTCAGCGCCGGGACCGAACTCTTCCAGGGCGGCAATCGCCAGCTCTACCTGCCGGCGTGCACGCGCCCGGCTCGCGTCGATGCCGTGCACGGCCGGATACGTCTGCTTGGCGGCCGCCGCATCCTTGTGGGCCTGCTTGCCCAGCGTCTCCGTCGAGCTCGTCACGTCGAGCAGATCATCGGTGATCTGGAACGCCAGTCCCAGGTGGATACCGTACGTACCCAGCCCCGCCGCCTCTGACCCGGCACAAATTGCGCCCATCCGGCAGGCTGCCTCGATCAAACGGGCCGTCTTGCGCTCGTGAATGAAGTCAACCAGCCCAGCCTCCGGCGGCCGCTCCTCGTTGTCCACGTCAGCCGCCTGACCCTCAATCATACCCAGCGTTCCGGCGGCCAACGCGGCGACCAACTTCGCCGAGACGGCCGGCGGATAACGGGACGTCAGCAGGGCGAACGGATAGGCGGCCAGCCAGTCGCCTGCCAGGATCGCCTGCGCTTCGCCGAAGACCTTGTGGTTCGTCGGCTGCCCGCGGCGCAGGTCGTCGTCGTCCATCGCCGGCAGGTCGTCGTGGATCAGCGAAAACGTATGGATGCACTCGACGGCGACCGCCGCCGGCCACGCTGCTTCCTCCGCAGCGCCACACACGCGGCAGCTCTCCAGCACGAGCACCGGCCGGAGCCGCTTGCCGCTGCGGCTCAACGAGTAACATACGGAGGCGGCCAGCCGGCTGTGCGGGTCGCTGACGGATTCCAGGCGGCGCACCTCCGCCGCAATGGCCGCGTCGACGCGGCCGCGAGTCGCGGCGAACCAGTCGTGCCAATCGCAGGCGACGGCCGCCGGCGTTTGGGGGCTCATCAGGCGTTGACCGTCCATTCCATTCGTTCCATTCGTTCCATGCGGCCCGGCCACTCGCGCGGAAGGCCTAGCATACCCGATTCGTGGGCTGATGCTACGGCTCGGCGGGAGGTTACGCACACCTCGCCCGCGCGATTATCACACCTTGGCCTCAGTGCAACGCTGACGGCGGGATAGACGCCGTTCTGTCAGGCTGCCAGTGAGCGGGCGCTCTGGCGCTGGGGACGCGCCCGCCGCAGCCACCGCGCCGGCTGACAGATTTTTCACGCGGCCTGCTGTAAGTTAGGTGCTTGTTTGGTCAGGCCGGCTGTGGTTATACTGCCCATCGAATCGGGCTTGGGCCTAGGGGCCCTCGTTCAGTCACAGGTCTCACGTTTTCGGAGAGAAGTCCAATGAGCTACGCGAAACTGTCTGTGGGTCTGGCCGTGTTTGCCCTGGTCGGCGTGCTGGCGAGCACGCAACTGTCGGCGCAGGAGAAGAAGGGTGAGGGCCCCAAGGGCAACGTTGCAGCGCCCAAGCCGGCCGACCCCAAGGCTCAGCCGGGCAACAAGCCCGGCGAAGGCCAGCCGCCGTTCCCCGGCATGACCGAAGAAATGATGAAGAACATGCAGCAGTACTGCACGCCGGGGCCGGAGCACGCCCGTCTTCAGAAGGCCGCCGGCAAGTGGACGGCCCAGATCAAGATGTGGGACTGTACAGCACCCGCGGGCACGCCGCCGACGGATTGCGTGGGCGAGATGACCTGCGAGCCGCGTTTCGACGGGCGGTACATGGTCAGCCAGTTCAAGGGCGACATGGGCGGCATGCCCTTCGAGGGCTTTGCGATCGACGGCTATGACCGCATGAACAAGCAGTACGTGTCGTTCTGGATCGACAACATGGGCACCGGCTTCTACACGACGACCGGGCAGGCGGACGCCAGCGGCAACACGATCACGTACCAGGGCAAGTGGGACGACGTGATGTCGGGTGAAAAGGACATGCCGGTCCGACTGGTAAGCCGCTGGGTCGACGACAACACCATGCAGTTCGAGATGTACAGCACGCAAAAGGGGCAGGAGCGCAAGGGAATGGAGATCACCTACAGGCGGGCCGGGAAATAGCCTGCGGGTGACGGAGAGAAACGGGCGATTCCGCGTTGCGGCGCGGGGTCGCCCGGCCCCTGCCGCACGAGACTCCGCATGTTGCACGGGGTCGCGTATAATCCCCCCGTGTGGACGGCGACGGCCGACCCGGAGTCGCCTGGGCGGGTAGTGCATCGCGGATGCCCGGAAACAGGAAGAACGCCCCAGCGATCGTCTCGCGCGCCCCGGCTGCGCGCGGCGCGCAGCGGCTTGCCGCCTCTGCCGGCCCCCTTACGACCAGCGCCGGCGCGTCCGCCGCCCCCGTCGAGAGCGGCCAGGTCGACTGGCTCACCATTCGCGGGGCGGCACAGAACAATCTCCGGCGGATCGATGTCCGGTTCCCGCTGGCCCGCTTCACGTGCGTGACCGGCGTATCCGGCTCGGGCAAGAGTTCGCTCGTCAATGACATTCTCTACGCCGCGCTGGCGCGCGCCTTGAACGGTGCTACCGCCGTCGAGCCGGGCGCGCACGAGCGCATCGACGGCCTGGAGCACCTCGACAAGATCATCGCGATCGACCAGGCGCCCATCGGCCGCACGCCGCGCAGCAACCCGGCCACGTACATCAAGCTGTTCGACGAGATCCGCACGCTGTTCACCCGTCTGCCCGACGCCCGGCTGCGGGGCTACAAGCCGGGACGCTTCAGCTTCAACGTGCCGGCGGCGCGAGGCGGCGGGCGCTGCGAGGCCTGCGAAGGCAACGGTGCGAACCGCATCGAGATGGACTTCCTGGCCGACGTGTGGGTGACCTGCCCGGTCTGCGCCGGGCGGCGCTTTACGCACGAGACGCTGCAGATCCACTACAAGGGCCGCTCGATCGCCGACGTCCTGGACATGGACGTGCAGCAGGCCCTAGTGCACTTCGAAAACGTGCCGCGCATCAGGGGAATGCTCCAGACGCTGCACGACGTCGGGCTGGATTACATCAAGATCGGGCAATCGAGCACGACGCTCTCCGGCGGCGAGGCCCAGCGCATCAAGCTGGCGCGCGAACTGGTGAAGAAACCGACCGGACGGACGTTATACGTTCTGGATGAGCCGACCACCGGGCTGCATTTCGAGGACATCCGCAAGCTCCTCGCGGTGCTGCACGGCTTTGTCGACGCCAGCAATACCGTCGTCGTGATCGAGCACAACCTCGACGTCATCAAGACCGCGGACTGGGTCATCGACCTCGGTCCGGAGGGCGGGGAGGACGGCGGGTTGATCGTCGCCGCGGGCACGCCCGAGGAGGTTGCGGCCTGTCCGGCCTCGTATACCGGCCTGGCCCTGCGCGAGTTGCTGAGCCCGGCGCCGGCGCGACCGGCTGCCGCCGCGCGGCCGCGCGAAGCCACGGCTGCCGATCGCACGCCGGTGCCACTTACGGGCGACGCGGCGACCGACAGCATTCGTGTTGTCGGCGCGCGGCAGCACAATCTGCGCGACCTGACCGTATCATTCCCGCGCAACCAGATGACGGTGTGCACCGGCGTGTCCGGCTCGGGCAAGACGAGCTTCGCGATCGACACCGTGTTCACCGAGGGCTATCGCCGCTACGTGGAATCGCTGTCGGCGTACGCGCGCCAGTTTCTCGGCCAGATGGCCAAGCCGCGCGTCGAGCACGTCGAGGGTCTCTCGCCGGCCATCTGCATCGAGCAGAAGGCTGCCAGCAAGAGCCCGCGCTCGACGGTCGGGACCATCACCGAGATCTACGACTACATGCGCGTACTCTGGGCCCGGGCCGGCACGCCGTACTGCCCGCGCTGCCAGGAACCGGTTGGATCGCAGACGGTCGACGAAATCGTAGCGCGGATCATGGCCTTTCCGCCCGCCACACCGGTGGTGCTGCTCGCGCCGATTGCGCTGGGTGACGGTGAGACCTACGGCACGCTCTTCACGCGGCTGAAGAACTCGGGCTACCTGCGCGTGCGGGTGGACGGCACCATCATGCAGACGACCCACGCCACGACGCTCGACGCGCGCCGCAAGCACCGGGTCGAGGTCGTGGTGGATCGCACCATCGTGCGACCGAAAGGCCGCGGCCGCATGGCCGAAAGCGTGGAACACGCCCTGGCGCTTGGCGACGGGGTGATGATGATCCTGCGCGAGGCGGTGGAGACGGTGGCCGACGATCAGTCGGCCGGGGATGCGTCATCCGCCGATGCGGCCGGCGAGAGCCTGGCCGTCCATACGGCGCCGGCCCAGGAGTTTCTCTTCTCGCAGAAGCTCGCGTGCGCCAAGTGCGGTGTGAGCTACGTCGAGCTCGGGCCGAACCAGTTCAGCTTCAACAGCCAGCTCGGCTGGTGCGAAACGTGTGAAGGCCTCGGGGTGCAGCGCGGTGCGCCCGCCGGCGAAATCATCAAGAACCCCGGGCGCAGCCTGCTCGGCGGCGCGATCGAGGGGTGGTGGCGCATCAATCCGAAGTCGCCGTTCGGTCGCCTGCTCAGCGCGTTGTGCCGGCACCTGGGTGTTGATCCGGCGACGCCGCTGCGCGACTGGACGCCCGCGCAGAAGCAGGTCCTGCTGTACGGCACGCCCGCCGGCCAGTGGCTGGACAGCGGCGGCGCGGTGGCCGAGGGCCGTTTCCAGTGGCGCGGCTTTTTCCCGACGATCGATGCCGCAACGCGGAACAGTTGGTCCATTCGCCACCGGCTGCACAACGCGGTGACCGAGATTCCGTGCCTGGCCTGCCGCGGCGGGCGGCTGCGCGAGGACGCGGCCGCCGTGCGCCTGGGCGGCGCCCCGGCCGCCGACGGCGCGACGTCCGTCGGTCGGACGATCGTCGAGATCTGCGAGTTGCCGCTGGGGGACGCGGCACGGTTCTTCGAGACGCTGTCGCTGGACGCGCACCAGCGCAAGATCGCCGGCGAGCTGCTGAACGAGATCCGCACGCGGCTGCAGTTCCTGCTGGACGTGGGGCTCGAGTATCTCACGCTGCACCGCGCGGCCCCGACCCTCTCGGGCGGCGAGGCGCAGCGGATCCGCCTGGCGAGCCAGATCGGCAGCGGGCTGTCCGGCGTTCTATATGTTCTAGACGAACCCACGATCGGGCTGCATCCACGCGACAACCTGCGGCTGATCCACGCGCTCCAGAAGCTGCGCGGGCTGGGGAACACGCTGCTGCTGGTCGAGCACGACCGCGAGGTGATCCGGCACGCCGACCGGCTGCTCGATTTCGGGCCGCGGGCCGGGTCGGCGGGCGGACGAATCGTCGCGGAAGGCAGCCCGGCGGGCTGGGTGGAGCCGGCCGGGACGGGCGCCGACGCCGCGGCGCCGCGCGAAAGCGCATCGCTCCCGCGGGCCTACCTCGAAGGCCAGGCTGCCATCCCCGTGCCGGCGGAGCGCCGGCTGGTGAACGTCGCGCTCCTGTCGCGCACGCGCCGCGGCGTGCCCGACCGGTCGGCGGCGGATGAATCCGGGCCGCCGCCGGACGATGCGGGACCGGCGGGGCGGCGCGAGGCCGCCGCCGCGGGCTGCGGCTTCCTGGGGGTGCGCGGCGCGCGCCAGACCAACTTGCAGCAGGTCGATGTACCGATCCCGCTGGGCCGGTTCACCTGCGTGACGGGCGTGTCCGGTTCGGGCAAGAGTTCGCTGGTCCACGACATTCTCTGGCCGGCGCTGGCCACGACGCTGCAGGGGGCACAGCTCTCCTGCGGCGATCACGACGCGCTCGAGTTCGTGGCGCCCACGGGCGAGGTGCAGCCATTCAGTGGCCGCGGGCGCGGCGCGCCCCTGCTCCAGGCCATCAACGTGGACCAGGCGCCGATCGGGACCACGCCGTCCAGCAACCCGGCCACCTATACCGGCGTATTCGACAGCATCCGCGAGCTGTATGCCCGGCTGCCCGACAGCAAGCTTCGCGGCTACAACGCGAACCGCTTCAGCTTCAATCGGCCCGGGGGGCGCTGCGAAGCGTGCGAAGGCTACGGCCAGCGCTGCATCGAGATGCACTTCATGTCGGACGTGTGGGTGGAGTGCGAGACCTGCCACGGGCAGCGCTACAACCCCGAGACGCTCGAAGTGCGGTTCAAGGGCAAGTCGATCGCCGACGTGCTGGCGCTGCGCGTCGCCGAGGCGCTGCACTTGTTCGCGAACGTGCCGCGCGTGCGGCGCATGCTGCAGACGCTGGCCGACGTCGGGCTGGATTACGTGCAGCTCGGGCAGCCGGCGCCGACGCTCTCCGGCGGCGAAGCGCAGCGCGTCAAGCTCGCCGCCGAGCTGGGCCGCCCGGACACGGGTCGGACGTTCTACATCCTGGACGAGCCGACGACCGGGCTGCATTTCGATGATGTGAAGAAGCTCCTGGCGGTGCTCCAGCGCCTGGTCGACCTGGGCAACACGGTGCTTGTCGTGGAGCACAACCTCGACGTAATCAAGTGCGCGGACTGGGTGATTGACCTGGGGCCGGAAGCCGGTGCGGGCGGCGGGCGCATCGTGGCCCTGGGCACCCCGGAGGCGCTCGTCACGACCGCGGATCGCTCGCACACGGCGGCGGCGCTGGCGCCGGTGCTGGCGGCGGGTCCGCGGGTCGCGCGGACCGTCTTCGATCCCCAGGCGCACGCCCAGCAGCAGATCGAGTCGAGCCGCAGCGCGTTCGGCGACGTCGGGCGCAGCACGAAAATGCCGTGGCAGGTGGACGGGCGCAAGTGGCACCTCGAGCAGCGTGCCAGTCGCGGCGAGAAGCCGCGGCGCTGGGAAGCCCAGGCGCTGGATTTCGTGCTCGACCTGGTCCACGCCGCGGCGCGCAAGCAGGCCGCGCCCGGCGGCGGCGACGTGCTGGCGCCGACGAACTGGAATGATCGCGCGAGCGTCGAGATTACCGCGGCCGGTGCGAACAAGTGGTTTCTGCATGCGTTGACGGGGGGCGCGTGGCTGCTGGAACTGTACTTCCGGGTGCCGCCCGGGACGCTGGACGCGGCGCGGTTGAACCGCGCGCTCGGGTTGAAGACGCTGGACGAGCGCCAGGA
>CAZVRR010000013.1:0-26747 GCA_964629745.1 uncultured Planctomycetales bacterium | reverse complement strand
CAGGTGCAGTTGCGTGGCGTCCGCGGCGACGAGTTCGACATTCGTCCATCCGCGACGCATGACGCGCCGGTGCGCCAGGCGCAGCATGTCGGGCGAGAAATCCACGCCGGTCAGCGCACCGGCCGTCGGCCGCAGGCCGGCGAGGATGGCTGCGAAGTTTCGCCCCGTGCCGCAGCCGATTTCCAGCACCCGGCTGTCGTGCCGCAGTTGCAGCCGGGCCACGGCCGCGCCGCGCCCCGGCAGCACGGCCCAGCGCGTCGCATCGTAGATGCGCGCGTGCAGGCGGTAGAAGCGCTGGACCGGATCTCCTGTCACGGATTTCCTCGCCGCGATGAATCGAATCCGGACGGCGGCGCGCCCTAGGCAGACGCCGCACCCAGCAGGCGTGTCCAGAACAGCCACATCGCCGGTGCCGCCAGCAGCGGTGAGTCCAGGACGTCGAGCACGCCGCCAAAGCCGGGCAGCGCTTTTCCGGAATCCTTGAGCGCCACATCTCGTTTGAGCAGTGACTCCGCGAGATCGCCGAGTACGGACAGCCCCGCCATGAGCAGGCCGAACACAAGCAGCTCGAAGGTGCACCGCGCCGGCGGCAGGTTCAGCGGGAGGGCACCCGTTGCGCTGAGCGTGTGTCCGAGCAGAACGGCGACGATGACGGCGGCCGCCACCCCGCCGGCCAGCCCTTCCCAGGTCTTGCCCGGACTGAGCCAGGGGATGAGCTTGTGCCGGCCGATCGCGCTGCCCGTGAAGTAAGCGCCGATATCCGCCAGCTTCACGATGAACACCGAGAAGAGCAGAGCGGTCGCACCGGAGGCCCCCGGCACGTCCATGCGCAGCCGCACCCAGAAGTGGGCCAGCCCGCCCGCGTACAACACGATCAGCAGGGTCGTGCCGACATTGACCATCACCTGGTGCGTGCGGTGGCGTTGTGCCTGCGCCAGGAAGGCGAGCGCGAGCACGACGGCCAGCAGCAGGATTTCCCAGCCGCGCGCCAGCGGACCCGCGAGCGGCAGGTTCGCAATGACGTACGGTCCGGCCACCAGTCCCAGCACGCCGAGATGCGCCACGCGGCGGTAGGCATGACATTGCAGGCCCCGCGCGAAGCGCACGAGCTCTTCCACCGCCAGTGCGGCGAGAACGGCTACTAGCGCAGTGGTCAGCGCGCCGTGGTGCAGCCACCGGTCCGCCGGGCCGGCCGGGGGGCGCGTGCTCAATGCGCCGTCCAGCAGCAGCACGGCCGCCAGTCCCGCCGAGAGCAGAAACCCGAAGATCAGCCGCAATTTCAGCAAGCGGGCACCGCTTCAACCGGCGGGCGGAGTGGCCGGCCCCACCCCGCCGAAGCGCCGCTCACGCCCCGCGTACTCCTTCAGGGCGGCGTACAGCTCCTCCGGCCGGAAGTCGGGCCACAATACAGGCGTCACGAACAGTTCGGCGTAACTGATCTGCCAGAGCAGAAAGTTGCTGATCCGCATTTCGCCGGCCGTGCGGATCAGCAGGTCGGGGTCCGGCAGGCCGGCCGTATACAGGCTTTGAGAGATTACGCGCTCGTCAATCTGCTCGGGTGCGAGTTCGCCGCGCTGGACGCGCCGCGCGATCTCCCGGACACCGTCCACGATTTCGGTTCGCGCCCCGTAATTCAGCGCCAGCGCCAGCGTCATCCGCTTGTTCTCGCGCGTCAGCGCCAGCGTCTCGTCCAGCTCGCGCAGCACTTCCGCCGGCAGTCCCGTCCGCCGGCCGAGCTGCACCAGCCGAATGTCGTTGTCGGTCAGCTCGGGGCGCTTGCGGATCAGGTACTCGGCGTAGAGCAGCATGAGGGCGGCGACTTCCTGCGGCGGGCGGCGCCAGTTCTCGACGCTGAAGCTGTAGAGCGTGAGGCACTGGATGCCCAGCCGGGCGCAGGTCTCGACGATGCCGCGCACCGCCTCGGCGCCGGCGCGGTGGCCCTCGATGCGCGGCAGGCCGCGCTGGCGGGCCCAGCGTCCGTTGCCGTCCATGATGATCGCCACGTGCCGCGGCAGCGCGTGCGGTTCGATCCCCAGCACGTCGCGCGGATCCAGCGGCGGCAGCGTCGGCATCTCAGTCGTCCACGATGATCGTCTGCTCGCGGGCCGGCCCCACGCCGACCAGTCGCACGGGCACGCCCAGCCGCTGGGCCAGAAAATCGAGGTAGCGCCGCGCGCCGCCCGGCAGGTCGGTCAGGGTCCGGCAGGCGCCGATGTCCTCCTGCCAGCCGTCGAGGCGCTCGTACAGCGGCTCGGCCTTTTCCAGTGTGTACGCGTCCGCCGGGAATTCGTGCGTAATCTGCCCGCCACTGCGGTAACCGACGCACACCTGGATCTCATCCAGGCCGGACAGGGTGTCGAGGTGCATGACCGCCAGGTGGGTGGGCCCGACGAGCTTGACCGCGTAAGCCGCCGCAACGGCATCGAACCAGCCGCAACGGCGCGGGCGGCCGGTCGTCGTGCCGTACTCGCCGCCGCGTTCGCGGATCGTGTCGCCGACGGCGCCGCGCTGCTCGGTCGGGAAGGGCCCGGTGCCCACGCGTGTCGAGTACGCCTTGACCACGCCCAGCACCGAGCGGACGCAATGGGCCGGCACGCCCGCGCCGGCGGCGTAGCCGATCGTGCTCGAACTGGTGACGTACGGGTAAGTCCCGTGGTCTACGTCGAGCAGCGCGCCTTGCGCGCCTTCGAACAGGATCGTGCGGCCGTCCGCCACCAGCCGGCTGAGCAGGATGGTCGTGTCGCACACGAACGGGCGCAGTTGTCCGGCAAAGGCCAGGTATTCCTCGCAGATGGCGTCGGCGTCGAACACGTCGCGGCTTTCGAACACGGCGCGGAACAGGGCGCTCTTGTAAGCGGTGACCGCCGCCAGCCGCTCGCGCAGGGCTTCCGGCCGGTACAGGTCGCAGACCCGGATGCCCCAGCGCCGCGTGGCCTTGTCCGCGTAGCACGGGCCGATCCCGCGTGCCGTCGTGCCGAGCTTCTCCGTACCGTGGGCGGCCCGCTCCGCCAGAACGTCCTCGGCCCGGTGATACGGAAAGACCAGGTGCGCCCGGTCGCTCAGGCGCAGGTTGTGGCCGACCTCCACGCCGCGGCCGCGCAGCGATTCGATCTCGCCCAGCAGACCGGCGGGGTCGATGACAGTGCCGCCGGTGATGACGTTCGTCACTCCCGCGCGGAGGATGCCGCTGGGGATCTGGTGCAGTGCGAATTTCTCGCCGCCCGTGACGACGGTGTGGCCGGCGTTCGCACCGCCCGCGTACCGCACCACGGTGTCAAAGTGCTCAACCAGCAGGTCGACGACCTTGCCCTTGCCCTCGTCACCCCACTGCAGGCCGATGACGCACGTATGCCCCAGGTTGGTCAGACTCATGTCGATTTCGTTTCCGGAACGTTCGGCGGCGCGGCCGTCCGCGGTCGGCCGGGTCCCAGCCCGAGCCGCGCTCGCGCCTTTGTAACACGGCGCCCGCGGGCAGGCAAACCCGCCCGGGTGGGGGGCACAGTTCCTGCTGCACCGCGCGCCGCTTGTGACCGGCCCGCCGGCGGCCCTACGATTCCCCTGGCGGAACGACGAGCCAGAGCGAGGTGCGACATGCCGCGAGTGGGCGTACTGCTTTCCGGGTGCGGATTTCTCGACGGGGCGGAAATCCACGAGGCCGTGCTGACGCTGCTGGCGCTCGACCAGCAGCAGGCGGAAATCGTCTGCTGCGCGCCGGACATGCCGCAGGCCGGCGTGGTCGACCACCAGACCCAGCGGCCGACGAGCGAACGGCGCAACGTGCTCAAGGAAGCCGCCCGTATCGCGCGCGGGCAGATCCGCGATGTCGCCGGCGTGCGGGCCGCCGAGCTCGATGCGCTGATCCTGCCCGGCGGGTTCGGCGCCGCGAAGAACCTGTGTGACTTCGCCGAGAAGGGCGCCGCGTGCACGGTGCACCCTGACGTCACCCGGCTGGTGCGCGACATGCTTGCCGCGCACAAGCCGATCGGCGCCATCTGCATCGCGCCGGCGCTGCTGGCACGTCTCGTCAGCCAGGCCGGCGTGCGGGCCCGCGTCACGATCGGCAACGATCCCGCGACCGCGGCGGCCATCGAGCAGACCGGCTGCCTGCACGAGACGCGCGCCGTCACGGAGATCTGCGTCGACGAGGCCCACCGGCTCGTCACGACGCCCGCGTACATGCTCGGCCCCGGCCCGGCCGCGGTGTTCGAGGGCATCCAGAAGCTCGTCACCCAGATCGTCCACATGGCCGAGCGCCAGCCGACCGACCGGCTGGGCGCTTGAGACGGCCGGACGTTCTAGCGTCGCGGCCCGGTGTGCCGTATCCTGTCGGCATGCGGATCCGAATCGCTGCCTCTCACAGCCGACTGTTCCAGTCCCTGCTTGCGCTGGCGCTTCCGCTGGCCCTGGGGGCGGGCTGCAGCCGCCAGGCGCAACTCACCCTGCAACAGCCTTTCGCGCCGCCCGCCCAGCAGCACATCGAACTGCAGAGCACTTGGGCCTACCTGGCCGCCGCGGAGGGGCGCCAGAACATGCTGCTGGCCTTCCCGCTGCCCGGCTCGGAAAACGGGCCGCGCGACTTCCTCCTTTATCTCTCGCTGCCCCCCGGTACCGGGCGCTTCGTCCTCCAGCCGGACGACCCGAACGGTGCGGCGGCCTTCCTGATCCAGGCGGTCGGCCAGTTCCGCGGCAAGACCGTCTTCTGCTCGGGGCAGGTCGAGGTCCAGGAGATGTGGTTGGCGGCCCAGTACCGCCAGGTGGACCTGTCGCTCGCGTCGGAGGACGGCACCGTCGTAACCGGGCGCGCCCTGATCGAGCACCAGCCTTCCGAGCTGCGCTCTTTCGGACGCCGCTATGCTGCCGATGTGGCGTTGCTGCGACCGACGGAGCCGCCGGACGCGGAAGTAATCGGTCCGGCCCAGGCCGCGGCGGCGACGGAGGAGCGGGCGGCCAGTACGCCCTGAGCAGCGCCCGGGATCGAACGCGGCCGCGCCGGCCCATTTCCCCGAGGACAAGAGTATGCCCAATCAGCTCATTGAGTGCGTGCCGAATTTCAGCGAGGGCCGCGACCGCGCCCTGATCAAGCAGATCACGGACCAGATCGAGACTGTCGAGGGCGTGAAGCTGCTCGATGTCGATCCGGGTGAGGCGACGAACCGCACCGTCGTGACCTTCGTCGGGCCGCCCGAACCCGTGCTGGAAGCGGCGGTCCGCGCCGCGCGGAGGGCCGCCGAGCTGATCGACATGAGCAAGCACAAGGGGGCACATCCGCGCTTCGGCGCCACCGACGTCTGCCCGCTCGTGCCGGTCGCGAATATCACGATGGAGGAGACGGCCGGCTATGCCCGCAAGCTCGCCGAGCGCCTCGGCACGGAGGTCGGGCTGACGGTGTACTGTTACGAGCACGCGGCTTTCACGGAGGAGCGGCGCAATCTCGCCCAGGTGCGGGCCGGCGAGTACGAGGGCCTCGCGGAGAAGCTGTCCCGTCCGGAGGGCAAGCCGGATTTCGGGCCGGCGCGGTTCAATCCGCGCTCGGGTGCGACGGCGGTGGGGGCCCGCGATTTCCTCGTCGCCTACAACGTGAACCTGAACACCACCTCGAAGCGGCTCGCGCACGAAGTCGCGATGGACATTCGAGAGCAGGGGCGGCCCAGGCTCGGCCCCGATGGCAAGGCTCTGCGCGACGAGCGGGGCGAGCGCGTCATGATCCCCGGCGCGCTGAAGAGCGTGAAAGCGATCGGCTGGTATATCCAGGAATTCGGCATCGCGCAGGTCTCGATCAATCTCACGAACATTGGCATTGCGCCCATGCATGCCGCTTTCGAAGAGTGCCGACGCAGTGCCCAGCGGCTCGGCATGCGCGTCACGGGCTCCGAACTCGTCGGACTCGTGCCGTTGCGGGCGATGCTCGACGCCGGGCGTTACTTCCTGCGCAAGCAGCAGCGTTCCACCGGCGTGTCCGATGCGGAGCTGATCAAGATCGCGGTGAAGTCGCTCGGCCTGAACGACCTCTACCCGTTCAAGCCGGAAGAAAAGATCGTCGAGTACGCCATCGCCGACAGGAAAGCTGCGCGCCTCGTGGACCTCACGCTCACCGGCTTCACCGAGGAGACGGCCTCCGAATCGCCCGCCCCGGGCGGCGGATCGATCTCGGCGGCCGCCGGCGCACTGGGCGCTGCGCTGGGCACGATGGTCGCGAACCTCTCGGCGGCCAAGAAGGGCTGGGAGGCCCGCTGGGAAGAGTTCTCCAACTGGGCCGAGCGCGGCAAGGCGGTCTACTGCGAATTGCTGCGGCTGATTGATGAAGATACGGCCGCCTTCAACCGCATCATGGCGGCCTTCGGTCTGTCCAAGGCGACCGAGCAGGAGCAGGCCGCGCGCACGGCCGCCATCCAGGACGCTACGAAGGCTGCGATCGAGGTGCCGCTGCGCGTGATGGAGCAGTCCCTCGCGGCCATGGAAGTGGCTCGCGCGATGGCCGAGCACGGCAACCCGAACTCCGTCTCCGACGCCGGCGTCGGCGCACTCTGCGCGCGGACCGCCGTCCTCGGCGCCGGACTCAACGTGCGCATCAATGCGAAATCCGTAACGGACAAGGCCTGGATGGACCACGCGCTGGCTCGGGCAGGGGACCTGGAACACAAAGCGCAGGCGGCAGAAAGCGAAATCCTCCAGATCGTGCAAACCAAGCTCTGATTGCGGCGGCGACCGCCGAGGTCACGCGAAATTGGCCGGCTCGCGCCTATAGTCAGATTCCAGTACACGGCGGTCGCCTGATCGTGGGCCCCCTGCGCTGTGCGCCGTGAGATCGTGCCTGCCCACGCACGGCTGATACAGCCGTGGCACCCCGGACGTATTTTGAAGTCGCGCGCCATGGCCAAGACGACCCGCTCCCGCTCCCCTCGACGCAGTGCGGCGCCGCCTGCCGGTCCGCGCTTTGGCGCCCACGTCTCGATTGCCGGCGGCATGCACAAGGCGCTCGAGCTCGGCCTCCAGTTCAAGTGCGATGCCGTGCAGGTATTCGTCAAGAACCAGCGCCAATGGCGTGCCGCGGAGCTCAAGCGCGACGATCTCGAGCGCTGGTTCGCGCTGCGCCAGTCCTGCGGCATCGCGCCCGTCGTGGCGCACGCCACGTACCTGCTGAACCTGGCGACCGCCGATCGCACACTCGCCGCGCGCACGCGGGCGGCATTCGCGGAAGAGCTGCTGCGCTGCCACCTGCTCCGCATCCCGTACCTCGTCGTGCACCCGGGCGCCGCAACCGACGGCGGCGGCCTCCCGGCGGCCCTGGCACGCGTGGCGGAGTCGCTGAACGAAGTCTTTGACCAGCACCCGCAGCTCGAGACGATGCCGCTGCTGGAGATCACCGCGGGCCAAGGCTCCGCGCTGGGCCGCACGTTGGAGGAGCTGGCCGAAATTCTCGCCCGACTGCGCCAGCCGCAGCGCGTTGGCGTGTGCCTCGACACCTGCCATCTCTTCGCCGGTGGCTATGACATTCGCACGCCCGAGGGCTATGCGGCGACAATCGAGGCGGCGGCCCGCACGGTGGGATTGGAGCGCATCCGCTGCTGGCACCTGAATGACAGTCGAACCCCGCTCGGCTCGCGTGTCGATCGCCACGCGCACATCGGCCAGGGCGCGATCGGCGTGGCCGGGTTCAAGAACGTGGTGCGTGACCCGCGTTTCGCCGGCCTGCCGATGCTCCTCGAGACGCCGAAAGAGACCGACCCCGCCGGCCGCCACTGGGACGCGGTAAACCTGGCCCGCCTGCGCCGCCTGGCGCGACCGCGCTGACAACCAGCGGGCTCCAGGAATCGCCCCGCCGCCCTCGTCCCTGTGTCCCTCCGTCCCTATGTCCCTCCGTGCCTATGTCCCTCCGTCCCTACGTCCCTTCGTCCCTGTGTCTCTATGTGCCTTCGTCCCTATTCTCCCACCCTGACCGTCACGCCATACCGCTCCGCCACTGCCACGAGTCGCGCCGCGGCTTCCGGCCGCATCGGCACGGCTCGCAGATCGTCGCCCGTGAGTGGCGTTCCCACCTCGCGGAAGAATTCTTCGAAACCGGCGGGCTGGATCCACACCAGCAGGCGTGCCGGCCCGGGTCCCGGGTTGACGTAGCGGTGCTCGATCCCGGCCGGGGCGGCCAGGAACTCACCCGCGCGCAGCGTGTGCTCCCGACCCGCAACGAAGAAGTTGACCGTGCCGCTGAGTACATAGAAGCCCTCGGCCTCGCGGGTATGCACGTGGGGCGGAGGACCGTTGCCGGGCGTCACGATGGCCTCGGTCAGCGCATACGCCCGGCTGGTCTGAGTTCCGTCCGCCACCACGCGATACAGGTCGCCGGCGACAGAATACCAGGTGGCCGGCGCGCAGACCTCACCTGTGACCTCAGTCGTTCTCATGAGTGCTCCTTCGGCCCTGTGCGTCGTACGCGACGCGTCCTGATCTTATGCGGTACCGTCCGCGATACCCGCCAGGCAGGGGAAAAGCAGACCGCGGCCCCCGATCGGCTCGCGTTTGCGACTGGGATCACAGCGGGCGGCTGTTCGGCCGCGCCGCGCCTACGTCGAGGTGTCTTGCACCGCCGCGATCAGGTCCGGCAGATAGGCGATCAGCGTGTCCATCAGGTAGT
Source organism: uncultured Planctomycetales bacterium (assembly GCA_964629745.1). Lineage (GTDB taxonomy): Bacteria > Planctomycetota > Phycisphaerae > UBA1845 > Fen-1342 > JAAYXS01. The sequence continues at coordinate 18,118 of CAZVRR010000013.1, read as the reverse complement.
AGCCCAGGTCCGATGCGCAGGAGCCGAGCGAGAGCAGCATCCCGCCCGACAGCAGCACGGCAATCCATTTGGCCTTCATCACGGTATCCTCCGATAGAACCGTCCGCCGATCCGCGCCAACCCGGCCGCTTACCAATTGCCGGCGGCGCAACAAGATACAGCGCCTTGTCGCCTGCGGATGCGCCGTCGCCTGCAATTTCGGCGGCCGAAGCGCAAGTTCTTCACGACCACAACTTTGCGGTCGGCCTCTCCCGTGCCGACATCACTCGTCGTAGCGCCACGCAGCGCTCGGGCTGCACGGCCCCTCAGCCGTTGTCCCGCCACGGGTATGTCGCCGCGCTGCAGGAATTCAGCCGGCGTCGGTACTTGCCCGGGCTCGAGCCGGCCCAACGCGCGAACGCCTTGCTGAACGCAGAAGCCGTCGCGTACCCGATGGACTCGGCAATCTCCGCCAGTTCGGCGTGGGTGGATCGCAGCAGTATGCAAGCCTGTTCCATGCGTGCCTGCGTCAGGCATTTCACCGGCGACGTCCCGACCACGTCGGTGAATCGCGCGGCGAATGTCGAGCGCTTCAGGGTGAGCTGTGCGGCCAGCGTGGCCACCGTCCAGGTCCGGTCTGGTCGTGCATACATCAGCGCGAGGACGCGGCCGAGTTCGGGATGCGCAAGCGCGCGCAACCAGTTCGCCGCCTGCGCCGGGAACTGTGCAGCGCAACACGCCAGCGCCTTCCGCAGCAGCATGCGGACCAGTCGGTCCAGGTTTGACGCCCCGGCGTGTTCGGTCGCGGTCCCTTCCAGCTCCATGAGTCGGAGCACGTGATTGAGATACGGCATCGCCGGGTCGTTCGCCGCCACGTGCAGGGCGTCGGCAAACAACGGGGCGAGCGGGCTGCGCTCCAGCCCGTCCAGGAGCACGCAGCCGCAGAAGAGCGGTGCCGCGGCCGACTGTGGCCGCCGCTGCGCTGCGAGGATGTCCCGGATGGGCCGAATGGCACTGCCGGGCTCATTACGCAACCGGTGCTCCCGGCCGTGGGGCACAATGACCAGGTCGCCGGCGGCGATGCGGCGGCCGGGTTCGCCCGCCAGCTCCAACTCGTACGGACGGCGCGAAATGTAGAACCAGGAGAGGCGTGTGGCGACCTGCAGGCCCCAGGGGGAGGCCAGCTCCAACCAACCGGGGACCCAACTCCGCACCACGAGTGCGGCCAGGGCCTGCTCAAGCGGATCGCTGGCGGCCAGTACGGCCGGGCGGTCCTGCTGCGCGGCGCCGGCGACATCCCTCTGCCCAACAGCGATTCCCGGCAGCCGCGACCTCGCAGTCGTCACGTGCGCTCTCCGTCTGGCCTCCCAGGTCTCTGCGCGTCCAATTCATCTTGTGGTTCCAGGATGAAGTGAAGATGAATTTCGCCGGCCTCCCGGTGGCCGGCTCGGTGTGGCGGGTCGCGCCCCCGGTGCGTCAGGTTGTGCCGGCCGGATCGTCGGGCGGAACTTCCGGTGCGGGGCCCCCGACCTGCGCGGCGGCTGCATCGAACGTGAGCGTCAGCGTGAACTGATGCTCCGCGTTCACCTCGGCCACCGCCTGTCCGCCCATCGCCTCCATCGCCCGGCGGACGAGCGTCAGCCCCAGTCCGCAGTTGAGACTGTTTCTGCTGCGCGCCGGATCGCCGCGCCAGAAGCGCTCGAAGACATGTGCCATTTGTCCCGGCTCGAGGATACATCCATCGTTCGAGATTTGCAGCCGGCAGCGCGTCTCCTCGCGCCGCGCTTCCACGCTGACATGCCCGCGATCAGGCACGTGGGCCGCGGCGTTCGCCAGCACGTTGGACAGGACCATGTCGAGCAATTTCGGATCGGCGTAGATCTCCAGGTCGGTGGGACAGTGCTGCGTCACCGTGAGCTCCCGCCCGGCCGCGGCGGCCTCGAGCTGCGCCCCGTGCTGAACGAGCACCGGCTCCAGCCGGACTTCCTCGCGCGCCAGTTGCATCTGCCCCGCTTCCAGCCGGGCCAGGGTGAGGATGCGCTCGATCAAGCCCTGCAAGGCACGCACGACCTCCAGGCTCTCAGCCAAGGCCGCCTGGTATTCCTGCGGATTGCGCACGCGCTTCAGCGTGATTTCTGCAATCGCCCGGAGTTCGGCCACCGGGGTGCGCAGCTCATGCGCGACGTCCGCCGTCAGCGCGCGTTCGCGCTCGAAGGCATCGTCCAGTCGCGCCAGCAGTCCGTTCAACTGCTGCAAGACGGGCTCGATCTCGCGCGGCGCCCGCGGGTCCGCAATGCGGCGCTTCAGGGCGAGCTCATCCATCCCGGCGATCTCGCGGGCCAGCCGGGCCAGCGGGTGCAGACCGCGGCTGACGACCAGCCAGGCCACGGCGCCCGATACCAGGAGCGTGCCCAGCGCGGTCGCCGCCAGCAGTCCCGCCAGGTAGCGCAGGTGCTGCTCGAGCTCGGTCGTGCTGGCGGCCACCACGGCCGCGAGATTCACCGGCGGCGCGTGAAAGCCGAACTCCGGGGCTTCCACGACGATGGCCAGCGCCACCGCGCGGCCGTGGTTGCCGTCCGGCAACACCAGGCTCTCGAACCGCGGCGCGCCGGGAACGGTCGCCAACTGTGGCAGGGCGGCGCCCCCGAGAGTCTGCGAACGCAGGACGCGCACGTCCTCGCCGTGCACGACGGGCGCGTCCGCGGGCCACGTCGTCGGCAACTCGAATCGCGGGGGCGGCGGACGCAAGGGGTGCTCAGGCCCGCGCCGGTCCGGCGGCGGCGGCCGGTTGTCATCAGACGCCGATGCGCCGCCCTCGGGTTCGCGCCCGGGCAGGCTAGGCGGCAGGTGAATCGGCGAGTCGCACCAGAACTCGAACAGTGCGCCTTGCCGGATCCGGTCCGGGGGGAGGCGATCCAGTCCTTCGCTGTCGAACCACATCCCGAACGGGCCCGGGTGGACCAGCGAAACCAGCGCGGTCGCACTGCTCAGGAGCGACTGATCGAATGCGCCGTAGAGCTGACGGCGCTGCATTGCGTAGATGGTGGTGCCGGCAGTCGCCAGCAGGGCCGAGATTCCCAGCAGCATCCCCACGATCAGCCGTGCGCGGAGCGAGCCCATTATCCGGGTGCTCCGAGGACGTAGCCCAAGCCGCGCCGCGTCTGGATGATGCTCTTGTGCCCCGGCTCGTCGAGTTTGCGCCGCAGGCAGGCCACGTAGACGTCCACGACGTTGCTGACGGCCTGCGACCCGAAGTCGTAGAGATGCTCCCAGATCTCCGTGCGACTGACCGTCTCGCCGGCGCGGCGTGCCAGGTACTCGAGCAGCTTGTACTCCATTGCGCGCAGCTCGACCTCGAGGCCGTTGCGCCAGACCTGGCGCCTGGCGGTGTCGATGCGCAGGTTGCCGATCTCGATCACCGGGCTGTGCCGCCCATAACTGCGCCGCACGAGCGCCCGCACGCGCGCCAACAGCTCTTCAAACGCGAACGGCTTGACCAGGTAATCGTCGGCGCCCAGGTCGAGCCCGGTGACCCGGTCCGGAACCGTGTCGCGCGCCGTCAGAATCAGCACGTGATCCTCGCGCTGCGCCTCACGCAGGCGGCGCAGGATGGTCAGACCATCCACGCCCGGCAGCATGAGATCGAGAATGATGACGTCGTACGTGTTGCTCTGCGCGTACCAGAGTCCTTCGTTTCCATCCGCCGCCGCGTCCACCACGAAGTCGGCTTCGCGCAGCCCCTTCGCGACCCAGTTCCGCAGGCGCTGCTGGTCTTCCACGATCAGTACGCGCATCGCGTGCATCCCCGAACCGGCTTCGCGCGCGGCGCGATCCGGCTCATTCCATATATCATCGGCCGGCGGCAGACTTCTCGCGCGTCCGCAGGGCCCGCTTATTCGGCGTGCGACGGCGTCGGTCGACCGGTGTCGTCCGACAGCAGACGCTGGATTCCCGGGTGCGCGGGGGAAAGCCGGGTCGCGCGGAACAGTCCACCACCCGCCCCGCCTGGCGGCCCGCCCGGCCCCGGCGGTGGGGCTCGCGGCGGTCGCATGTCCGGTCCGGTGTGCGGGGGTGGGGCCAATCTGGGCCGCTCGCCCGGGCCGGCGTCGAGTCCGACCGGCGGGGGCGGGCCGGGGACGAACAGCCTATGCAGCCAACCGGGTCCGCGGGAGTTCTCGACATAGGGGTTCACATACTCCCAGACGGACGTCCCATCCGTGCGGACCTCGAAGATGCGCCCCTCTTCGCCCGAGCAGATCAGCGTGTTGCCGTTGCTGAGCCGCTGGGCGCCGGAAATATGGCTGGCGAAGAACGCGGTCTTGACCGGTGCCGTGTACTCCCACGCGGCCTGTCGCGGCCCGTAAGGCTGGCCGGCCGCGCGGATGTAGTTGCCTTGTGCATCCACCGGCGGCGCGAACTCAACGATTGAGGAGTACGCTCCATCGGACCGCCCGAGGCCGTTGTTGAACACGGTCAGATGGCCGGCGCCCGGACAGCCCGCGGGAATCCAGCTCACGTCGTGCTGGGCGAACAGCAATTGATCGCTGGTGGAACCGGCTCCATACGCGCGCGGGTTACCCCAGCGGTACAACAGGTCGCCGCCCTTGCCGCTTCGCCCGCCGCGGCTGCCCGCGGCTTCCTGCGTGGTCGTGCTGTGATCGATGATCCAGATTTCGTTGAACGAGTGCACGCTCAGCGCGATCTGGTCGCGCTGCGCGTCGTAGTCGAGCGAGTTGGTGTGACACCAGTCCGCTTGCGGATTGGCGCCACCCGGTCCGGGCGGCGGACCACCCCGCTGGTCAGGCGACGGTGGTTCGGCGCCGCCCACGTAGCCCAGCGAGCGCAAGCGCCGCATCTCGGCCGTGCTTTCACGCGGCACGCTGCGCCGATAGTTCAGATCGATCCGCTCGGGATGTTCGGCGATGGCGCCGAAGTTCGGTTTGCTGCCGTCGAACTCCTGCACCAGGTGGTCCCACACGTGCCATTCCCAGACGATGCGGCCACCCTCCGCTTCCGGCTGCACTTCGACGATGCAATCGGGCCACAACTCGTCGGTCGTCATCAGTTCCGGGTCACGGCCGGCCGCCAGTGCTGCGGTGCGCGTCTTCTTCTCCCAGGCGATGAGCAGCACGTTTCCGTCGGGCAGGGGCTTGATGTCGTGGTGCTGACAATGGCTCTCGTCTGCGTAGACGAACGTCCAGAGCACGGTGCCGTCGGGGGCGAGTTTCTCGACCCGTCCGCCGAGTCCACCACCGCCGAAGTACTCGTTCGCCGGCTCCCGCGCGGCGCGCAGGAGCGAACCGTCGTCGAGCAGGTAGACGGATGCACCCGGCTCGTAGGCGCTGGGCCAGGAGTGCGCCAGCCGGCCCTCCATGTCGACGAGGTAGGACGTCGTGGAGTTCATCGGCGCGAACAACGTATATCCCGAGCAGGCCGCGTCGGAGTTGAGGATCAGGCCGGTTCGTGGAGTGGCGGGCCGGGTGGAAGGCTGCGACACCGCATCCTGTCGCGGCGCCCCGGTCGCCGCGGCCAGTACGAACAGCAGCGCCGCGAGCCATCCGGCGCGCCAGGCAGGCTCGGCGGACTGCCTCCGGGATCGCGGCGGCTGTGCGGTGCAATCGGCATCGGCCATGAATGGCACTCCCAGGGCTCTCGGCCCGGCGACGACCCGCGGTCGCAGAATCGTACGGCCACGGCCCGGTTGAGCTGCATTCTGGGCGATTGAATGTGAAGTCAGGATGAAGCGGTGTGTGAGGCCGCGGCGCTACGCGCGGAGCGTGTGCGGAGGCGTCGCGTCGGACAGGCGTCCCAGGCTTACGCGGGCGGCATCCCGCACTCCCGCATCCTGGTCACGGGACGCGGCCGCCAGGGCCCCGCGGATCTCCTCCCGCACGGCGGGATCGGCGCAAGTGGTATTGCCCAACGCGATTGCCGCGTTGCGGCGCCACGTGGCGCGGCTGGCGCGCGTACTGGCCGAACCGCGCGTGAGGCGGCGGTGGTCGCCCGAGCGCAGACGCAGCAGCGCGAGCAGGTCGACGGTGGCCGGCGTATGATCCGCGCGAATCTGCGGGTCGCACGACACGGCGGCGTGAGTGTTGAACGGGCACACTTCCTGGCACACGTCGCAGCCGTACACCCAATCGCCCATCAGGTGCTGTAGCGGTTCGGCAATCTCGCCCTGGTGCTCGATGGTGAGGTAGCTGATGCAGCGCGACGCGTCCAACTGGTGGGGGGCGATGAAGGCGCGTGTCGGGCAGGCGTCCAGGCACCGCGCGCAGGTGCCGCAGTGGTCCGTCGCCGGCGGGTCCGGGGGCAGGTCGAGCGTCGTAATGGCCTCACCCAGGAAGAAATACGAGCCCAGGTGCGGGTGCAGCAGGTTCGTGTTTTTGCCGATCCAGCCGATCCCGCTGCGCTGGGCCAGCTCGCGCTCGAACACCGGCGCGGTATCCACGCAGATCCGTGCCCCGAACGGCTCGGGCAGGCGTTCACGCACGGTAGTCAGGAGCTCCTTGATCCGGCGATAGAGCACGAAGTGGTAGTTGCGGCCCCGCGCGTACCGTGCGATGCGTCCGAGCGGACGTCCATGATCGGGAGCGGTTTCGGGTGGTCGGTGGTATGACAGCGCGAAACAGATAACGGACCGGGCTCCCGGGAGCAGGCGGCGCGGGTCGTCGCGAAGGTCCGTGTTGCGATGAAGATACGCCATGGTCCCCCCGTGCCCTGCCGCCAGCCAGGCCTTATAATACGCGCCGCGCTCGAGCGGTCCGGCGGAGGTGAAACCGACGCGGTCCAGTCCGAGTGTGCGCGCAAGATCCCTGATCAGCTGGGCAATGTTGTGCGGCGTCATCCGGGTCGATGATATCTGCGTGCCGCGTTCTGGACTAAGCAATGCCGGATGCAACCTCCGGGAAGTTAGGGACGTTCATGTTTAATTATGACTGGTTTCACAACGGCGGTCTGCAGCGTCAAGTCGAGGAGGCCAAAGACCGCTGCAGCTATCGGAAATTCCCGGACGCCAAGGGCGGCAGCAACGGCTCCACCGAGTTTCAGACCTATCGCAGCCAGCTCGAAACGCGCACTATCCTGTATCTCAAGGACGGGCTGAGCTACGAGATGCGCGAGATGGCGGAAATCGGCATGAGCAGCGCGCTGGCCTTCGAGTGTGTGCCGGTGGACGAGAACTACCAGGTGGGCGCCTACGTCGTGGTGGTCCCGTTCGAGGACATCGCACGCGTTGAGGTCTTCGCTGTCCATCCCGACGAGAAGCCGCAGGAAAACCTGCGGATTCCGGGCTTCAAGGCGGCCGCCGAATCAGGTCGCGACTAAAGGGTGTTCGCTCACGCGGTCGCGCGATTCGTGTCTGACCGTGCGGGCGTGTTGACGGGCAACAGGTGGAGAGACGCGGTGAACGCGTTCCGGCATGATTGCGCGGGCGGGCTTCTGGTGGGGCTGCTGTGGAGCGCCGCGCTCGTGGTGGCCGGCGGCTGCGGTCCGACCTTCGGTCCCGAGGCCCACCACGGCATCACCTTCTACTGTCCGGGGGCCGGGAACATCGACTTCGGCGACGCCGGTGTGCGTGAGGGGTTGCGCCGCGCCGGATACAAGGGGCAGATCGCCTCGGTCGTCTGGACGGTTTCGCTGAACCCGGCCATCGACCAGACGTTGCGCTTCAATGCGCGGCTGGGCGCGGCGCGCCTGGCCAGTTACATCGAGAGGTACTACCAGGAATTCCCGCCCGAAAAGTACCCTGACACCGAGGTCAACGTGATCGGCCTGTCGGCCGGCACTGGCGTGGCGATCTGGGCGCTCGAGGACCTCGACCGCAAGTACCAGGTCAACAACGTCGTGCTGTTGAGCTCCAGCCTGTATCACGAGTACGACGTCAGCCGCGCCCTGCAGCGCGTGAAGGGCAAGATCTACAACTACTACTCGTCACAGGATCCGATCCTGGCGGGCCCGATGAAGATCTTCGGAACGATCGACGGCGTGTTCTTCCAGGACGGCGCCGGTGCGGTCGGCCTGCACTCCCCGCGCGGCCGCGAGCGCATCGTCAATGTCTCCTGGCGGCCCGAGTACAACAAGTACGGCTACTACGGCGGCCACATTGACGTGACGAGCCCCGAATTCGGGGCCGTCAGCATTGCGCCGCACATCACGACTCCGGCGGATGCAGCGCCTGGAACAGGCGGCACCACTGCGCGGCAGACAGCGTTTCAGGCCGCGCTTGCGGACTGACCTCCGCCTGGGCGAAGGCCGCCGAGGGCTCCGGCACTCCCCACTCGCGGGCCGCCGCGCGCAGCACCTTGCGTCGATGCAGGAATCCGCGCCGCACGAACATCGCAAACGCGCCGCGCTGGCCGGCGGGCAGTTGCCCCGCCGGGCGGACCCGCACGTTGAGCGCCATGGATTCCACCTCCGGCCGCGGCCAGAACACCGCGGGCGGCAGGCGTGCGATCGTCTCGACGTCCGCCAGCGTCGCGGCGATGACCGAGATCGGCCCGTAGCTTGCGCTGCCCGGAGCGGCGGTCAGGCGCTGCGCCACCTCGAGCTGCACCGTGCACGTGAGCCGCGCAAAGGGCGGCGCGCCGTACAGGAGCTCCATGAGCAGGGGAGTGGCGATCTGGTAGGGCAGGTTGGCCACCAGCTTGTAGTGGCCGGCCAGTCCCGGCGGGTGCTGGGCCAGGGACGCCCGCACCTGCGGGTTGATTTCGTGCTTGCCGGCCAGGGCGTCCCCGGAAACCAGGTGAAAGCGCGGCTGCGCGCCGAGCCGGCTCCGCAGCAACTCCTGGAGACCGTGGTCAATCTCGACGCCGATTACCGCCGGCCCGGCCTCGAGCAGCAGTTCGGTGAGGGAGCCGGTGCCGCAACCAACCTCCAGCACCACGTCGTCGGCGCGCAACTCCGCCGCCGCGACGATCTTCCGCATCAGGTTCAGATCGATCAGGAAGTTCTGCCCGTAGCGGTGCCGCGGCGCCAGGCCCGCGGCGGCGAGCAGGGCGCGCAGTTCGGCAAGAGTCTGGCCAGCCATGCCCGCATGCTGCACCGGCGCGGCGGAAACTGCAAAGCCGCGGCGTGCTGGCAACCGGGCGCCTGCGCCGTGCGCCCAAACCTCTCGTGGCGGAGAGTGGTCTGTGCACGTAGACTCCGCCATGGAGCCGAGTGGCCCGCGAGCATGACATGACACCCGCACGCAAGATCCGACTGACCGACTACGCGAGCTGCGCCGGCTGAGCAGGCAAGTTGCCGCAAGACGGCCTGGCGCAGGTCCTGCGCCACTTGCCCCAGCCGCAGCACCCGGACGTGCTGGTCGGCAACAACACCTGCGATGACGCGGGCGTGTTCCGCATCAGCGACGAGCTGGCGCTCGTGCAGACGACGGATTTCTTTCCGCCGCTGGTCGACGACCCGTTCCCCTTCGGCCGGATCGCAGCCGCCAACGCGCTGTCGGACGTGTACGCGATGGGGGGCGAGCCGCTGACCGCGCTGAACATCGTGGCGTTTCCCGACAAGCAGTTGCCCTACGAGATCCTGGTCGACATCCTGCGCGGCGGGGCGGATGCCTGCGCCGAAGCCGGCTGCGTCGTGCTGGGCGGCCACAGCGTGCGCGACAACCAGATCCAGTTCGGACTGGCCGTGACGGGGCGCGTCCATCCCCAGCAGATCCTGACCAACTCCGGTGCGCGGCCCGGCGACCGGCTCATTCTCACCAAGCCGCTCGGAACGGGCGTGCTGGTCAGCGCCGCCAAGGGCAACAAGCTGCCGGAGTTCGAACTGGCCGAGGCGGTCGCCGTGATGAGCGCGCTGAACAAGCCGGGGGCGCTCGCGGCCCGCCGGGTCGGCGTGAATGCCTGCACGGACATCACGGGTTTCGGGCTGATCGGGCACGCCGCCGAGATGGCCGCCGGCAGCGACGTCACGATCACGCTGCACGCGCAGCGCGTCCCGTTGATGCGTCACGTGCTCGACCTCGCCTACGAGGGCGTCATCACGCGCGCCGCGCACACCGCGCGGCAGTTTCTCGGACCGGCCCTGCGCGTGGACGACGTGGACGAGACGATGACCGACGTGCTGTGCGATGCGCAGACCTCGGGCGGGCTGCTGCTGAGCGTGCCCGCCGCGCGCAGCGCAGCGCTGGTTGCGGCACTCCACGAGGCCGGGGCGATCTGCGCCGTGGAAGTCGGCGAGGTCGGCCCGCCGGGCCCCCTGCGCATGCACCTCGTGCCCTAGCCGCCGGCAGCGCGGCTTCGCCTGCCGCTGCGACCGGAAAAGGGTAGGATTGGATTCTTCGCACCGGTACAATGCCGGTGCCGGGCAAGACCGCGTGGCGGTGAGTTATCGGTCTGCGACCCGCAGGCCGCGTCCCCCGCAGGTCTGGCCCGGGCACACGCACGGACCCGCCGGAGGCGCTCGCACGATGTTGAATGCAATATCTCGGTTAGTTTGTATTGAACTGCTGGCCGCCAGCGCCGTGCTGGCCGCAGCCGGACTGCCGGTGCAGGCCGCTGATCCCGCCGCGGCGCCGGCCCTGCCGTTCACGCTGACGTTCGAGCCGGGGCAGTTGCAGCGCAGCGCGCTGGGCGACTACACGGTCCTGGGCTGGCCGGAGGCGCGCCGCAGCCATGCGGCGGGCTGCCCGGACGTGCCGGTCCAGCTCGTGCGCGTGGCGGTCCCGGAGGGCTTCGCCGTCGACGGCGTGCGCATCGTCTCGCTCGAGTCGCAGGAACTGGCCGGGCTGCACCGGCTGCCGCCGGCCCAGCCGCCGCGGCGGATCTCCGATCCGCAGCCGGTCGCGCCGGTGGCAGAGGACCCGCGCATCTACGAATCGCCGGCGGTCTACCCGGCCCAGGCGCTCGCGCTGAGCCACCAGGCCGACTACGCGGGCCAGTCATTCGCCGTCCTGTACGTCTACCCCGTGGCGTACTACCCGGCTGCCCAGCGCGTCGTGGTTCACACGCGGATTGCCTTCGAGCTGACCGGGCACGGGGGCCGACCGTGCGGCGACTACCTGCCGGACGGCGGCGACGCCGGGCGGTCGGACCGCTGTCGCGCGCAGCTCGCGGCGGCCGTGTTGAACCCGCAGGACATCGCGGTGCGCACCGCGCCGGCGGGTTCGGCGGACGAGCGCGGCCTGGCGCCGGGCGATTGCGAATACCTGGTCATCTCGCCCGCGGACTGGGCCGGCGCCTGGGAACCGCTCGTGGATTGGAAGCACCGGCGCGGACTGACCGCCGGCGTGGTCACGACCGAGTGGATTTACGCCGCCGGCTACGGCGGCACGCCCGCGCAGCAGATCCGCGCGTTCCTGGCCGAGGCCCGCAGCGCCTGGGGCCTGGAGTACGTGCTGCTGGGAGGAGATACCGACAGGCTGCCCACCTCGTACCGGTCCATCTTCGAGGAGGAGATTCCGAACGACACGTACTACGCCGACCTGGATGCCGACTGGTGGTGTGAGCTGCAGGTGGGGCGTGCGCCCGTGCACAGCGCCGATGACATCTGGACGTTCGTGGGCAAGGTGCTCAGCTACGAACAGTCGCCCCCGCTCGATGGCTACACGCTCTCTGCATTCTTCACCGGCTTTGACCTGAGCGAATTCGGCAGCGGCGAGGGTGAGGGCACCAAGATCGCCATCGGCGAGTTGTACCTGCCCGACGAATGGCAGCTGACAACGGAGTACGACAGCGAGCCCGGCCCGCATTTTGACGATGCCGTCGCGGGGCTGAACGCCGGCCCGCATCTCGTCAACCACGCGGATCACTCGAGCACGTACGTGATGGGCGTGGGCTCGGTAAACCACGGCGCGCACTTGAGCGTGGACGACATGGCGGCCCTCGTCAACGGCGCGCGGCAGAGTGTTCTCTACACCCTGGGCTGCTGGGCCGGTGATTTCGACAACGACAATACCTGCATTGGTGAGGCATTTGTCCGCAATCCGCTCGGCGGCGGCGTGGCCTTCGTCGGCAACTCACGGTATGGCTGGTACATTCCGGGTACCGACGACGGCGTATCCGCGCGCTTCGATCGCATGTTCTTCCAGACGCTGTTCCAGGGCCAGCATGAGCACGTCGGCACCGCTTTCTCCTGGCACAAGAACCTCTCATTCGAAGACGACAACTACTATCACTACATCTTCACCGAGCTCACGCTGATCGGCGACCCGGAGCTGCCGATCTGGACCGCCGAGCCGGCCGTGTTGGAGGCTGCGTACCCGGCGGAACTCGAGGTCGGGATCCTGACGGACTTCGCCGTGGCGGTGACCGCGGGCGGCCAGCCGGTCAGCAGCGCCACCGTTTGCGTGATGCAGGGGACGGAATTTTACGAGCGAGCGCTGACGGACGAGTCGGGATTGGCCAGCATCGCCATCGTGCCCACGGTGGCCGGGTTGCTCAGCGTGACTGTCTCCGGCCGCAACTGCGTGCCGCACCTGGGGACCGCAGCGGTGCTGCCGGAATCGGCGCCGTACGTCCTGTCGCTGGACATCGCCGGCGATGGTGCGGTTTTCGTCGATCCGCTGCAGGAGACATACGCGTCTGGAACGCCGGTGACGCTGACCGCCGCGCCGAACGCCGGCTGGTGCTTCGACCACTGGGAGCACGCCCTCGCGGGCACCGTGAATCCGCAGGCGCTGACGATGGACGGCAACCGCGTGGTGCTGGCGGTGTTTGCGCCGGATTGCGACGGCAATGCCGTGGCCGATGCGCTGGAGATTGCGACCGGGACGGCGGACGACTGCAACGGGAACGGCATCCCCGACGCGTGCGATATCGCGGACCAGACGAGCGCGGATTGCCAGCCCAACGGCGTTCCGGACGAGTGTGATGTCGCGCCGCCGGAGTATGTCGAGATGGTCGATAACTGCGCCGAAGCCCAGATCATCTGCCCGCCGCAGATCTACTACGGGTCGACCGCCGACGCCACGCTGGATGGCGGAAGCAGTTGCTTCGCCGGCGCGGCGCCCGACGCGTGGTACTACTACTCGCCGGCGGGCAACGGTTACCTGTCGCTGTCGCTGTGCGGGTCGAGTTTCGACACGGTGCTGTCGGTGCACAGCGCCTGCCCGGGGCTCCCGGAGAACGAGATCGCCTGCAACAACGACAGTTGCGGCAGTGCCTCGCAACTCATGGTGTCAGTGCAGTACGGGGCGGCCTACTGGATCCGCGTCAGCGGGGCGGGTGACGCGGCCGGCGACTTCGCGCTGGGCGCAGCCGGGCCACTTTGCCTCTTCGACGACGTCGACGCAGACTCCGACGGTGTGCCGGACGTCTGCGAGGGCGCGTGCCTGGCCCCGGGCGATGCGAACTGCGACGGCAGCGTGAACGCCTTTGATATCGACGCCTTCGTCCTGGCCCTGACGGGGCCGCAGCAGTGGCAGGCGCAGTTTGACTGCAACTTCCTGTGCGCCAACGATTGCAACGACGACGGCGCGGTCAACGCGTTCGACATCGACGCGTTCGTCACGGTGCTGACCGTTCCTTGATCGATCGCGGTACAGTCGATTTGCCACACGGCCCCGCGCCGGCGCTGAGCAAGCCGCCGGAGCGGGGCCGCGCTTTCCATGCGTCGGCGGGGTTTACCGCGGCTGAAGCCCTGCGGGCATGAAGCAGCCCACGTGCTCGCGGCTGAGAATCAGCAGGTTGCGCAGATCGGCCAGGATACGCTGGCTCTGCTGCGGCGAAAGGGCGTGCAGCAGCGGCAGGACCGGTGCCAGCGCCGGCTCAGTGCCGAGCTGCCAACTGGTCCGCACTTCCCACTCGTCCTCCGTCTCTTCGCCCATCAGTTGCGCCAGGATCTGCCCGAGGTTCTTCTCCTCGGGGTACGTGTAGATCTCGGGATCACTGCCCAGGCCGGCCTTCTCGGCCGCGTAGGCGATCGCGTCGCGCAGCCCGCCCAGGCGGTCCACCAGCCCGCGCTCCAGCGCCTGCTTGCCGGTGAACACGCGGCCGGCGGCGTGCTCTTCCAGCTCGCCCTTGATGCGCTCGCCGCGCGAACTCACGATCCGCTGCTTGAACTGCACGTAGATCCGCTCCATGTAGTCCTGCATGACCTGGCGCTCGGCCTCCGACCACGGCGTATTGAAGCTCATCAGGCCGGCGTGCTCGCCGCGGCGGAACTCGGTGGTCGTGATGCCGAGCTTGTCTTCCATCAGGTCGTTCCAGACCAGCTTGCCGCCGACCACGCCGATGGAGGCCGTGATCGTCGACTCCTCGGCGAAGATCACGTCGCCGGGGATCGAGACGTAGTACCCGCCGCTGCCGGCCACGGCGCCCATGCTGACGACCAGCGGCTTCTCCGCGGCGCAGCGCGTCGCGGCCTGCCACATGATGTCGCTGCCGAGGGCCGAGCCGCCCGGCGAGTTCACCCGCACGACGACCGCCTTGACCTTCTCGTCCGCGCGCGCCTTCTCGAACGCGGCGCGAATGGTGGTGCTGCCGGCGGTGGACCCGCTCAGCAGGCTCGGCTCGTTCTTGCCGACGACGATTCCGCCCTCGATGTACAGCACGGCGATGCCGGGCTTGGGTGCGGTGGCCTCCCGGGCCCCTTCCACGACCTTGTTCCAGATCTCGATCAGCGCGGTCATCGGATTGTCCAGCCCGACGCTCTCGTCGTCGGGCGCTTTCAGCTTCTTGACGACTTTGACGTCCTGGCCGAATTCCTTGTGCAGGCGCTGCTTGAACGCGGTGAACGACGACACCTCATCCACGAGTTTCCGCTCGAGCGCCTGGTCGGCTGAGATCGGCGCCGTGTTCACGGCCGCCTCGATCTCCTGCACCGACAGGCCCCGGCCGTCGGCCATGAGCTGCAACCAGCGCTGATACAGGCCGTCCAGCAGCCAGTTGATGTTGGCGGCGTACTCGGGGCTCGGTTCCGTCCGCGTGAACGGCTCCAGGGCCGCCTTGTAGGCGCCGCAGTGCAGCATCTGCGCCTGCACGCCGATCTTGTCGAGCAGACCGCGGTAGAAGGAAAGCTCCGCATTCAGGCCGGCGATGGACAGCTCGCTCGTTTCAGACAGCGTGATATGGTCGGCCGCACAGGCCAGGGCGTAGCTCAGGTTGCCGGCGGAGTCGAGATAGCAGTGCACCGTCTTGCCCTTCGCCCGGAAGTCCTTCAACGCCCGGGTCAACTCCTCGGCCTGCGCCAGGCTCAACTGCGGCTGCTCGATGATCAGCACGATCCCGGAGACGTCGGAGCGGGCGCCGGCGTCGCGGATCAGGTCGACCCAGTCGAGGAGCGTTTTGGCCTCGGTGCCCGAGAAGGCGGCGAGCAGGTCGAACTGCTGCGAGGGCGCTTCCCGGACCGGACCGTCCAGGCGCAGCCGCAAAAGCGTCTTGCCGGCCAGCGCGGGCGGGGTTGTGGTCCCCGCCACGAGCGCCAGCAGGGTGAGCATGCCGATTGAGCGAAGGGGGTGCATACGTTTCATCGGGTTTCTCCTGCCATGATTCGGCCGTGCAGCGCGCGGGCGGCGGCCGTCCGCCCCCAACTGGCCTTTCCTTGCGGCCACGCGCGCATCTTACTGCGGCGCACCGGGCTGCGGCGTGTCGGATCTTGTCAGGGCATGCGGTGGCGGGGTGCGCCACGCCAGCGCTGTTCAAATTTTGCGGATGTTGATATCTGGTAAGTGCCAGGCAGCGGGCGCTTGCATCCGGGGTTCGGCCGGGGTTAAGATGCTTGGGTTCGGGCTGTGGCACAAAGATTGTGAAAGTTGGGCCAGGGGGTACGGGACGAGTGCCTGAGGAGGGCAGAAGTGTCTCCACGCCATGCGCGGATACTGTGCTGGGTCTGCGGACTCGTGAGCCTGCTCGGCGTCACGGGCTGCGAGAACGCGTTCAAAACGGGCGTGCGCGTCGGAATCGCGGACACGGTCGCCACCGTGATTCGCGGTACGCTGACCTCCGCGGTCGGCCAGTCGCTGTCCATCGTGGCCGACTACTTCGCGCAGCAGTAGCGCGGGCAATCAGCGCCCGACAAGGTTGTAAGCCCACTGCCTGGCGCGGCGCAGGCTGAAAAACCTCTTGACCTGAATGCGCAGTTAGCTGACAATCCGGCCGCCGAACGGGATGAAGGCGGCAGGGATGCAGCGTGGTTGGGAATCCCGGCGGGCCAGGCCGGCACTCCTGGCGATCATTACGGTTTTGTTCATGGGCGGCGCGGGGCACGCCGCCGCACCCGCGGGACGCATGGCGCGCGGCAGCCCGGCCCATCTGTTTGGCCTGGTCAACCGCCAGCGGCCATGGCCGTACACGGATCCCTGGTTTACGCCGGCGGAACTGGACGTTCTGGCCCGCCGCTTCGAACTGCTCTCCGGGCTCGATGGGCACGGTTACGATTTTCCCGGCGCCCTGGGCGACGTGCTGGCGCTGAATCCCGGCGTGGCGGCCCTCACGCACTGGGAATCGATGGGGGTCGCGGGCCAGCGCATCGGCACGCTCGACCACGACGAGGACGCATTTCTCCATAGCGCCGATCCCGCCAGCCTGACCGCGAGCGTCTTCGGCGGGGCGACGGTCCTGTGGTTCCTCCAGGACGGCCGCGCCCGCGCATACAGCAGTTACTACGAGCCGCCCGGCGTTCTCGAGTACGTCGTCGAGGTGGCGGAGCACGCCGGCGCACCGTTTTTGCAGTTCGGGCCGGCGATCCCGGACGAGGGGCTGGGCTACTACACGGCAAGCGACCCGGTGGTCAGCGCGGCGCGCGTGTACCGCGTGCGTTCGCGCCTGGCGAGCACCGGCCAACTGGTGCCGTACTCGTGGACGGTATCCGCGGATCCCGCGGCCCCCGTGAGCCTCGCCGTCGGGCGCGTGCTGGAGGACGGGTCGATGTGCGCGCTCTGCTACGGCGACTGCCCCGCGAGCGCGGACGGCCTGCGGGCCGAGTTGGACCTGGACAACGATCACGAGTTCGAGACGGATGAGCAGTTCGTCTTTGCCAGCCGCGTGGTGCGGGAGGATGGCAGCGTGCTGTACGAGGGAGTGGCCGACGGCCCGGGGGTCGCTGGCCGTTACAGCCAGCGCATCGCCGTCGCGGCCACGCCGGAGCGGCGCGTGCCGCTGGCAGGCGCATACCAGAGCGGGATGTACAACAACCGGATCCAGATGCGCCTGTTCGGCACCTACCTGGTCTGGCCGGATCATCCCTCCTGGATCGCCCTGACCAGCGCGCGGCTCGCCGAGGCGCTCGCGGCGGGCTACGTGGGCATGCGCCTCGACTTCGTGCTCGACACGCTCGCGCCGTCCTGGTCCGCCAGCGGCCTGCTCGCGGACTGGGAGCCCGGCGATCCGCGCATCGCGGACGCCATGAACGAGCTCCTCGCGGCGCTGCGCAGCTCGCAACCCGCGGCGCTGTTCGCCATCAACGGCTACTTCGCGATCGACGAGCCGGAGCACTTCTACGAATACCTGGACCGGGCCGACGCCGCCGATTTCGAGTTCTTCGCGCTGAGTGCGCAGAGCGAGTCGCCCGTGGTCGAGTACAGCACGACCGAGGCGGTCGAGCAGATCTGGCAGACGCGCGCCGCGGGGCGCCTGGCCATCGCCCTGTGCGGCGCCGCGCCGGAAAACGTCGTCGGACGGCTGAACTCCTTCGCCATGTACCTGCTGGCGCTCGATGAAGGGGTGCTCTTCTACAACGAGTCGGATGCCGCGTGCCAGGCCGTGACCTGGCTGGCCGAGTGGGAAGTGCCGCTCGGCGCGCCCCTGCAGGCCGTGGATTCCTGGGAGGACCTGCTCGACCCGCGCGGGGCGTTCCTGCTGAGCCGGGCATTTCAGTTCGGCAGCGTGCTGTACAACCGGGACGACGCGCCGGTGGTCGTCGCGCTCGATGCGCCGATGTACCGGTTGGACGTGGTCGGCGGCCAGTCCCCGCGCGTGGGCGGCGACGGCGCGGCCGGCTACACGCCCGTCACGCAGGTGACGCTCGCGCCACAGCACGCGGCGATTCTGCTCGCGACGGTGCCGGGCGACGTCACCGGCGACGGCGTGTTTGATGCGGCGGACTGGGCGGCACTGCCGGCGTGCCTGGCCGGTCCCGGGCTGCCCGTCGCCTGTCCGGCGGCGGACATGGATGGAGATGCCGACGTGGACTTCCATGATCTGGCGGACCTGCAACTCTGGGCCGGCGGCCCGCCATAGTCGCCGCGCGCTTTCCG
>CAZVRR010000012.1:0-27561 GCA_964629745.1 uncultured Planctomycetales bacterium | reverse complement strand
CGCCTACCGTTGTTATCGACTGGATCGCTACTTGCGGACCAGCAGGAAGCCCCCCCACCCGCGTCGCACCGGCGCCAGCGGATGCGCACAGCGCCTAAACCACTGACGTCGCATTACTTATGAGCTCAACCTCCGACAGGCTGTCCAGCGCCAGGACGACCTGTTCCCCGTCGTCTTTCCTGAGCCGCACGCGCGCCAGCCAGAGCCGGCCATCCTTGCCGTGCGCGTACCAGCTTCCCGTCTTTTCGAAATCCACGGTAACCACGGTGCCGCTTACCGCGGTGCGCCACGGTTCCGCGCGGCGATCGATCTGCTGCACGATCCGGACGCGCTGGCCCGGCTTGAGTTCGTCGGCGTTCATCGGCCTGCCCGGAAATCGGCCCGACCATGATCCACGGCACACGCGTCGCCGTGCGCACTCCTAGATCATGACCCGCCGATTATAGATGTACCATTCGAAGAGGGCGATCACCAGCGCCGCGCCTACGAACCAGCGCCAAACCTCCGGCGTGGCCGTGGAGATCGCGCGGCCCTCCTTGATCTGCGGCGATCCCAGTTGCGCCGCCGAGCGCGGCGCAATGTTGCTCTCCACCCGGTCTTCGAGGTTGACGGCATAACGCTCGGTCTGCTGCTCGTCGCGCTGGGAATAGGCGAGGCGATAGATGCCAACCTGTTGTGTGCCGCCGAAGTACGCCGTCCCGGTCGAATCCGGCTGGATCGGAACGCTCAGGCCGCCGGGAGTCGTCAGCGCTGCGGCGCCGGCGCCTTCCGGCAACGTGATCCGCACCGTGTCGCCCGGGTGCACCGCGGCCTGTTCCCCGACGCCCGCGCCGCCGAGGTAGCGGATCGCGTTGTAGGCGAATACGGGGAAGCTCGGCTTCTGCCACCAGGTGCTGTTCTCGACCGCGAACGAGAGCACGAGGAAGTGTCGGCCACCCCGGGCGTACCGGCTGAGCACAGGGCCGCGCGGGCCTTCGATCAGCGTTTCCGCCTCGGGCGGCATTTTCAACGCCACGGCCTTGCCGACATATACATATTCCAGCGCCACGTGACGCAGGATCGGGTGCGTCTCGTCCCACCAGACCAGCGGGTGCGGCTCGTCCAGTGCCTCGCCGGCGGAGATCTCCTCGCCGGGCGGCACCGCACCGAGAAACAGGAAGTTGCCGGTCGGCAGGGCGCGCGGGCTGAACTTGTCGAAGATCACCACGTCGTACGCCGAGTGTCCGTCCACCGCGTAGCGCGATTCCAGGCCGGCCTCGTACTGGGCCGGGGTGACGAAGGCGCGTTCCTGCAGCGGCAGGCCGCGCAGCACGCTGTCGAGGAAGAAATTGTTCGCCGTGACGACCAGCACGCGCATGCGGCGCGGCGCCGGGACGATCGCGTGCGCCACGTTGTCGCCGGCCAGGGCATCGCTGCGCACCAGCCGGGCCGTCACGACACCCGCGCGCTCGAGCGTCAACTCGAAGCTCAGGGCCTGCGCGCTGGCCGATGGCCGGGTGGTCGCGTCGTCCCCGCTCTCCGTCGGCGCCGCGGCGGCGGCCAGTTGAATCTCGCGCACCCGCGCCTCGGCCAACTGACCGTCGACCTCGAGGGCCACCGTGCTCGTCACCGGCTCCGCCGAGAAGTTTTCGATCTGGAGGAAGACGTTGAGGATTTCGGGCCGCTCGTAGTTCCGCTGGGTCCGCAGCGCCGTAATGCCCACGTTGTCCCGCGTCTGCCCGACTGCGATCAGCTCGATCTGGCCCTGGCGCAGCACCGCGTCGCCCACGTCACTCAGGCCGCCGTCGGAAATGAGCACCACCTTGGCCGGCACCTCTGCGCTGATCGGCGTCTGGTCGGTCGTCATGGTCGGCGGCGCCAGATAGGCCTCCGCGAGGCTGAGGGCTTCACGAACGTTCGTGCTGCCGTCGGTCGGTTCCAGCGCCCGGATGACGTCGACCAGGTCCGCCGTGTTCGGCGTGAACGGCGCGACGACCGAGGCGCGATCCGAGAAGGCGACCACCATCGCCTGCGTCTTCGTGGCGGCGCCGCCCAGCCGCAGGAAACCCAGCCAGCTCTGGCTGCGCCGGTTCAGCGTCTTGACCAGCCGCACGGCCTGCTCCTTGGCGAGTTCGAGCCGCGTCTGCCCGTCACTCTCCACCGCGTTCATGGAGCCCGAGCGGTCGAGCAGGATCACCAGCCGGCCCTCGGTCGTGGCGCTCGACTCCACGATCGGACGGGCCAGCGCGATGATCGATGCCAGCAGAACCAGGAGCTGCAACAACAGCAGCAGGTTCTTGCGGAGTCGCTGGAAGGGCGCGTTGACCTGCAAATCCTGGATGGCCCGCTTCCAGAGCAGCGTGGAGGCGACCAGTTCCTCCCGGCGGCGCAATTTCAGGAAATAGAGAATGAGCAGCGCTGGCACGACCGCCGCGGCGAGCCACAGTGCCCAAAGATTGAGGAAGCTCACGGTCTGCCTCGCCGAAAACTGCTCCGGCCGCGGATTCTACTGGAGCGCGGGCCGGTCAGACTACAATGCGGCCGCGCCTCGTCATTTGTCGGAGTACGCCCATGCACGCCACAGTCCGTCTGCGCCGGCTCGGATTCCTCGCATTGCTGCCGCTTGCCGCCGTCGCGGTCGCCGCCGACCCGCCCTGGATCGCGCGCGGCCAGGCCGGCCTGGTGGCGACCGACTCGCCCGAGGCTTCGCAGATCGGGGCCGACGTGCTGCAGGCGGGCGGGAATGCGTTCGATGCCGCGGTGGCCGTGTCGTTCGCGCTGGCCGTGGCCCGGCCGGAAAGCACGGGTCTGGGCGGCGGCGGCTTTCTCGTTGCCTGGAGCGCCGCCGAACATCGCTATGTCGCTCTCGACTTTCGCGAGATGGCGCCCGCGTCGGCCACGCCCCAGCGATATGCCAGGTTGCACGCGGACAAGCCGGGCGGCCCGTCGCCTTCGATCCACGGCGGCAACGCGGTGGGGGTCCCCGGACAGGTCGCCGGTCTCGCGGAGATCAATCGCCGCTTCGGAACGCGGCCCCTGTCGGAGCTGATCCGGCCCGCCGCCGCCTTGGCGAAGGTCGGTTTCGCAGCCGATGCCCACTATCGCGACGCCTGCCGTGAGGCGCTCGCGGACTTCGAGCGCTGGCCTCCGCTGAAGCACTTTCACAAGGCGCTGTACCATTCGCTGCTCGGCGACGGAACGCCGCCGCCGGTCGGCGCGCGCATCGCGCGGCCCGACCTGGCCGACGGCCTCAACCTCCTGGCGCGCGAGGGGCCGGAGTGCTTCTACCGCGGCGAAATCGCCGCCGCGATCGTCAAGGCCGTCGCCGCCGCCGGCGGGGAACTGACGCGCCACGATCTGTTCGAATACCGCGTGCGCGAGCGCACACCGCTGCGCGGCGTCGTGGGAGAGTTCGAGCTGATCACGATGCCGCCGCCGTCGTCCGGCGGAGTGTGCCTGATCGAGTGTTTGAACATCTTGCAGTGCCTGGCGCCGGGCCGGAACCTGGCCGACCTGGTGCGGTCCGACGCGTACGAGCCGGCGCTGGTGCGCGCCTTTCAGCACGCTTTCGCGGACCGGGCACGCTGGCTCGGCGACCCGGATTTCGCCGAGCTTCCGACCGCGCGCCTGCTGGACCGGGCGTACGCCTGTGCGCTCGCGGCGCGCTCGGGCGACGGTCTGGATGACTTCGGCAGCACGAACCTGCCGGACGACGGCGGCACGTCGCACTTCTGCGTGGCCGACGGCATGGGAAACCTGGTCGCGCAGACGGAGACGATCAACGGCACGTTTGGCTCGCTCGTCGTGGCCGAGCCCTTCGGCATTCTCCTGAACAACCAGCTCGACGACTTCCTCACCGTGCCCGGGCAGGCCAACCTTTTCGGATTGCAGCAGAGCGAGCTGAATCTCATCGCCCCCGGCAAGCGCCCGCTGTCGAGCATGTCGCCCACCATCGTCACGCGTGACGGGCGGCCGGTGCTCATGCTGGGCGGTTCGGGCGGCCCGCGCATCATCACCGCGGTCGCGCAGGTGCTGCTGAACGTGCTGCTGCGCGGCCAGCCCCTGGAGGGGGCCGTGGCGAGCGTGCGCGTGCACCACCAGTGGCAGCCGGCGGAAGTCTATTTCGACGACGCGCCGGCGGCGAAGCGCCGGACCCGTCTCGCGGAGGCGGGGCACACCATCAGTGACCGGCGGCGCGGCGGGGTCGTGCAGGCCATCCAGTTTGCCCCCGATGGCACCATGATCGGCGCCAGCGACCCGCGCAGGGGCGGGCGCCCCGTCGCAGTGCCCGCGGACTAACAGCAGGTCGCCAGCAGCAGCGCGTTGTTGATCAGTCCCAGGTGCGAGTAGGCCTGGGGATAGTTGCCCAGCGCCAGCCGGCGGTGCGGCTCGTATTCCTCGGCGAACAATCCGGTCGGCCCGGCGAGTTCCGTGTAGCGCTCGAAGAGCTGGCGCGCCTCGTCGACGCGGCCGGTGCGTACATACGCCTCGATCAGCCACGTCGTGCACAGGTTGAACCCGCCCTCGATCCCGGGCAGGCCATCGTCGTATCGATAGCGATAGACCGTCGAGCCGGTGCGCAGGTGCCGCTCGACGCACTGCACGGTGGCAATAAAGCGCGCATCGCGCACGTCCAGCAGTCCGCTCAAGCCAACCGCCAGCGCCGCCGCATCGGGCGCCGCGTTCTCGTAACTCGCGCAAAACGAACCGAGCTGGGCGTTCCAGCCGCGGGCCAGCACGTCGGATGCGATCGCCGCGCGGAGCGCCTCCCACTCCGGACGCACCCGTCCCAGGTAGCTCGCGACGCGCACGGCGCAGTCCACCGTCTGCCAGCACATGACCTTCGAGTGCACGTAGTTCTCGCGCGCTCCGCGCACTTCCCAGATGCCGTGGTCCGGCTCCGGCCAGCGCTGGCTGATCGTCGTGACCATCGTCTCGAGCAGCCGCCAGTGCTCCGACGAGAGGGCCGCACCATGCGCCGCCAGCGACGCGACAAGCTCCGCGATCGGGCCGAAGACGTCCAGTTGCACCTGCTGCGCCGCGGCATTGCCCACCCGCACCGGCCGGCTGCCCAGGTACCCGGGCAGGTGCGGAATCTCCGCCTCGGGCCCCAGGTGCCCACCCGTGACGGAATAGACCGGCCGGAGCATCGCCGGCGGTTCGTAGTCCTCCAGGATTCCAAAGAGCCAGTCCATCAGCTTCATCGCCGGTCCGGTCGTGCCCAGCCGGACCAGCGCGGTCGCCGCCAGCGCCGCATCACGCGGCCAGCAGAAGCGATAGTCCCAGTTGCGGGCGCCGCCGGCCGACTCCGGCAGGCTCGTCGTTCCCGCCGCACAGATGGCGCCGGTCGGACCATAACAAAGCGCTTTGAGCACCAGCGCACTGCGGCGGACGAGTTCCGTGGCCACCGGCGGCAACGTCAGCGAATCGCTCCAGCGGCTCCATAACACGCTCGTTCGTTCGCGGCGGACCGACTCGGGCGCGCGATCGGCGGCCAGGCTCGCCGTCCCGTAGCGCAGCTCCAGCTCGACGGGCGTTCCCGTCAGTTCGAGCTCGGCCACCGCCGTCTGATGCGGGCCTGCGTCGTGGATCTCCCACTGCACACCCGGCGCGCGGAGCACGACGGGGTCCAGCGCCCCGTCGACTTCAAGCCCGTCGTCGCGCCGCCGCAGACGGGTTGAGGTGCGCCCGAAATCCAGGCGCGGCGCAAACGTGATCGTGACACGGCCGCGGCCCTCGAGCACGCGCAGCAGGTCGCTGCGGCCGGCGCGCTGGTAGGGCCGTCCGCCGCCGCAATCGAGATAGTCCGTCACGCTGAAGCCCGGCCAGCGGGTGCGGACGATGAACGAGTCGCCGACGTACTGCGATTCGAGGGCCGGCTGGCCGTCGCGTGGACATACCTCGAAGAATCCCGCCTGCGGGCCACCGAGCAGTTCGGCGAACACCGCGCCGGAGTCGATGCGCGGCAGGCACAGCCAGACCAGCCGCCCGCGCGGATCGAGCAGCGCCACGGTGCGCTGGTCGGAAAGCAGGTTGTGCTGCTGAATCGGTATGGCCTGCGCGCCCGCCAGCCACTCCGCCCGGCGTTCCGCCACCCGCGCCAGCACGCGCGCGACTTCCGCGGAGTTCGCGACGCGATAGCGCGCCGTGGAGTCCCCGTCCCCCACCTTGATCCCCACGTCCGGACCCGACAGCGTCGCGAACGCGTCTTCATCGGTGGCGTCGTCGCCGAGAAACAGTACGGCGGAGGCGGCCACGCGCTGGCGCAGCCGTGCCAGGGCGCTGCCCTTGTCCGTCTCGACCACGCTCAACTCGACCACCAGCTTGCCCTCGCGCACAAACACGCCCGGCCAGCTCACCGGCCCGGCGCGCAGTTCCGCGATGACACGCTCCGCGAGCTGTGGGTCAACGTTGCGATAGTGAAAGGCCAGTCCGGCGGGCTTGCGTTCGACCAGGGCCCCGGGCACGCGCCGCGCCAACTCCTCGCACGAGGCGAGCAAGCGCCCATGCAGTTGCCGCGTCTCGAGCGGCAGCTGTGCCGCCACTGCGCCGGCTTCGAACTCGCTGCCGTGACTGCCAACCAGATGGACGCCCGGACCCGCCTCGGCCCGGTGCGCCAGGTCCGCGAGGGCGCGCCCCGAGACAATCGCCACGTGCGTGTTCGGCAGGTCGCTCAGCGCCCGCAGTGCGGCGACCGCCTCGCGATCGGCCTCGGCGCGCGCCGGGTCGGGCACCAGCGGCGCCAACGTGCCGTCGAAATCACTCGCAACCAGCAACGATGGGGCGCAAGCCAATACATCGAGCCGCGCGTTCAGCTCGTCCAACCAGCCTCTCCGCAGGGGTCCCGTTTCGTCGTCCGGGCGAATTGTAGCGCGCCGCGAGCGCACCGCGGGCGCCCGCGGCATTCAGGGTGGGAGCCGATGCCCCCTCACCCCCGCCTCCGAGCGGGACGCAGACTTACGCCTGTGTCAGGTTGCGCGACTCGGCCAGGACAACGACGCTCTGGCCGGCCGCGTCGCGCAGTTGGAGCTTCACGCGGCCGGTGGTGCGCAACCGCTCACGCATGGCCTCACTCTCGACGTACACGACCTCCGCCGCAACCCGTCGATCCCCTTTGAAAAACTGCTCTTGCAGGCGGCGCTTCGTGGAAGTGGACGTGCGTTGACAGGGATCCCAGACGGACCAGCTCGGGACGTTGCCCGGCGTCTTGACCCGCACCCGTGCTCCCGACGACAAGTTCACTCGCGCGTTGCCCAGCATGCACTTCTCCCGCCGGACCGGCAGGGCCACGCCGCCTGCCCATGTCCGTCGATACCCAAGAAATCTCCGCTGGCTGCTTCCAGCCTCCGGTTCGATTTCAGAATATGCGGCACCAGGAGTCCGCAGATCCTGACCACAGGTAAGGGTCAATACGTCTTCCCAGATTGCCCGAGATTCTTGAAACCCTGTAACCCCGCCGCATTGCGCAACATGCCGCTTTCGGCCCTTGCCGCCATCCGTCAGAATGACCGATATGCCTCGCCGCTGGCGCCGGTTATCGCGCGTTGTGATCTGGACGACGGTCCTGCTCCTCGTCCTGATCAGTGCCGGCTATACCTTTCTGACACACCCGACGCGGCTGCGCGGCCGCTTGCTGCGGGTCCTCGCCGCGCAAGGATTCGAGCAGGCCGACGTCGGCCTCGTCACGTTTTCGTTGTCCCGCGGCATCGAGTTCGTCGATCTCGCGCTTTTTCCCGGACCCGGCGGGCGCGGAGCGGGCCGTGCCAGCCCGACCGAGTCGCACGTCAGCGTCGCCTATGGGCAGATCAACTGTGTGCTCAGCACGCTGCTCACCGGGCGGCTCCTGCCGAAGAGCGTCATTCTGGACGGGGTCGATGTCGAGCTTGTCCGCACGCTCGGGTCGCGGCAGGACGGCCGGATCGCGGCCACGCCGAACGTGCCGTCATCCTTCTGGAGTCTCCTGCGCACAGCGCTGCCGACCGTGCAGCTCCGGCAGGCCAACGTGCGCCTGCTGGCGGCACAGGGCGGAGCAGCGCAGCTCACCGAGCAGTGGCGCGTGTGTGCCAACGGCGCTCCGACCCAGGACGGTTATCGACTTCAGGTCCTGAACCTCGGACACCCCCAGCCGCCCCTGGTCGACGTGCGCTGGACCGAGATGGACCAGGCCCTCGCGCTGGCCGCCGACTGGCTCGACGTGGAGGCGCTCTCGATCTTCCTCCCGCCGAATGTGCGGCGCGCCGTCGACCGCTTCGATCTCAGCGGCCGCACGCGCCTCGAACAGCTCCGCATCGTTCGCGCCGGTCAGAGCCCGGCGGCCCAGCTCGTGCAGGGCACCATGCAGGTCGCGGAACTCCGCGGTTCCATTCCGGTCGAAGAGGCGGAGGGGCGCGACCTGCCCGGCCCGCAGCGCTTCCTGAAGTTCGCCGCGGGCGAGGCGACCATCCAGTTCGGCGAGAGCGCCGGCGTGCCCTGGATCGAGCTGGCTGGAACGACGCAGGTGAACGAGGGCCATGCGCGGTTTCGCCTGCGGGGCGAACCGCCCGCCTGGCGCACCGAGAACCTGGCGCTGCCCTACCTTCAGTCGCTCGAGCTGAGCCTCGAGGGGATGCACTTCCCCACGCGACAATCCGATTCCGCGTTCGTCACCAGCCCGCGCCTGCCGCAAAGCCTGCGCTTCTTCATCAACGACTTCGCGCCCGCCGGCCCATTCGACCTGCACGTGCGCGCCGAGCGGCCGGCGCCGGCCGGCGAGAAGCCGGCGCCGCTCGCGATCAGCGGCGAGTTGCTCCCGCGCAACGCGCGTGCCCGTCCGCGCGAGTTCCCCTACGACTTTGAGAATGTCGCCGGCCGCGTCACCTTCTCCGCGACCGAAGGAATTGTGCTCGAGCGTCTCACGGGCGAACACGGTGCGGCACGCGTCAGCGCTACCGGCCACGTCACGCATGCCGGCCACGCCGCCGGCTTTGGCGTCTGGGTCGCAGCGACGAACGTCACGCTCGACGAGAAGCTGTTCGCCGCCCTGCCGACCCGCTACCAGCGGCTCTGGAGCCACGCCAGCCCGGTGGGCCTGTGCGATGTACGCGTCCACCTCCGGCGGGATCGCGGACCCGCGGAGGAACCGAAAAGTCCGCCGACGGCGGTCGAGGTCGACGCCCAGTTGCTGGCCGGCAGCGTGCGCCTCGGACCCGAGCGGCGCCTGCAACGGGCCGAGGGACGTCTTTCGATCGCCGGCGGCTGCGTGCAGGTCCAGGATCTGCACGGGTTTCTCGACGACACCGGTGTCCTGGTCAATGGAACCGTCGGGGTGGACGTGGCAGCCCAGGACACCGACCTGCATGTCGAGCTCATGGACGTCCCGCTGCGCCGCGAAATCGATATCCCGGTCGGCGGCAGCCCGACCCCGCCGCAGATCCACTTCGCCGGCACGGGCGACGTGCGCGGCCACGTGCATGGACTGGGCCGCTCGGAAGAGCAGACCGCGCCCTACCGGGTACACGTGAAGCGCGGCGTGCTGCACGGGTTCGACGGCGTGCGTGCCTGGGAACCCTGTACGGGCTGGATCTCCATCCTGCCCGACTGGCAGATGATCGAGGGCTTCGCGGCGCGGCAGGGTGCGGCGGAGCTGCGCGCCACGGGCATGCTGCCCGCCGGTCCCGCCTCCGGAACGCCCGCCCGGCTCGATCTGCGGATTGACAACGCCGCGTTGGAATCCCTGGTGACGCAGTTGATTCCGCCGCCATGGGTGGCGGGGGTGCAAGCGCTGCGGCTCTCGGGCGTCGGCGGCCTGCGCCTTCAGTTGCGTCCGGAGCCCGCCGGTACGGGTCCGCCACGGCAGGTGGCGGAACTCGATGTGGACGCGCCGCGGATGCAGCCGGATGCCCTGCCGGTCCTGCTCGAGCAGGTCGCGGCGCGGGCGGTAATCAGCGGGTCGGGCGTGGACGTGTCGCAGCTCACCGGCAGCGTCGGCGCGGCAGGTCGGCTCAGCGCGACCGGCCGCCTGGCCTGGGACGCGGGCGCCGAACAGGCCGAATTCGCGGTCGCGGTGCGCGACGTGGAGCTTGGCCCGCAGGTGTTGGACGCGTTTCCCATGCCGCTGGCCCGGGTACTCTGGCGCCTGGCGCCCACCGGCCGGCTGGCACTGGATCTCTCGAGCGTGCAGTACGCCGCGCACACCGATCCGCGCTGGCAGGTCACGGGCGAACTCGCGCTGACCGACGGTAGCCTCCAGGTCGGGCCGCAACTGACGCAGTGCGAGGGGCGCCTGCGCGGCGCGTGCCGCTCGACGCAGGCCGGGCAGACCCACCTGGATGCCGAGATCAAGCTCGCGCGCGGCCTGCTCGCAGGCCGGCTGCTCACCGCCTGGGACGGCCGGCTGCGCTACGAGACCGGGACACCCTGGGTGCGCCTCGAGGACTTGCAGGGACGTCTCTGCGGCGGCGATGCCTTCGGCTTCGCGCGCTTCGACCCGGATTCGTCCGAATACGAAGTCTCGCTCACGATGCAGAACGTGGCACTCGCCGAACTGGTGCGGCCCCGCGAAACCGATACCACGCGCACCAATCGCGGTGTCGTCGACGGGAATGTCATCGTGCGCGGCACCGCCGGGCGCGATACGACCCGCACCGGCGGCGGGCGCCTGCGCATCCGGGGCGCGTCGATGCTTCACACGCCCGTACTGGCGGAGGTGGCCGCGGCGAATCCGCCGGCGCAGCCCGCGAGCGACGCCGCCGACCTGGTCGATCTCCAGTTTGTCTGGCAGGGGCAGGTGCTGAACCTGACGCGCGTGGACCTGGAGAGCCGCGATCTGCGCCTGGTGGGCGAGGGGACCTGGAATCTCGAGACCGACGAGCTGTCGCTCACGCTCGTCGGCGCCCATCCGCGCTCGGCGCCGCGGCTCGGCGTCGTCACGGACCTGCTCGAGAGCGCGGGCCAGGAGCTGATGCAATACCGCGTCACGGGCACGCTGGCGAGCCCGCGGGTACGCGCCGAGCCACTGCACCGGCTCAATGAAGGGTTGCGCAAGTTGCTGGAGGGCGGCTGAGTCAGGCCTCCAGGCGCTCGA
This sequence comes from uncultured Planctomycetales bacterium, assembly GCA_964629745.1. Lineage (GTDB taxonomy): Bacteria > Planctomycetota > Phycisphaerae > UBA1845 > Fen-1342 > JAAYXS01. The sequence continues at coordinate 16,520 of CAZVRR010000012.1, read as the reverse complement.
AATGGCGGGCGCCGAGCCAGAGTGCCGCGGCGGCCGCCAGGCTGCTGAAGACCATCAGGCCCACCGCCACGCTCCAGGTCTGCTGGGCGAGCCCGCCCGCGTAGCGAAACGCATCGCCGCGCAGCTCGCTCGTCCCTACCAGGGCGACGGCGATCAGATGCACCGCGACGAAGAGCATGCTGGCGATGAGGTTCAGCGTGCCGCCGAAGCCGGACGCGATGCGCGCGGGATTCCGCTGCCCGAGTACGGGAAAGCGCGCTCCCAGTCCGACGGACAGGCCGGAGAGGCCGATGCAGATGCCCAGGCACAGGAGCAGGTTCAGGCCGGCCCAGCTGCGCGGCAGGTCGAGCACCGTGACGGCCAGGCTCATCACGCCCAGCCCGCACAGGCCGGTGATCGTGAGGGCGAAGATGAACTTGCTCAGCAGCAGCGTCGAGCGGCCGGTCGGCAGCAGCCCGAGCAGCCAGATCTGCTGGCTCTCCAGCGAAAGCAGCGGGTAGACGAAGCGGCTCGTGAACGTGGCCAGGATCAGGCTGATCGTGGTGAGGTTCAGGAATGCGATCAGCGCCTTGATTCCGGGGCTCTCGAGATCTACGGGCAGGCGCTTCAGGTTGAGGGCGTAGACGACGAGCAGCCCGAGCATGATCAGCATCTGCGTCCACTGCGTCGCATCGCGCACGAATCCGTGCAGGTCTTTGCGCATCAGCGTCCGCAGCCGCGCGGGCAGGTAAAAGAACAGCACTTCGCACAAGGCGCCCGTCAGCCAGGCGCGCCGCGCGACCGCCGGCTGGTAGCCGTGCCGCGCCCGGCTGTACGCCTCGGGCCAGGTCAGGGCGATCAGGTTGATCGTGAGCCATGAAAAGAACGCGGCGTTGGCCAGCACGACCAGCAGGTACACGAGGCTGCTGCCGACGTCCCGTTCGATCGCCGCCACGATCCCCTGGGAGGTCCAGGTGCTGGGCAGCAGGAGGCTCTTGGCCAGCCGCATCTCGCGGAACAGCAGTGTCAGCCACTGCTCCGACTCGAGTTGCGGATGGAAGTAGGTCCAGACGTAGTAGCCGGACAACACCATGAGGACCGCGCCGATCCATCCCACCACGACCAGCGGCTGCCGCGGCACCCACATGGCCACGACCCACGCCACGATCAGCCCGAATGTCGCCGGCACCAGTACGAAGCCGAGGAAGTGGCCGATGAACAGCGGGTAGTAGTACCACTCGACGGTCGTGTTGTTCGCGACCGCGAGCATGAGCGGCACGCCGAGCACGAGGAACGACCAGCTTGACAGCAGCATGCCTTCGAACCACTTCAGCGTCAGCACCTGGCGCGGGTGCGCGGGCAGGGTCAGCAGGTGGGCCGCCTCGTCGCGGCCGAACAGGTTGCCGAACGCGAGAATCGCGTTGGAGAAGGCCAGCATCACCGCCAGGACGAGAAAGAAGTGCACAAAGATGTGCTTGTTCGCCACGACGGCCACCAGGCCCCAGCGCCCGACGTGATAGAAAATCGTCTCGAGCAGGAAATACAGGGCCCCCCAGATGACCACCAGCAGCAGGATCACGGCGAACGTGCGCACCGGCGCTTCGCGCAGTTGCTGGTCGAGCATGTTCCGCGCCTGGCGCCCCCGATAGCGCCCCAGGACCACCAGGTCGTGAACATGCATGCCGGCCGGCCGCGCTGCCATGAATCATCCCATCGCCGCAGCTCGCGTGCCCGGCGGCACCCGAAGCCTGCTCTGCCACATTCTACGCGCTGCGCCGAGGTATGCCGCTCGTGCCGGCGCCGGATGTTGGGACGCGGCTCGACAAGCGGTCGACGATTCTCCAGGGTCGGGTGCCAGGGTTGGGTGCCACGGTCTGGCTTCGCCTTCGGCACGAAGGCGAAGCCTGGCCGTGCCACACCGCGGAGGACCCGCCCCGGGCCCGTTCGCGATACCATGTGCAGCGAGCCGGAGCGTAACATGCTGACGCGATACAAGATTTACCGCGGCAAGCGACCACCCGCCGACCCGCTGCCGGCCGGGATTCGCCAGGACACGCGCTGGCGCACGAAGCACCCCCTGCGCCCCGCGCAGGACAGCAGTGAAGCCTACCTGGCCGCGCCGACGGAACAGGCTTGGCGTACGCTGCGGGCTGCGTACCTGAAGCTGCTGGAGGCGCGATTCAAGGACGATCGCCAGTCGTTCGACCGCCTGGCCGAACTCGCCCGCGCCGAGCATGTCTATCTGGGCTGCAACTGCCCGACGGCAAAGAACCCGCGCGTCGATCACTGCCACACCTGGCTCGCGCTCGAATTCATGAAACGCAAGTACCCGGATCTCGGGGTAGTGTTTCCGCGCTGAGCGACGAAGCGCAGGTCGGCAACAGTTCGGCGAGTTGCCCCGGACGAGCGCGCCGCGCCTCCTTCTTCGGCAACACGGCGCGCGAGAGCGGTCGGTCAGGTACGGCGCCCGCCACGATCCCAGCGCGGCGTGCTGGGCAACCTTCACGTCGTCCCGATGGGACGGCATGGCAAACTGAGAGCCAAAACAGGTGCAGCGGCCCGCAGCCGTCCCAGCACTGCGTGCTGGGCAACCATCACACCGTCCCGCCGGGACGGTCCCGTCGCCGTCCCGACGGGACAGCACGATGAGAGCCCACCACACTGTGGCGGGATAATCACGTGCCCTGCGTGCCTCGCCGTCCTGCCGGGACGGCGTGATGAGAGCCCACCAAGTTGTGGTGGGATCAATTACACGCCTCCCGCGCAGGCCGCCGTCCCCGCGGGACGGCGTGAAGAAATTCCACCACATCGTGGTGGGATAATACGGCTCCTTTGTACCTCGCCGTCCCGATGGGACGGCATGAAGAAACCCAAGGCGCGCGAGCCGAGATCCCAGCACTGCGTGCTGGGCAACCATCACACCGTCCCGCCGGGACGGTCCCGTCGCCGTCCCGGCGGGACGGCACGAAGGACGGCATGACGACACGCGCTCGCCCCCGCCCGGAGCCCCAGCGCCGCTGATCACGTCATCACGGACTCACCGGGTCACCCCGGGCCGCGACCGGCGACAAACTCGTAGGCCCGGAAAATCAGGTCCATCACGCGCAATGCATCCTGGTACGTGTGCGCCGGCTTCACCCCCTGCTCGATGCAATCCACGAAATGCCGGATCTGCAAAACAAACGTGTCGACCTCGGCAAACTGCGCATGCGCAGGCTGCATCCCCGGCGGCTGGTAGTACAGCTCGCGACTGCCGCCGAACAGCTCGCCGCGCTCACCGATCACGTGGAACGAGTACTGCCCCGCCGGCAGCTCCATCGCCCAGCTCGTCCGCACGTGGCCGATCGCACCGCTCGGGAAGCGACAGAGCACCTCCGCCGTGTCTTCCGCCGCGATGTGCTGCACGCGGTGCCGGGCGGTCAGCGCGATGACATCCTGCGGCACCTCGCCCGCCAGGTGCAGGAGGCGGTAACACGGATGGTAGCCCGTATCGATCAGCTCGCCGCCGCCCGTGCGCGTCGGATCGGTGCGCCATGAGCCGGGCCGAATCGAGTCATACCGCGCGACCAGCTCCGGCGGCGCCCCCGGCGGCGGCTGGCCCATGCGGAAGCCGCCTTGGGATACCACCGTGTAGACGCGGCCCAGGTAGCCCTCCAGCAGCATGCGCTTCGCCTCGGCCAGCGCCGGCATGAACATCTGGTTGTGGGCACACATGCCGATCGCGGAAACGCCCGCCATCGTCTGTTCTATCACCGCGGCCTGCTGGCGATTGATGCACAGCGGCTTCTCGCACAGCCAGTGGATCAGGCGCGCCGCCGCCTCGCGAATACAGTCACAGTGCAGATCATGCGGCACCGAGATGTCGACCGCATCGAGCTGCGCGCGGGCGAACAACTCGCGGTAGTCGTCGAACTCGATGATCGGCGGACCCACGCCGCTTGTAGGGCGCTGGTGCTCGATCTGGTCGCGCAGCGCCCGGCGGCGCGCGATATCGGGATCGGCCAGCGCGACGACCCGCACGCGTCCACCCAGCGACAGCCAGCCCCGCAGGTGCGTCTGTGCCGCATCGCCGCAGCCGATCAGACCAACTCGTAGCGCCATCTCCGCTTCCTCGTCTCGCACCGGGTCCGCCGCTCGGCCGCGCTGGCCGTTTTCCGGTCCGACCGCACCGCACCACGACGCCACCCGCCGCGCCGCCCGAGCGTATTATGGGTTATCATGCGGCCGACACGTTGGCAAGGGCCGTTCGCACGCGGAGGTCCGCTTGCCCGGCCATCGGGAACCAACGGGCGGGGCCGCGCGTCCAAGGGAGAGCGGCTTAGTGAACCGCGAACGCGTGGAAGCCGATGCAGACTACCCCTTGGTGACCGCGGCCCAGCGCGGGGACCGCGCGGCGTTTGCCGCGCTCGTGACCCGCTACCAGGACCGGATCTTCAACACGTGTTTCCGGATGAGCCACGATGAGTTCGTCGCGCACGACCTGGCCCAGTCGACCTTTCTCCAGGCGCTGGCGGCACTGCCACGCTTCCGGGCGCGGGCGTGCTTCTATACGTGGCTGTACCGCATCGCCGTGAACCTGGCGCTGACACAGCGCCGCGCGCAGCGACGCCGGCCGGTTTCGCTCGACGCGGCGCCCGCTCTCGCGACGACCGGCAGCGCCCCCGGCGACGTGGAACCCGCGGCCGCGCTGGAACACGCCGAGCAGCAGCAACGCCTGGCGGCGGCCCTGATGCGGCTCGAACCGGACTTCCGCGCCGCAGTGGTCCTGCGCGACATCGAGGGCCTGGATTATGCCGCGATCGCGGAAGTCCTGTCCGTGCCGGTGGGCACCGTCAAGAGCCGCATCGCGCGCGCCCGCACCGTGCTACGACGTATATTGACCGCGGAGAACGTGAACAGTGAGCCGGGAAGTCCCCGATAATCTGCGAGCCGATCTTTCGGCGTACCTCGACGGTGAACTCCCGCCGGAACGCGTGGAAGCCGTCGAGCGCACCCTGGCCACGTCGGCCGAGTGCCGGCGCGTGCTGATCGAGCTGCGCGAGACCTCCCAGGCCCTGGCGCAACTGCCGCGCCACGCCGCCCCCGGCGACTTCGCCCGCACCACGCTGGCGCGGGCGCCGGAGACTCTGGGTTCGCGAAGTGCCCCTCGGCCGCCAATGCGGGTCGCGCGGCTGGCCATGCGCCTCACGGGGGCGGCGGCGGTCATCGGCGGCGCCGCGCTCGTCGCGTGGTATGGTCAGAACCAATGGCCCTTCACCGGGCGCAAGACAGCGCCGGCCCCGGCCGCCAATGTCACGACCGCGGACCAAACGATCTACGCGGTCGACCCCGCCGCTACCGAAGAAGATCGGGACGACCTCTCATACTCGCTGTCCCGCGCCCCCGCCGACAAGCGCGCGCCCGACGCCGAGCTCGAACTGTTCGGCATCCAGGTGCCCAGCGAGTACACCAGGGAATGGTCCCCATCGGGCACGGCCGCAATGGATTCAGACGATTCCACCCCGGTCATCGAAATCGAGGTGACGCCGCAGAACGAGGCGCAGTACGCGGCGGCGCTGGCGGACCTGATAGCGCGGTTCGGCGACGTTCCGGACGCGGTGCCGGCCGAATTCAGCGGCCGCCTGACCGTCGATGCGGCGACCGCGACTCTTGCAGCACTCCACGAGCACGCTCCCGGTCAGGTGTTCTGTGCGAACCCCGAGGAGCCGATCTGGGCGCGGCTCTTGGGCGAACCGGAGCACGCGCCGTCAAGAATTGCGGGCGAAATCCACGAGCCCCCCAGGGCAGAAGCGCCCGCAGCGACGACCCTGAGTCGGGCTCGTCGCACCCCCGGAGCCAAAGCATCCGAGGCCAAGCCGCTGGCAGGGGGCCGCGTGGATCTGGTCCGCAAGGCCCCGGCGGCGCCGGCCAGCCAGCCGGAGACCGCCCCCGCGGAGCCCATTCGGCTGCGCGTGCGGCTCTTCCCCGTTGGTGCCGCCGCGCCCGCCGGGTCCCAGCCCGCTCCCTCGCCCTGAGCGCCGCCGCGTCGTCCGGTCGACGGCGTCAGGCGGGCCGGATTTCAGGGCTCGTCGGGCGAACCTACGGATGCAGGCACGTCGAACTCCGGCCGCGTCTCCGGCAGCAGCTCGCCCAAAGCCGGAGTGGGCGCCGCGCCGGCGACCGGCGGGCGGGCCGCAGCCGGTTTGTCAGCCGGTTCTTCGCCGCCTTCCCACGCACCACGGGCCGGGGCGAGGATCATCACCATGTTCCGCCCATCCATGGCCGGCGGGCGTTCGACGCGCACCTTGTCGCCGAAGTATTCCACGACCTCGCGCAGCAGGGCGAACGCGATTTCGCGGTGTGCCCGCTCGCGTCCGCGGAAGCGGATCGTGAACTGCACCTTGTCGCCGCCCTTGAGGAACTTCTCGGCCTGGCGCGTCTTGATCTCACGATCGTGGTCGTCGGTCTTCGGCCGCATGCGCACTTCTTTGAGCGTCTGCTCGTGCGCCTTCTTGGTCTTCTTCTTCTGGTTGTACTTCCACTTGCCATAGTCCATGATCTTGCACACGGGCGGTCGCACGTTGGCAGCGACCTCGACCAGGTCCATCCCCTGTTCGTGCGCCATGCGCTGTGCTTCCAGGACCGGCATGACTCCGAGCTGCTCGTTGTCCGCACCGATGACGCGCACCGGCGAAATGCGGATCTGCTCGTTCCGTCTCATCTCCTGAGCGATGTCGTTAACCTCCTGTTCCCAACCCGCCGGGCCGGCGGGCGGCGGCGCGGAACTAGGTGCCCGCGCCGCAGGTGGTCGCAGCCTGGCCCGCCGCGACTGGCGCGTTGACGCCACGGTTTTCGATTTCCGCCGCACACGCAGCCAGGAACTGGGCCAGCGGGTGGCTTCCCAACTGCTGCCCGTCGCGCGTGCGCACATTCACCAGACCGCCGGCCGCCTCCTGCTCGCCCAGCACGAGGACGTACGGCACCTTGAGCAGCGTCGCCCGGCGGATTTTCGCGCCGATGCGTTCGCTGCTGATATCGAGCTCCGCGCGCAGCCCCGCTGCCTGGCAGCCCTGGTGCACGCGGCGCGCATACTCTTCCGAACGCTCGCTGACCGAGCAGACCATCACCTGCGTCGGCGCCAGCCACAGCGGGAACTTGCCCGCGAAATGCTCGATCAGGATCCCGACGAACCGCTCCAGGCTGCCGAACAGGGCGCGGTGGACCATCACCGGCCGGTGCTCCGCGTTGTCGGCGCCGATGTAGCTCAGGCCGAACCGCGCGGGCAGGTTGTAGTCGACCTGCACCGTGCCGAGCTGCCAGTCGCGGTGGAGGCAGTCCTTGACGACGAAGTCGACCTTGGGCCCGTAGAACGTCGCCTCGCCCTGCTCCTCCGAGTAGCGCATCCCCGACGCCCGGACGACCTCGCGCAGCGCCGCCTCCGCGGTGCTCCACAGCTCGTCTCCCCCGATGTACTTGTCGCTCTGCGGATCGCGCAGCCCGATCCGCACGCGGTAGTCGTGCAGCCCGATCGCCCCGAGCACCAGCTTCGACAATCGAATGCAGTCGCCGATCTCGCGGGGCAACTGCTCCGGCGTGCAGAAGATGTGGGCGTCGTCCTGGCAGAAGCCGCGCACGCGGGTCATGCCGCTCGTCTCACCCGACTGCTCGTAGCGGTAGACCTGCCCGAACTCGCACAGCCGCAGCGCCAGGTCGCGGTAGCTCCGCGGTTCCGAGGCGTAGATGCGGATGTGGTGCGGGCAGTTCATCGGCCGCAGCAGGTAGCCGTCGCCTTCGGCCAGCAGTTCGCGCACGATCTGCTGGTTGTGCTTACCGTGACCGGCCGCCGGCGAATACTTCTTTTCATGCAGGCGGCGCGCCATGCCCGCATCCACCTGCTCGAGCCGCCGCAGCGCGGTCTCTTCCTGCGGGCTGAAGCCCGCCGCATCGCCCCGCGCCAGCGCCGCCTCCCACACGTCGTTCAGCGCGCGGGCGGCATCGCTTTCGAACAGGGGCGGGAACTGGGCATCCTTGTAATAGGGAAAGTGCCCGCTCGTGCGGTACAGGTCGAGCTTGCCGATCTGCGGCGTATACACCTGCTGGTAACCGCTGGCGATCAACTCCTTCAGGATGAACTGCTCGAGCATGCGCCGCACGATCGCGCCCGCGGGCTTCCACAGGATCAGTCCCGGACCGACCAGCGGGTCGATGGTGAACAGGCCCATCTCCTGGCCGATCTTGCGGTGATCGCGCTTCTTGGCCTCCTCGAGCAGGTTCAGGTAGTCCTTCAGGCCCTTCTTGCTGGGCCAGGTGGTCCCGTACACCCGCTGGAGCATCTTCTTGGATTCGTCGCCATGGTGATACGCACCGGCGACCTGCATGATCTTGAAGGCACCGATGTGACTCGTGCTCGGCACGTGGGGCCCGCGGCACAGGTCCTCGAAGCACCCGTTGCCCGGCTGACCGGTGCAGTAGAAGCTCAGCGTGTCGCCGACCGCCCGCTGGGCATTGTCGATCTTGTACTCGTTGCCCTCGGCTTCGAGGCGGCGCATGGCCTCCGCGCGCGGCAGGTCCACCCGCACGAACGGACGATTCGCCTTCGCGATCTCCTCCATGCGGGCCTCGATCCGCTCAAAGTCGGCCGGCGTCAGCTTGTGATCGAGGTCGATGTCGTAATAGAACCCGTTATCCACCGGCGGGCCGTAGACCAGCTTCGTCTGGGGCCAGAGGCTGCAGATCGCCTCCGCCGCGACGTGGGCACAACTGTGCCGCGCCACCTCGAGCCCTTCGGGATCGTCGATCTTCAGGGCGCGGAGCGTGACGCTCGGCTCCGTCAGCCGAGTCGCCAGGTCGACAACGTGTCCGTTGACCTCCGCGGCCACCGCCGCGGCAGCCAGTCGCGGACTGATCGCGCGCAGCACCTCGGCCACGGTGGTCCCGGGGGAATGCTCCAAAACAGTGCCGTCGGGCAACTGAACCTTCACCATGTGGACAAATTCCTCATGGGAGCGAGTTCGTCACAGTCGCCGGCACGGGAAGGAATGGCATACAGGACAAGCATTCAGTCACGGGATGACGCCCTACCGGGGTCGGCGCTGAACGGCCGCTCCAGATGTACCCGGTCACGTTGTTGTCGAACGCGTCATCCAAGCGCCCGTCTTCGGAAAAACTCCGCGACCTTAAACGCCGACCGGAGTGTAGCCGGTCGCGGTTGCGAAAGTCAACCCTGCTCCAGCGCGCGATTTATCGGCGCGCAGGCCAGCCCGCTTGAGCTATCAGGCCCCGGTTTTCACATCGCCCTGGCGGCGCATGGCCTGGTACGAGTATCCCATCGTGAACAACATGCCGAGAAACACCGGCACGATGAACGAACGGCCGCCCGCCCATGTCCGGAACGTGCATCCCACCGCCGGCGCGACCTGGCACATGAGCGCGATCCAGCCGATCAGCATGAGGACCGTGCCCTGCAACACCGTCAGGATCACGTTCATCGTCCTGTGACACAGGATGCTGAACAGCAGCCCCAGGCCGGCCCCCACGCCTGCCAGGCTCCATAGCCACGTGCGCGACGGGCCGAACTGGGCGACCAGGTACGCGCTCAGAACGCCCCAGATCGCAATCGCGGTCAACGATACCGCGACGCGCGGAACGCCCGCGGCAAATCCGGCCAGCGCGATGGCGCCGCAAATCGCGGCGGGCAACTCCGGGAGCTCCCCGACAACCGACGCCGTCACCCCCCCGGCCCAGCCCAGGCCCGCACAGGTGAACACGAGCAAAAGCTTGGAAAGCGCGTTCCCGTAAAACGTGTACACCAGCCCCAGCGCGAGCAGAACCGCCCCCGTCAGCGCGGCCTGTTCACCCGCCCACCGTACTAGCTCGGCTTGAGGGACCACTTCCGCCCGGCGCCTCCGCGGCGAAACGACGCCGCCACGGAGAATCGTCCAAAATGTCGGGCCGCATGACGAGCCGGGCGGGTCAAGTTGCCGCAACTTCCGCGGCGGGCTCCTCTTCGGGTTGCTCCGCCACGGGTCGCCGGCGGCTGGCGTGACGTCCGTTCACGAGCAGGGAAAGCAGCCACGGACCCGTAATGACTGCCCAGCCCCACGCGCCCAGCGACTCCACCCCCGAAACCGCTTCCGGCCAGTTCGTCTTAAGCACAACCCAACCGGACGCGAGCAGGAGCAGCGTGCCCGCCGTGGACGTCAGGAGCACCCGGGTCACTTTGGGCAGCAGAAGTCCGAATATCAGTCCGGCGAGGCCGAGGCTCAGCAGGATGGCCCAGATGCTGGTGCGGAAATTCGGCACCTCCGCCGCCAGCCGCTGCCAGATTCGCAGCAGGACGGCGTCAGCGGTTTCGGCGACCGGCCCCTCCGCCACGGTGGGAAGCTGCACCGCATACACATCCACCGTGGAGGCGCCGTCGATATTCGGTGCGATCACCTGCACGGAGTACAACGTCAGCGCGGCCGCGATGAACGCACCAGCCAACAGCACCGCCATCCACAGCTTGGCCAGGACAGCCCCGACCGCCGCACCCACGAGCGACGTCGCGATCACCGTGGGCCAGAACGGCGTCAGGAGGAGCTGCGAGGCGAACCAGCCGGTCCACGCCCCCAGACCCAGGAACAGCACGCTCACCAGCACCGGCGCCAGGCGGGCCCCCCGCGTCATTAATACCAGCGCCACGAGGATGACGCCGCCGGCGACGGCCGGGGGCAGCCACGCGGCCTGCTGGGGTGCGTGCTGCCGAACCGTCTCCAGTGCGGTCGTCAGCAGTTGGTCGAAGGATTCCATTGCGTTACTCCGTCCGTCGGACGCCCGCCACTCACGGCACGTGCCAGTTCAGGCCCCAGATCGCGTCCTCGTTCCGTACGTCCAGCGGGTTCGCGCCGGGCAACTGCCCCTGCTGGCGGAACACCGTCCAGAGCATCTCGATCTTTCGCTCCGCGGAGCTCTCTGTGCCCGACGTCTCGCCCGGCGGATAGCCCCACCGGATGTAGTGGCACGGATATAGTGTCCGGATGCTGAGCCAGCCATCCAGCCGGTTACGTCGATTATTGTAGTTGGACACGTCGACGGCCACGAACGCGGGCCGCAATTGCTCGGGGCAGTGCGTTTCGAGAAAGTGCACGAGCTTCAACCCGCCCGCGACGGCCTGGCCCGGCCAGGGCTGTCCCACTTCCGGCACGGGGTCGAAGACGCCCTCCAGGATGAGGAATTGCCCGTCGGTGAGCTTCGTGGCACTTTCGTCGCGCGGCAGCCGCACGCCGGAGCGGTCCACCAGATAGCCGGTGTTGTCCTTGACGACATACGTGAGATACTCGCGGAACGTGGCCTTGATGCTCACTTCGCCGCCGGCGCTGCGGGCCACGCGCTGAACTTCCGCGATCCAGGGCGACTTGGCCAGCCCGGCCGCGATGCGCCCGCAAAGTTGCGGGGCCAGGATGCTCTCGCTGTACAGCGGAATCAGGCTGGGTTCCGACAGCGCTTCCCGGAAGATCCAATCCGGAACGCGGGTGGAAGGCGGCGCGTCGACCCAGCGGATCTGCGCGTGCCACGCCGGGCCCTCGTTGACGGCCAGGGCGAGTGGTTCGAGGCGGTGCAGCCCGTAGGCGATGGCGGCGCCGGTTGCGAGCCAGAGGCCGACGCGCGCCAGGCGCATGCCCGCCGCACGCGTCATCTGCGGTGCGTGGGGGCGCGGGGCGCCGGTCGCCCTGGACTTGCTCGCTGTTGCGCGTCTCACGTCGGTTCCAGCGCCATCCTGACCAACCGCTCGACCAGTTCGTCAAACCCGATCCCGATGCGGGCCGCGGCCTTGGGCACCAGCGAATGTCCCGTGAAACCGGGGATCGTGTTCACCTCGAGAAACCAGGGCCGGCCCGCGGCATCGACGATCCAGTCCACGCGGCCCAGGTGCCGGCAGCCCAGGCCCGTAAACACCCGGCTGCTCAGCCGCTGCAACAGCTCCAGCAGCGCCGGCGCATGGCCCGCCTCGAACAGATATTCGGTGTCGTCGGCGAGATATTTGGCCTGGTAGTCATAGAAACCGCGGCGTGGCCGGACGCAAATCGGCGGCAACGCCTGCGCCCCCAGGAAGCCGACGGTGAACTCGTCGCCGGCGACGAAGCGCTCGACCAGCGCCTGTCCGAAACGTCCGACGACCTGCCGGATCGCCGGCACCAGCTCGCCCGGCGCGCGGAGCACGAACGTGTCCACGCTGCTGCCCTGGTTCGCCGGTTTCACGACCAGTGGACAGGCCAGCCCGGCAGGCGCCTCCGGCTGCGCAAGCACCGCAAACGCCGGCGTGTCGATCCCCAGCTCGCTGACGCGCCGCTTGGCAGCCACCTTGTCCATGCACAGCGCGGACGCGGCGGCATCCGAACCGACGAACGGGAGGTTCCGTCGCGCCAGGATGGCCTGGAGCTGGCCGTCTTCGCCAAACGTGCCGTGCAGGGCGGGGAACACGACATCGGTCGGCCGGTCCAGGGCGGACAGGTCGTCAGGCGTGATGTCCGACTCGTACACCGCGTGCCCGCGCTGACGCAGCGCCGCCGCGACCGCCTGTCCGGACGCGAGACTGATCTCGCGCTCCGCGCTGGGGCCGCCGCGCAGCACCGTCACCCGCAGCTTCTGTCCGCTTACCAGATTTCCACCTCCAACTCGAGCTCGACGCCCGCGCGCTCCCGCACCTGCCGGCGCGCGAACTCGATCAAGTCTATCACGTCCCCCGCCGTGGCGCCGGCGTGCGCAACGATGAAGTTCGCATGGCGCGTGCTGATCTCCGCGCCTCCGCGGCGCGTGCCCTTCAGGCCGCACTGATCGAGCAGCCGGCCGGCCGGCTGCTCGCGTCGCGGGTTCTTGAAAATGCATCCGGCGGTGCGGCCGCTCACCGGCGGCTGCGTGGCGTACTTCTCCTTCCAGATCGCCTGGAAGCGGGCCGTCAGTTCCTCCGGCGAGCCAGGCTGCAGCACCAGCGTGGCCCCCAGGACGATGCGCCGGCCGAGCTGAGTTTTGCGGTATTCGAACCCCACCGCCGCCCGGTCGAGCTCGCAGACGGCGCCTGTTTCGTCCATCACGCGCACCGAACGGACGTACTGCCCGATCTCGCCGTACTTGCCGCCCGCGTTCATCCGCACGATCCCGCCGAGACTCCCCGGAATTCCGGCCAGGTTCTCCAGTCCACCGAGGCCGCGCGCCGCGGCCTGCTTGGCCAGGAGATGGAAGTCGACGCCCGCGCCCGCGCAGGCCCCGGCCGGTTCCCAGCGGATCTCGTCCCACGGGGGGCCGCTCAGCATGATCACCGCGCCGCCGAAGCCCGCGTCTCGTACGAGCACGTTCGCGCCGCGTCCGAGGACGCGCCACTCGACGCCGTGCTGGCGGCAGCGTGCCAGCACCTCCCGCAGCTCTTGCTCGGTGCGGGGAGTGAGCAGCCAGCGGGCCGGGCCGCCGAGCTCATACCAGGTCCGCGGCGCGAGCGGCGCCTCAGCCTGGCAGATCGCCTCCAAGCCGGCGAAGCAGCACATCGGCCACCATCCAGATATTCCCCGCACCCATCGTCAGCACCACGTCGCCCGGCTGCACGGCCGCGGCCACGCGCTCGACGATCCCCGCGAACTCCGGGATGTATTCCGCGTTCGCGCCGCGCGCGCGGAGCTGTGCCACGAGGTCTTCCGCGCAGACGAGTTCCCGTTCGCGCTGCGTGTCGCGCACGAAGTAGATGTCCGGCACCACGACGTGGTCCGCCGCGTGAAAGCTGCGCGCAAAGTCGTTCATCAGGAAGCGCGTCCGCGAGTGCTGATGCGGCTGGAAGATGCACCAGAGCTGCCGCGGTGCGAAGCGCTCGCGGGCCGCGACCAGCGTGGCGCGGATCTCCGTCGGATGGTGCCCGTAATCGTCGAGGATCCGCACGCCGCGCACCTCGCCGCGCAGCTCCAGCCGCCGCTGCGCCCCGCGGAATTCCTCCAGCGCCGGGGCCAGCGCGCCCCAGGGCACGTCGCAGTCGCGCGCCAGCGCGATGACGGCCAGCGCGTTGTCGACGTTGTGCCGGCCGGGCAGGCCCAGCCGCACGCGCCCCAGCCGCGCCCCCCGGTGCAGTACCGCGAAACCGTAGCGACCGTCCTCCAGCGCGATGTCCACGGCCCGCCATTCGGCGTCCGGCCCGCTGCCGAAAAACTCCAGGCGGCCGGCATGCGCGGCCGCCACGCGCCGGCACCGCTCGTCGGCCTGGTTCACGAGCAGCAGCCCGTCCGGCGGCAGCCGTGACGTGAACTCGGTGAAGGCCTCCACGATCGCGTCGAGGTTTTCGTAGTAGTCGAGGTGGTCTTCCTCGATGTTCAGGATCGCGGTGCGCGTCGGCCGCAGGTTGAGGAACGAGCGGTCGTACTCGCACGCTTCCGCGACGAAGTACGCGCCGTCACCCACGCCGCTGCCACCCCCCAGTTGCGGCACGTTCGCGCCGACCACGAAGCTGGGGTCGAAGCCGGCCCGGCGCAGCACGAACGAGAGCCACGCGGTCGTCGTGCTCTTGCCGTGCGTGCCGCTGATGGCGATTCCCGCGCAGCGCCCCATCAGCAGCCCGAGCATCTGCGCGTATTTCAGGATCGGAACACCGCGCCCGCGCGCGGCGAGGATTTCCGCGTCATCGTCGGGCACCGCTGCCGACCTCACGACCAGGTCCGGCGCCTGCACCAGGTTGTCCAGCAGCGGCTGCGCGCTGACTTGCGCGCCCGACGCCCCCAGCCGCGCCAGCGGCGCGCCGCCGCCGGCGTCCGTGCCCGATACGAAGGCTCCCCGCCGCAGCAGGAACGCGGCCAGCCCCGACATGCCGCTGCCGCCGATGCCGACCATGTGAACCCGCAGGTCAGACAAGGCCGTGGGCAGCACGAAATCCATTTCCGAGCGACTCACCCCTGCGATTGTTGTCATATCCTCGCCCATGTCGCGCCGTCATCCATGCCGGCAGCCCGCAGGATATCCGGCGCTGCACCGGCCGGCAACGACGAAACTGGGCGGCGATGACGCCCGCCGGATTCCACCCCCGCCCGCCGATCCCGCGCGACCCGTTTGACAAAGCGGCTCGTAGTTACGAAAAGAGGCACGCCGGCGCCGCGACGAGGAACGCATGCCAGATCCCATCGGCCAATCCGAGGCTCAGCCCACCGACCTGAATTCTGCCGACGCGCCGGCCGTGCAGCCGTGGGAGGCGCAGGCCGCCGCGCCGCGCTGGAGCCGGGTCATCCTCGTGGTCGCGATCGCGCTCCTCGCCGGCGCCTTCCTGCTGATCAGCCCGAGCCCCGGGGAAACCTACCCCGGCGCCATCCCCTGGCGCCCGGGCTCGATCCTCCGCCCACTGATCGAAGTGCTTTCGCTGGCCGGCCTCGTCGCGACCGAGCGGGGCACGGAGATCAAGGACCTGGCGCTGCACCTGGCCGCCTGCGCCGGCCTGGCGGCAGTGGCGGCGCGCCTTTACCAGGGCGGTGCGCCGCTCGGTGCGCGTCACAGATTGCGCGAGCCATGGCTGGCCGCGCAAGTCCTGCTCGTGGCATGGGTGCTGATCTCCGGTGCCAGCGTGCTGTGGACGGGCGAGCCGGCCCTCGCCGCCGGCCAGGCTGCCCTGTTCGCCCTGGCGCTTGCCTGGGCCCTCGCGCTGGCGTGGCTCCTGCGCCCGCCGGACGTGCCGCGCCTGCTGGTCGCGCTCGTGGCCGTCAGCGCCGCCGCCGCGGCCCTGTGCGTCTGGTACTACTACGAACGGAATCCCTACCATCGCCCCGGCTTTCCCCTGGGTAATCCGAACACGCTCGCGGCGTCCCTCGTGCCGGCCATTCTGCTCTGCGGCGCCGGGCTCGTGCGCGGCATCGCGCGCTGGCGGCGACTCGACGGGCGCGACCGGCGCACCGTACCGTGCGCGGCCGCCGCACTGTTCGTGCTGCTGTGGTGTTTCGCACTGACCTCCTCGCGTGCGGCGAGCCTGGGCCTGCTGGCGGGCATCTTCGCACTGCTGCTCCTCTATGCGGGCCGCCGGCTGCGCTGGATCGTGCTGGGTATCGCGGCGGGCTCCGCCATTCTCGGCGCCGTCTGGCTCACGCAGTTTTCGCAGTTCGATGCGACCATGGCACGCAGCGCCACGGTGCGCTTCCGGCTGTACGCCTGGCGGTACGCCGCCGAGTTGTGGAACCAGAGCTGGTTCAGCGCGGTCGCCGGGCACGGGGCCGGCAACTACCCACGCCTGGCGGGCCAGCTCTCGCTGCGCGAGCGTGTCCTCGACCCGAATGCCTTCATGGGCGACCTGGTCGAACATGCCCACAGCGAGCTGTTTGAGGTCCTCGCCGAGATCGGGCTCGTCGGCGGCGTCACGTTTGTCGGCGGGCTGCTGGGGACGCTCATCGCCGGCGTCGCGCTCCTGCGCGCCGCCCAACACGTCCGACCCTGGCTGGTCCGCGTGCTGCTGGCCAGCCTGGTTGCCCTGATGACGGATGCCCTTTTCGCACCAAACTGGCGCCTCGCGGGTGTGCCGGCCGTGCTCTTCACCCTGCTCGGCGTGCTCTGGGCGCTGTGCCGGGCTGCGG
>CAZVRR010000011.1:0-28576 GCA_964629745.1 uncultured Planctomycetales bacterium | reverse complement strand
CGCGCGATGACCGCGAAATCGCTGAAGTGCAGCCGCCCGCGGGCTTCGGTCACGCGTGCGCGGATGAAGGCGGCCGCCGCGTGCAGTTCGTCGCGCAGACCGCCGCAGGCACCGACCCGCACATCCCCCGCGTCGGCGACGGAGGCGGCGGGCGGCTGCACCGCCACGCCCGGCGGGGTGGCCAGACCGGCCTCCAGCCGGGCCAGGCCGGGCGCGGCGACAAAGCGCGGCAACGGGGTGGGATGCAGAATCACCGGCGCGTCGCACGTGACACGTGCCGCATCAAACGCGCGCAGCAGCCGTTGGTACGTCTGGGCCGTGCGGTAGAAGAGGTTCAACCGATCCAGCGGCTGGCCGGGCGATTGCACGCTCGGTAAGCCGGGATCGACCAGCAGCGTGATGGATAGCTGCCGGGCACGCTGTGCCAGCGCGACCAGCGTCGCGATTTCCTGCCCGGTGAAACCGGCAAAGCCGTCCACCCAGATCCGCGCGTCCGCCAGCCAGGGCAGCTCCGCCAGGCGCTCGCGCAGCAGGGCCGGCCGATGTGCCGGATCCACACGCTGCGGCCCGAGCCACGCGAGGTAATCACGGTACAGCGCCACCAGTTCCGCGAGCTTGCGTCGCGTCGCCGCATCGGGGTTCGCGCGGGCGGCGGCGTGCAGCGCTTCCCAGCTCACATCCTCGTGCAGCAGCTCCTCGATGAAGCGGCCCACCTGGGCCAGAAAACCCGGCGTGGCCGCGGCGCGCCGGAAGAAATGCAGCGCCGGTTGCCGGCGGCGGACCAGCTCAAACAGGGCCAGTTGGCGGGCGGCGGCGGACACGACCGTGCGGCCGCCCCCCAGCTCCGCCAGGCCGCGCTGGGTCAGGCGGGAGAAGCTCAGCACCTCGGCGCGGATGTAGGCCCCGCGCGAAGGGCCGGTCGCCAGCGCCCGCTCCATCTGGAAGCTGGCCTGCTCGGGCACAAGAAAGACCAGGCGTCCCGTGTCGCCCGGCGTGTCGAGCGCCCGCAGGATCGCCTGAATGCAATGGCGTGTCTTGCCGGCCCCCGCGCGCCCCAATACGAACTGAACCATGCGCCTGGTCTACGCTACTGCCTGGCGAGAGACACGAATTCGTGCGGTCGCGGCCAGACACCTGGCCCCAGACCACTGCTCACGGAGCAGTGGCACATGCGAGTGACACGACTTCGTGCAGTCCTAGTCCTTGTCCTCGTACCGCTCGAGCCGATCGCGGCATTCGTCGCGCTCGCGCTTGTACTCCGCGGCGTCTTTCCTCAGCTCCTGGTTCTCGCGCTCGAGATACTGGATGTTCTGGTACGCCTTGACGAGTTCCTGCCGCGCCTGCTCGTGCGAGCTGGTCGGCGGCACGCGGCCGCTGTCCACCGGCTCGGGCCGGCCGCCGAGGTCGATCCGTTCCGGCGCCTTGACGTTCACGCAGCCGCCGGCGACCAGCAACAGGCCGCCCGCCGCTACGCCCAGTAATTGCCTGCGCATCCTTGGTCCTCCGCCTCTGGCCTGGACACGCCGTATAATCGCCGGTCAGCCGCGTGGGGTCAAAGAGGCGGTTTCCGGTGCGGGTGCATGCAGAAGCAGGTCATCGCGGTTCTCGGTTGCACGGCGTCCGGGAAGGGGACCCTGGCCCGCGCGCTGGCGACGGCACTCGGTGCCGAAATCGTCAGCGTCGACTCGATGAAGGTCTACCGCGGCATGGACATCGGCACGGCCAAGCCGTCTCCCGCCGCGCGCGCCGCGCTACCGCATCACCTGATCGACGTCGTTGACCCGTGGGAACCCTTCAGCGTCGCGCGCTTCGTGGAGCTGGCGGACGAGGCCGTTGCGGCGATCCACGCCCGCGGCCGCCCGGTCGTCGCGGTCGGCGGCACGGTCCTCTACTTCAAGTGCTTTTACCAGGGACTGTTCCAGGGTCCCTCGGCCGACCCCGAATTGCGCAACCAGATCCGGGCCCGCGCCGCGCGGGAGGGTACTGCCCCCCTTTATGAGGAATTGGTGCGCATCGACCCGCCGGCGGCCCAGCGCATCCACCGCAACGATCTGCGGCGCATCGAGCGGGCCCTGGAGGTGTTTCACCTCACCGGGACGCCGATCTCGACGCTCCAGCGGCAGTGGGCCGGCGACGCCTTGCGCCGGCCCGATTGGAACTGGACACTCCTGGGACTGCGCCGCCCGCGCGAGTGGAACAACCGGCGCATCAACGACCGCGTGCGCGAGATGGTTGCCGCCGGCCTGATCGACGAGGCCCGGCGCATCTGGTCCGATCCACGGGGCATCAGCGACCAGGCGCGGCAGGCGGTCGGCTACGCCGAGTGGTTCGCGCATTTCGCGGGCCGGCTCACGCGCGATGAGGCCGTCGAGCAGGTCAAGATCAACACGCGCCGACTGGCCAAGCAGCAGAGATCGTGGCTGAAGCAGCTCACGGGCGTGCGGTGGATCGACGTCGCCGAAGAGGATACAGCCGGCACACTGTTGTCCCGCGCCCAGGAACTGCTGTAACGATCAAGCCAGCTGTACGCGCCCGCCGGCGGCGGTTTCAATGTGGCGGCGAGACCCCGGGAGCCGCGTGTGCCGATCGCGTTTACCAAGATGCACGGGCTGGGAAATGACTACGTCTACGTCAGCCTGTTCGACCAGCAGGTGCCCGCCCCGGAGACGCTCGCACCGCTTATCAGCCACCGGCAGCGCGGAGTGGGGTCGGACGGCCTGATCCTGGTCGCTCCGCCAACCGACGACACCTGCGACGTACGAATGATCATGTACAACTCGGACGGCTCGCGGGCGCAGATGTGCGGAAACGGCATCCGCTGCGTCGCGAAGCTGGCGTACGAACGCGGCCTGGCCCGCCGGAATTCCCTCCGCATCGGCACAGACGCGGGCGTGCTCGAGGTCGAGCTCCAGCTCGATGCACATGACCGCGTCGTGGAGGCGCGGGTGGACATGGGCGAGCCGATTCTCGAACCCCGGCGGATCCCGGTCGCGGTCGACGCCAAGCACGTCATCGATCGGCCGTTTGTCATTGAGGGCACGACCCTGCCCATGACGTGCGTGTCGATGGGAAACCCGCACGCGGTCTTCTTCGTGTCCGATGTGGCGGCGGTTCCGCTGGCGCGCTGGGGCCCGCAGATCGAGCACGATCCGCTGTTTCCCGAGCGGATCAATGTGCATTTCGCGCAGGTCCTCACTTCCGCCCGCGTGCGTGCCAGAACCTGGGAGCGCGGCGCCGGGATGACCCTCGCCTGCGGCACGGGCGCCTCGGCCGTCTGCGTCGCGGGCGCCGTGAGCCGGCGCACACAGCGCCACCTCGTGGCGGAACTCCCGGGCGGTGAGCTTGAACTCGCCTGGCACGAGCGGACCAACCGGCTGTGGATGACAGGCCCCGCGGTCGAGGTGTTTACCGGCGTCTGGCCCTGACGCGACGCGCGGCGCGCTCCATAAATGTCCGCCTGGCGCCGCGCCATCGGGGGCCGTGAACCGCACGCACACGTATTAAACGCGCGCCGAACCCGACACGATACGTTGAATAAGGCTGTGGGTCTCCGCTCGTTGAGCGGACAGCCTGGCTTGAGGGTCCGAGTTACGGCGAGCTCGGACTCTCTCTTTTTTTACCGGCCGCATTTCACAACGGACGCTCGGGGATTCATGGGGTGGCCGAGGCGGCTTCCTTTTCGGGGGTCTTGGCGGCCTGCTCGGCCGGCGCGGGCTTCTTGGCCGCGGCCAGCCGCTGCTCGCGCGTCGGGAGCTTGTCCAGACGCTCCTTGAGCACCGTGAACTGACGGTCCACGGTCTTCGTGCGCTCCTTCAGAACCTCTTCTCCCCGAGCGCGATCCCGGTCCGTCTTGCCCTCCTTGGCCAGCTTCTCGGCACTGCTGAACTTGCTGCCCATCCGCCGGAGATAGTCGTCCCGCTGCTGCTGAGCGCTCCGCAGGATTTTCTGGGCCTGGGTCTGCTGTGCTTCGTTCAACTCGTAGCGGCGGATGAAGTTCTCCGTGTACGTCGCCCATTCGTCCTTGACCGGCCCAGTCGGCTTCGACTTGGCCTTCTCGCCCGACTGCGCGGCGGCGGCTCCGCCCGGGGCGGTCGCACCCGGATCGCCCACGGCCTCGGACTCGCCGGTGGCTTCGGCGACCGCTGCCCCGAGTTCATCCTGCCGGGCACGCTCGGCCGGACCGAACTTTGGGCTGCGGTGCCAGTCGAGTTCCGGGTCAAACCCCCCCTCCGCCCAGCCCGCCAGCCGGCGGGTCGTGAAGTCCAGGCCGACCCGCAGACCCGCCATGTTGCTGTCGAGGATAACTTGCTGGTCGTCGGTGAGATACGTGCGCATGTCCTCGGCGACGCCCTCGAGCTGCCCGGCGAACTCGTCGAAGAGCGGCAGTGCGCGATTCGCGATGTCGGCAACAAGCTCTTTCGTCGGGACTTCCTTGTCCCACCACGCTTCAATGAAGTCATTCATCACGGTCTGGATCTGCGGCCGGTTCTCGTTCAGCCAGGGGATCAAGCGCTCTTTAAAGACCTGTTGAGTCTGGTAAAGCTGGTCCTCGTCAAACTTGTACGCCGCAGCCATCTCGTCTTCGGTGAGCCGTTCGATGAACAGCTCCATCATGCGATCGGTGGGCCAGAGCCCGGCGGTGGGCATCCCCTCCGTGGGACGCTCACGCGTGCGCCGCTCGCCCGCCTCGCGCTCCCGTGACGTCTGCGCCGCCGCTCCGGCCGCCAGGAGTACAAGAGTGATCCACAACGAATAGCCCCGCATTCGCAACATTGCGTGCCTCCAATGGTTCAGCCGTTCCGTCCGGCGCGCACCCCGACCGCTAAGGGCTACGGATTGTACCTATGACCCCGTAAAAGGTTACCGGCTCGGCGGAATCTTACACCTGCACACAACTCGCCGCCATTCGGCCGCCAGCGCATCGCAGCGGCGGTCCGGCGCGAAACTCGCATTGCGGCAGGTCGGGTTCCCGTTTACAAATGCCGCATGACTCGGCTGATACCGGTGCGCGTCCTGGTGATCGACGATGACGAATCCGTCTGCCGGAAGCTCGCCGGCTGGCTGGCCGAGGCGGCCTACGACTTGGCGACTTTCACCGATCCGGCCGCCGCGCTCGAGCATGCCGCCAAAGTGGACTACCAGATCGCGATCGTCGATCTGCGCCTGCCCAACAAGGACGGCATCGAGCTGATCGCCGACCTGCGGCAGGTCTCCCCCGATACTCGCATTCTGGCGATGACCGCCTTCCCCGAGGTCGCGCAGGTCATTGCCGCGATTCGCGCCGGTGCACGGGACGTGCTGGAAAAGCCGGTCCAGTCGGCCAGCCTGTTCGCCGCCCTGGAACGCCAGCTCGCCGAGGGCGGACTCAGCGTGCGCAGCGAAGCCGAGTTCAACCGCAGGCTGGGGGCACGCATCCGCGCTGCCCGCGCGGCGATGAACATGACCCTCAACGACGTCTCGGCGGCCTGCAACCTGACAGCCGCCCAGCTCTCGCAAATCGAACTGGGCAAATCGGCTACGTCAACGTGGACGCTCGCCCGGATCTGCAGCGCGCTGCGCACGCCGGCGGCGTCCATCCTCGACGGTGTGTGAGGCCGCCATGAAGGCCCGCACCCTGCTGGCCGTTCCGCTGACCTCGGATCAGCCGCCACTCCTGGAACAGGCACACGCCGCCCGCGCCGGCGGAGCCGATCTGATCGAGTTGCGGGTCGACTGTATCGCCAACCCGGATGCCG
Source organism: uncultured Planctomycetales bacterium (assembly GCA_964629745.1). GTDB lineage: Bacteria > Planctomycetota > Phycisphaerae > UBA1845 > Fen-1342 > JAAYXS01. The sequence continues at coordinate 22,841 of CAZVRR010000011.1, read as the reverse complement.
TGCTGGCATTTCTCAGCGGTCCGCGCCCCCTGCCGGTGATCGTAACCGTCCGCTCCGTCAATGAAGGCGGGCAATGGCAAGGCTCTGAGCCCGACCGCCTGGTGCTCATCCAGTGCCTGGCCGACTGCGCCCCGGACTACCTCGATCTCGAGTTCCAGACATGGACGGCCCTGCCCGCCCGCGACAAACTCCGCGGCCCGCTCATCCACTCAGTCCACGGCTGGCTCCAAGCGCTGTGGGATAGCCCGGCGGAAATCGTCAAAGTCGCCACTGCGGCGGATGACGCACGGGATGAGTGGCGCATGCTCGACTGGCTGCGCCGCCATGCCAGCCAGCGCAAGATCGCAGCCATGTGCTTCGGCCCGGCGGGGCTCGCAACGCGGGTCCTGGCGCCCAAATTCGGCGGACACTTCACTTTCGGTGCGTTGACGCCCGACCAAGCTTCCGCGCCGGGGCAACCGACCGTGCACGAACTTCGGAACTGCTATCGCTGGCAACAAATCGGCCCGGCTACTCGGATCTTCGGCGTGCTGGGCTGGCCGGTCAGCCACTCACGCAGTCCGGCTGTGCATAACGCAGCGATGACACATGCCCGAATCGATGGCGTCTACATCCCGATGCCCGTCCGGGCAGACGAAGCCGCGCTAAGCGAGTTGCTCGAATTCCTTACCGCCCGGGCCGAACTCGACGTCGCCGGTCTGAGCGTCACCATCCCGCATAAAGAGCACGCGCTGCGATGGTTGAGCGCTCGCGGAATGGAGGTCAGCGAGCGCGCGCTTCGAGCCGGCGCGGTCAACACCTTGATACGCATGGACGGAGACACCTGGGCCGGCGACAACACCGACGTGCTCGGCATTCAATCGGCCCTCGCAGCGGTCGGCGTATCACGCGGTTGCACGGCGCTCGTTCTGGGCGCGGGCGGTATGGCGCGAGCCGCCGTGCTGGGGCTGACGGAACTGGGATGCCGCGTCACGGTATGCAGCCGCACGGCCAGGCGGGCGGAGGCCCTCGCTGGCGCCATGGGTTGCCGTTGGAAACCGTGGACGGACCGCGCCGCGGTCGATGCCGACCTGGTGGTGAATGCCACGAGCGTCGGGATGCAGCCCGAGTCGAATGCCTCGCCGCTGCCGGCATCCGCGCTGCACCCGGGAACGACGGTTGTTGACGCGGTCTACACGCCGCCCATGACGCAGCTTCTAAGGAACGCCCAGCGGGCCGGATGCCGGATCGTGCCGGGAACGGAGGTGTTCCTCGCACAGGCCGCGGCCCAGTTTCAGTGCTGGCACGGCTGCTCAGCACCGCTCGATGTGATGCGCACTGCCCTGGAAGCGTAAGAACGATCGACCACTGCGACCCCGCGCCAGGCTGCTCGGAAATGCAGCCACCACGCGCGGATCGAATTGCCCGCCACTGTGTCGCCGGATCTCCACGAGCGCGTCGAGAGCCGAGCGTCTGCGCTGGTACGGTCGCTGCGTGGTCATCGAGACAAAGGCGTCGGCGGCGGCCAGCACCAGGGCGGCCAGCGGAACGTCGGAGCGCGCGCGGCGGCTGGCGGCGGGAACGGCGTCGAAGCGAACATGGTGGAAGCGCACGAAGGCCGCGGTGCGGGCATCGCAGCCAAACGCCCTGGCCAGGCGGGCGCCCTCCTCCGAGTGTTGCTCCACGAGTCGTCGTTCCGCCACGCTCAACCTGCCCGGCTTGGCGAGGATCCTCTCCGGAATGTACAGCTTGCCGACATCGTGCAGCAGGCCGGCCAGCCGCAGGCGCTGCATGTCCGCGGCGCCGATGCCCAGCGCCGCACCCAGTCGCGCAGCCAGGCGCGCGACGCGCTGCGAGTGGCTCGTCAGGTGCTCCCATTGCGTGGGCCCCAGGCGCGGCCGGACCGTGCACAGGAACCGCTGGTAGCGGGCCTCAGCCGAGGCCACGCTCGCATGCCGCGCCGGCGGCTGTATACCGCGCCCAACCTGCCCACTCGTTTCTGCGACTCGTTTCATTGGCGTCCCAGCACCTCAGGCGTGCCTGGTGCCGTTTCGGCCAGCCGGTGCGGCGACATCGCCCAACGAGAATCGAACCGCGAAATCGAGCGTATTCGTCAGGGACGTCAGGATTTATGAATCCGCCCCTGGGTGCCCAATTACCTTAAGGGACGTGCGCGCGGATTATGGCGCGCGCCGGACGGGAATCCGGACGTTGCATCCGGACGCTCGCACTGCCAGCCGTTGTGCGCGTTTCAGGCCTTCTCTTGCGGTGCGTGCGGGTATCCCAGGCCGCCCAGCGCCTGCTCGATCTCACCGAGCGTCGCCGGGTCATCGATCGTGGCGGGCATCTGGTATGGCCGCCCGTCCGCGATCCGTTTCATCGTGCCGCGCAGGACCTTGCCGGAACGGGTTTTCGGCAGGCGCTGCACCACGGTGACCAGCTTGAACGATGCCACCGCGCCGATCCGATCGCGGACCATCTTGACGAGTTCCCTGTTCAGCTCGTCCGACGACTGTTCCACGCCCGCTTTGAGGACCACAAACCCCAGCGGCACCTCGCCCTTCAACTCATCCTGCACGCCGATGACGGCGCACTCGGCGACCGCCGGGTGGGCCGCGAGAACTTCCTCCATGCCGCCGGTGGAAAGTCGGTGACCCGCGACGTTAATGATGTCGTCGATGCGCGCCAGGATGTCCACGTAGCCATCGTCGTCGATGTAGCCCGCATCGCCCGTCAGGTAGTGCCCGGGGTAGGCCGAAAGGTAGGAGTCGACGTAGCCGGCATCGTTGTTCCAGAGCGTGGGCAGGCAGCCCGGCGGCAGCGGCAGCTTGATGGCGAGGCTGCCGATCTTGCCGTGCGGCACGGGCTGGCCGCCCTCGTCGAGGACGCGCACGTCGTAGCCCGGGGCCGGCAACGTGGGCGAACCGGGCTTCACGGGCAGCCGGCCCAGCCCGAGGCAGTTGGCCGCGATGGCCCAGGCCGTCTCGGTCTGCCACCAGTGGTCGATGACCGGCACGCGCAGCTTGTCTTCCGCCCAGCGCAGCGTGTCTGGATCGCAGCGCTCGCCGGCCAGGAACAGCGCGCGAAAGTCGCCGAGGCTATAGCGCTTCAGGTGCTCGCAGTTGGGATCCTCGCGCTTGATGGCGCGGAAGGCCGTCGGCGCGGTGAACAGAACGTTGACGCCGTGCTGCGAGATCACGCGCCAGAACGCGCCCGGGTCGGGCGTGCCGACCGGCTTTCCTTCGTAGAGGATCGTGGTGCAGCCCTTCAGCAGCGGCCCGTAAATGATGTACGAGTGGCCGACGACCCATCCGATGTCGGATGCAGCCCAGTACACGTCGCCGGGGTTCACGTCGTAGATGGCCTTCATGGTCCAGTGAATCGCGACGGCGTGGCCGCCGTTGTCGCGCACCACTCCCTTCGGCACGCCGGTAGTGCCCGACGTGTAAAGGATGTAGAGCGGGTCGGTGGCGGCAACCGGGACGCACTCGGCCGGCGTGGCGCCCGCGAGCGCATCGTTCCAATCGAGGTCGCGCGGGCGCTCCAGTTTCGCTTGCGCCTGCGGCCGCTGGAAGATGATGCAACGCTGCGGCGCGGTTTCGCTCAGCGCGATCGCCTCGTCGAGCAGCGGCTTGTATTCAATGACCTTCTTGCCCTCGATCCCGCAGGAGGCCGAGATGATCAGCTTGGGCCTGGCGTCGACAATGCGCTTGGCCAGTTCGCGCGGCGCGAAACCGCCGAAGACCACCGAATGGACCGCCCCGATCCGGGCGCAGGCGTACACGGCGATCAGCGCCTCCGGGATCATCGGCATGTAGACGATCACGCGGTCGCCCTTGGTGACGCCTTGTCGCCGCAGGGCGCCGGCGAACAGCGCGACCTGGTCGCGCAAGTCGCGGTAGGTGATCGTCCGCACGGTCTGCGTGACGGGGCTGTCGTAGATGATGGCGGCCTGGTCGCCGCGTTGCGCGACGTGGCGGTCGATCAGGTTGTAGCAGGTATTGAGCGTGCCCCCGGGGAACCAGCGATAGAACGGCGGGCGCGACGCATCGAGGACGCGGTCCCACCTCTTGAACCAGTGGATCTCCTCGGCCGGTCTGGCCCAGAACTCAGCGGGCTGCTCGAGCGAACGGCGGTGGAGGGCGCGGTAATCCGCGATACTCATTCTGAACTCCTGATGGGTCACGCTCGCACCGGCGGATGGCCGGCCGGGTGGCGGGCATTATAGCGGTTGAGGCACTCCGGGCGGCTAGGGGGCGCCGCGCTCGAGGCTGCGAATGCGCTCCCGCAGACCCGGACGCAGGGGATGACCGGGCGCGAGGTCCCGCTCCAGTGCGCGAAACTGGGCCAGCGCCTCGGGCAGCCGCTTGTTGACGACCAGCGCCTCTGCCAGGGCCGTCCGGGCCTGGATGGCCTCCGGCAGGAGGGCGACCGCGCGCTCCGCGTGGTGCAGTGACGCCGGCGGGTCGCTCCGGGCCAGCAGGGCCGCGAGGTTCACGTGAACTCGCCAGTCGTCCGGGAGTTTCTGGACCGCCCGCAGCAGCGCGGGCACGGCCTGGTCGTATTGGTTGTTCGCGACGTAGGCATCGCCGAGCAGCCGCTGGGTCTGGCCGTCCTCGGGGTCGAGCCGCGCGGCTTCCTGGAGCTGCCGCAGGGCCTCGTCGCGCTGGCCGCGAATCAGCAGTTGCTCACCGTAGTCACGCCGCAGGACGGCGCTTTCCGGCTGGGCCGCGACCTGTTCGGCCAGGGCAGCCAGTTGGGCCGCCTGGGCCCCGGATTCGTCCTGCAAACGCGCGAGCAGTTCCTGCGCCCCCTTGTTCAGCGGCAGCAGCCCCCGCGAGAGTTCCAGGTGCTCGATCGCGTCGTCGTACTGGCCGCGGGTGCCCAGGATGCGAGCCCGCAGTTCGAGGGCCTCGGGGAAGCTGGGGTGAATCGCCAGGGCCTGCTGGAGCAGTTGGTCCGCGGTCTCGATGATCCGGTCCTGCGCGGCCCGATCCGCCGACTCGTACTGGCGCAGGAACTCCTGGGCGGCGAGCATGCTGAGCTCGGCGCTCGCGGGATATGTCTGCACGTCCGTGATAAACAGCCTGGAATTATCGGCCCACTCGATGCTGCGGAATCCGCTCCGCGCCCCCAGCGCGACGAGCAGGGCCAGCCCGCAGATCGGCAGCAGCATCTTCATCTCGCGCGAAAAGTCACCCGCCAGCCGGCGCCAGGCAGCCACCAGCCCGACCGCGACCGCCAGCACAAACGGCACGGACGGCCAGTACATCAGCCGCTCCGCCACGGACACGCCGATGATCAGCACGACGTTGGAGATCAGGGCGTAGCTGAAGACGGCGACGGCGGCCAGCATCGCGAACTGGCGCCACACACGCTCGCGGCGCCAGTAGCCGGCGAGCGCCACGATGACCGCCAGGGCCGTGACCAGGCCGACCTGCGTGAGCAGTTCCGGTCCGCGCTGCACGTCAATGATGGCCAATCCGTAGTTGCAGCTCAGCTTCGCCGGCGCGACCAGCAGGCGCGCGTAATGCCCCAGCACGGTGAACGAGTGCAGCAAGCGTTGCGGCAGGTCGCCCCACACCAGCGGATTCAGCAGGACGACGGGCGGGCTGTCACGCAGCAGGTGGTGGTCGAGTGCCACGTAGCGCAGCGGGAGGTACACCAGCAGCGGCAGCGCCAAAATCCCGGCCTGCTGCAGCCACCAGGGCACCGGCCGGCCCGGCGGGCGCTGGGCCGCCCCATGCAGCACCACCAGCGCCACGGGCAGATAGCAGACGGCGGTCTCCTTGCTGAGCAGAGCCGCGAAGAACAGGGCCGCCGCACCGGCGGCATTCGTCCAGCGCGGCACTCTCCCGGCGGGCAGCAGCACCAGCAGTCCCGCGAGCAGGAAGATGGTGGCCAGGACTTCGGCGCGGCCGACGACGTTGGCTACGGCTTCGGCATGCACGGGGTGGACGGCGAACACGACGGCGGCGAGCGCGGCGACGGCCTCATCCTGAAACAGGCGGCGCGCCAGGCGCCAGACCAGGAAGCAGGCCAGCGCGTGCAAAGCCACGTTGAACACGTGGTAGCCGCGCGGGGCCGGCCCGTTGACGGCGTAGTTCAGCGCGACGGTAAAGAGCGTCAGCGGGCGATAGAGGCGATCGCGGTAGCGATGCTCGATCTGGGCGTCGATGGTCTGAGGCTGCCACCAGTCCGACAGCCAGATGGCCCGCATGTCGCCGAGGTTCCGCACGCGCGGGTTGTCCCGCGCGATCGCCACGTCGTCATACGTGAAGCCGTTCCAGAAGGAGGGAACGAAGCACAGGACCGCCAGCACCACGGCCGGCCAGGGTCCGCAGGCCAGCCTGCGCAGCGCGTGAGGGGGCGCGGACAATTCACGGGCGGCGGGGGGCATCGGTGACAACGACGTTATTGTAGTCCAGCAGCGTGCCCTTCGCGGCTTCCCGCGCGATGATCGCCAGGTTGTATTCCACGACGACCTGGAGCAACTGCTGGCGGGCGCTCGCCAGGCGCTCCACCGAGCTCAGCTCGTTTTCCAGGTACAACGGGTCGATCTTCTGCGTCCGGGCCTGGTACGCCCGCAGGTTGTCCTCGGCGGCGTGCACGGCGCCGAGCTGCGGCGGAATCTGCTCGTAGCGCACCTTTTCCGCCCGCACCGCGGCGTTCACCTCGCGCACGACGTTGTCGGTCACGCGGTGCAGCGCGACGACGGTCTGCGATTCCTGGAGCCGAGCGCGATGCAGGGCGGCCCGGCGGGCGCGGTTGCCGATCGGGTACGAGAAGGTCGCGCTGACGGTATAGGAGATGAAGCGGTTGGTCGTCAGGTTGTCGAACGAGCTGTCGGCCGACTTGCCGAGCCCCTCGACCTCGTATTGAAAGCTCAGGTCCAGCTGCGGCATCGTCTGGTTCTTGGCCGCCGCGGTGGAGATCCGGGCCTGGTCGATGGTCAGGCGCGCCTGGCGAATCTCGTTCCGCTCGTCGAGCGCGGTGCGCACGCAGGCCAGCAAGTCGACCGCCAGTGCCGCGGTGAACGGCGTCTCGGTTGTCACGATCTCCACGTCGTTCGACAGCAGCAGGAAGGGGTCGTTCAGCTGGTTCTTGAGCTGGTCTTCGGCATCCTTGACGTTGCGGATCGCCTCCTGGAATTCGACCTCGCGCGTGCGCCAGCGGGTCTCCGCGTTGGAAAGCTCGACGATCGTCGCGTCGTGCTCGAGCCGGTCCTTGATGTTGAGATACGTGACATAGTTCTGGGCAACCGTCTCCGCCAGCACCACGGCCTCGCGCCGGGCCTGCATCAGGCGCCAGTACGCGGTCTCCACGTCGAACAGCGTGCTGCGCACCTCCTGGATGAACCGCTCGTGCGCGATGTCCCATTCGGCGCGGCGAATGTTGATCTCGGCCCGGTTGTACTCCAGCCCGAACCCGCGGAGCAGCGGCTGTGTGAACTGCACGGTGAAGTTGGACGAGTACGCCGGGTTCAGCGACTGAAAATCCTCGGGCAGGTTGTTCTTCTGCCGGTCCTGGCCCAGCCCGGTCGAGACCTGCATGCCCGTCGGCAGCAGCTTGCGGAAGCCGCCCGAGTAGCTGCGGGTGTCCGATGTCCCGGCGATGAACGCGGTCGCCGACGGCTGGTCGAGCTTGCTCCAGGCCGAATCCAGGAAGAACTCGGCGTCGAACGCCGCCTCCGCCTCGATCAAATACGTCTGGCTGATCGCCGGGTTGTAGGACTCGTAGCGGATGCGGTAGTTGTGTTCCAGGCAGCGCTGGACACACTCGGCCAGTCCCAGGCGCACCTGCACCGGCCGGCGCAGGGCCGCCAGGTTATCCACCGCGCGGCGGGAGACCTTCTCGTAGTTGTTAATGACGCGCTCGTCGCCCTGCGTCTGCCTCGTCGGGGAGCGCAGCCGCTGCAGGCGGGCGGCAAATACCGCGGGCGCATCCTCCGGGTCGGGAATCTCCGCAAGAATGGCCTCGGGCGGCGGCGGGGCGGCCACGTCAGGCTGCACGACGACCGCGTCCTTCTGCGGCATGTCCGCCTGCCACGGAACCGGCCGGGCGGAGCGGGTCTGCTGGCGCGCCTCGCTTTCCTCCTGGTACTGCACGAGCATGCGATCGCGGTAGGCCGACATGGAATCTTCGAGCGATGGCGCGTCGCCCGCGCTCGAAAAGCTCACGAGCAGCAACAGGGCACTCCCGCTGATCCAGCGGAGCCTTGCCGGCCACCCCCGCTCACCGTCAGCCATGGCCATACCTTCTACTCCCCGACATTCGTCGAGTGGCGCGGCGCCGCGCCGGCACCGACAGCGGTGGCGATGATACGAACCGTCGGCGGAGGGTGTCAAACATGAGATCACGCCGTCGTCCTCGCGAACTCGAGCGCGGCGCTCAGATTTCGGTGGCCACGAACCGGCCGGCGCGAGTAGCCTTTGGAGGATGGAACGCAGGCTCGACACGCGTGAGATGACGACGGCCTTCGTGCGGCGCGACGCGTCGTACGACGGGTTGTTTTACGTCGGCGTCCGGACCACGGGGATCTTCTGCCGCCCGTCGTGCCCCGCCCGCAAGCCGCACCCGGACAACCGGCGCTTCTTCCGCACCGTGCAGGAGGCCTGGCGCGCCGGCTTCGTCCCGTGCAAGCGGTGCCGGCCGCTGGAGACCAGCGGCCGCGTGCCGGCCTGGCTGCGGCCGCTGCTGGAACGCCTCGAGCAGGCGCCGGAGGCGCGCCTGACCGATGCCGAGCTCCGCGCGCGGGCCCTGCCGCCGGCGCGGGTGCGCCGCTACTTCCGGCAGCACTTCGGCACGACGTTCCAGGCCTATGGCCGCGCGCTGCGGCTGGGCCGCGCCCTGCTGCAATTGCAGCGCGGGGTCGGCGTTGACGAGGCGGGCGCCGAGTGCGGGTTCACCTCGGCCAGCGGATTCCGCGAGGCCTTCCGCCGCACATTCGGGCGACCGCCCGGGAGCAGCCGCATGCTGGACGTCATCGTCACGAGTCGCCTGGAAAGCCCGCTGGGTCCGCTCGAGGTGGCGGCAAGTCCCGCCGGCATCTGCCTGCTGGAGTTCGCGGACCGCCGGGCACTGGGGACGCAATGGCGCGTGCTGCACCGGCGGTTCGGCGCGGCACTGGTGCCCGGGCGCAATCCGCACATCGAGCAGCTCGCGGCGGAGCTGGCGGAGTACTTTGGCGGCGCCCGGCGCGAGTTTGCCGTGCCGCTCGTCCTGCGCGGCACGCCGTTCCAGCAGCGCGTCTGGCAACGGCTGCGCGAGATCCCCTATGGCGGAATCCTGTCATACGAAGCGCTGGCACGCGAGATCGGCCACGCGGGTGCGCAGCGGGCGGTGGGCCGCGCCAACGGCGACAACCGGCTCGCCATCGTGATCCCCTGCCACCGCGTCGTGCAGAAAGACGGTGCCCTGCGCGGCTACGGTGGCGGGCTCTGGCGCAAGCAGTACCTGCTCGATCTCGAACGGCGGGTGGAGGGCGAGAGGTCGCCCGACGAAGGATGGCGCGCCGCGGCCCTCCGCCTGCTCCACGCATAACGCTCTTTTCACCCCGGCGCCGCCGGCGCAACTTGAATCACACCGGCCCGATTCCTAGAGTCGCTCGGGCGGTTGGCGTGTTGCTCCCGGGCCCCTCCTCGACATCCTGACAACGGTTGGCGGCGGCGCGTGACGGCATACGTGAGTGAGAGCGAGCTGCGAGCTGCGCAGGAAGCACAGGCCCTGCTGGCCGCGGTCGTCGACTCGTCTGAAGACGCCATCGTCACCAAGACGCTGGACGGCCGGATCACCTCGTGGAACGCCGCGGCGCAGCGCCTGTTCGGCTACACCGCCGCCGAAGCAATCGGCCGGCCCATCACGATGCTGATCCCGCCCGAGTTGCTGAGCGAGGAGGACATGATCCTGCGGCGGCTGCGGGCCGGCGAGCGCATCGCGCACTACGAGACGGTGCGGCTGCGGAAGGACGGCGCGCGCGTCGACGTGGCCTTGACCATTTCCCCGGTCCGCGACCCCACCGGGCGGATCATCGGCGCCTCAAAGATCGTCCGTGACAACTCCGAAACGCGGCGCGCGGCGGCGGCGCTGCGCGCCAGCGAGGAGCGTCTGCGGACGTTCGTCAACTCCGTGCGGCAGTTGATGTGGGTCAACGCGCCGGACGGGCAGACGCAGTACTTCAACCAGCGCTGGGAGGACTACACGGGCTGCGAACCGGCAGCCGCGCGCGGGACGGCATGGATGGAGTTCCTCCATCCGGAGGACCTGGCGCGCGTGCGGGCGGTGCGCGCAGCGGGGCTGGAGCGCGGCGAGCCCTACGAATCGCAGTGTCGTCTGCGGCGGCGTGACGGGCAGTTCCGCTGGCACCTGGTGCGCGTGGCTCCGATCCGCAATGCGCAGGGCGACATCGAGCTGTGGGTCGGCAGCGCCACGGATGTGCAGGAGCTCATGGAGGCCCAGCGCGCCGCGCACCGCTCCGAGCTGCGGCTGCGCAAGCTCTTCGAACAGTCGCCCCTGGGGCTGCAGGTCTTCGCGCCGGACGGGACCCTGCGCTCGGCCAACAGCGCACGGGAGCGGATGTTTGGGCATACGACGGCAGAGGCGCAGCCCTACAACGTCCGCCACGACCCCCAACTCACCCGGCTCGGCGCGGCGCCCCTGATCGAGCGGGCGTTCGCGGGGGAAGTCGTCATGATTCCCGTGCTGGAGGTGGTGCCGGAACGGGGTCCGCACATCGGCCAGCAGCGCTGGTGCTCCGTACAGCTCTATCCCGTGAAGGACGAGGCGGGCAACGTCGAAGAGGTCGTGCTGATCCAGGAAGACATTACGGAGCGCCGGCGCAGCGATGACGCCCGCCGGGCGAGCGAAGCACGCTTCCAGACCATCGTGGAGACGGCCCACGAGGGCGTCTGGCTGGTCGACTCGAGCACGGCCACCCTCTACGTGAATGCCCGGATGGGCGCGCTGCTGGGCTGCCCGCCCGAAGAAATCCGCGCGCGGCGCCTGCTCGACTTTGTATTCCCGGAGGATATCCCGGCGGCGCAGGAGCGGATCCGCGAAGCCCTCGCCAGCCGGGCCGAGCAGTTCGACTTCCGGCTGCGGCGCGCCGACGGTACCGAGGTACTCGTCCTGGCCTGTACGAGCCCCGTCTCTGACGGCAGCGGCCGCGTGGTGGGCGCGCTCGGCATGTTCAGCGATATCACGGAGCGCCGCCGCACGCAGCAGGAGCGCGAGCGCCTGCTCGAAAGCGAACGCTGGGCGCGCGGGGAGGCGGAACGTGCCAGCCGGATGAAGGACGAGTTCCTGGCGATGCTGTCGCACGAGCTGCGCACGCCGCTGAATGCCATTCTCGGCTGGACGCGGCTGCTGCGTCGCGGGCGCCTGGAGCCGGCGGACGCCGCGGAGGCCCTGGAAATCATCGACAGCAACGCGCGCAGCCAGAAGCAGCTCATCGAGGACCTGCTCGACGTCAGTCGCGTCACCTCGGGGAAGCTGCGCATCGGGCGCGAGGAGCTGGACGTCGCGGACGTGGCCCGCGCCGCGCTCGCGGCGATCCGGCCGACCGCGGAGGCCAGGGGACTCGTGCTGACTGAGGAACTCGCGGGCGGGCTGCACGCGATCGGCGACGCCACGCGGCTGCAGCAGGTCTTCTGGAACCTGCTTTCCAATGCGGTCAAGTTCACGCCCGCCGGCGGCCGGGTCACGCTGAGCGGACAGCGGGAAGGGAACCGGATCCTGGTGCGGATCACCGACACCGGGGTGGGGATCAGCGCGGAATTCCTGCCGCGCCTGTTCGAACGCTTCTGGCAGGCGGACACGTCGATCGCGCGCCGCCATGGCGGGCTGGGACTGGGCCTGTCGATCGTGAAGTCACTGGTCGCTTTGCACGGCGGCAGCGTGTGGGCCAGCAGCGCGGGCGTGGGCCAGGGTGCGACGTTCAACGTGGAGCTGCCGGCCGTGGCCACCCCGGCGGGACGTGCGGCGGAGCAGCCGGCTCGGCCTTCGGACAGGCCGGCCGAACGCAGCCTGGCCGGAGTGTGCGTCCTGGTCGTGGACGACGAGCCCGACTCGCGGGCGCTTGCGGCGCGGGTGCTCGCAGACGCCGGGGCCGAGGTCCGCACCGCCGGGTCCGCGGCGCAGGCCCTGACTCTGCTGGAAGCGCGTCTGCCCGACGTGCTCCTGAGTGACGTGGGGATGCCGGAACAGGACGGCTATGCCTTCCTGCGCATGCTGCGCGCGCGGCCGGAGTACGCCCGGCTGCCGGCGGTCGCCGTGACCGCCTTCGCCCGCGCGCAGGATCGCCGGGACGCGCTCCAGTCCGGCTTCGACGCCCACCTGAGCAAGCCGATCGACGTGGTGGAGCTGGTCGACACGGTGGCCCGGCTGGCGGGCGCACCGGTGGCGGCGGACGCCCCGACCGCCCGATAAGGCGATTCCGAAGTAATCCTTGCGGGACAGGCCACTTGGCAGCCGCGCCGGCGCTGCGTACACTGCGCGTCTTTGCTTCAAGCTGCGCTGGCTGAATAGCGTACGGAGAACCGCGCATGGCGGCACCCGCAATCGGCGACATCCGGAACATTACGCTGGTGGGCCACTCGTCCGCCGGCAAGACCACGCTGGGGGAAGCGATCCTGCTCAAGGCGGGCGTGACGACCCGCCTGGGGCGCGTGGACGAGGGCTCGAGCATGCTCGACCACGACGAGGAGTCGCGGGATCGCAAGCACAGCGTGGACAGCTCGGTCTTCTACGTCGAGCACGGAGGCAAGCTGCTGAATTTCCTCGATACGCCGGGCATGCCCGACTACGTCGGCCTGGCGATCGCGTCGCTGCCGGCCGCGGATACGGCCTGCGTCGTCATCTCGGCCGCCGGCGGCATCGGTGTGAACACGCGGCGCATGTTCAACGCGGCCGGCGAGGCCGGCCTGGCGCGGATGATCGTGATCACCCGCATCGACGCCGAAAACATCAACCTCGACGAACTGTACAACGGCATCCGCGAGTCGTTCGGCCCCTCCTGCCGGGCGATCAACCTGCCGGCCGACGGCGGCAAGCGCGTCGTGAGCCTGCTGACGGAGACCGCGGGCGAGGCGGACCTGCTCGACGTCGCCAGTGCCCACACCGGCCTGGTCGAGGCGATCGTCGAGACCGACGAAGCCCTCATGGAAGCGTACATGGAGTCGGGCAGCGCGCCGGTGGACAAGCTGCTGCCGGCCGTGCAGAAGGCGATGGCCGCCGGCACGCTGATTCCCGTGCTGTTCGTGGCTTCCAGCGCCGGGGTCGGCGTGAGCGAGCTGCTCGACGCGCTCGTCGCGTGCGCCCCCTCGCCCCTCCAGGCGAAGCGCCGCGTCCTGATCAGCGGCGAAGGCGAGGCACGGAAGGAAACGCCGATCGAACCGACGCGCGAAGGTGACTTCGTCGCCCAGGTCTGCAAGATCACGTCGGACCCGCGCAGCAACATCAAGTACTCGCTCGCCCGCGTGCACCGCGGCGTGCTGCGGCCCGACGGCCAGCTGTTCCTGAGCGGCGACCGCAAGGGCCAGCGGCCCGGCCACTTCTTCAAGCTCCGCGGCGACCAGCACGCGGAGATCGAGGAAGCGACCGCCGGCGACATCATCGCCTTTGCCAAGCTCGACCTGCACATCGGCGCGACGCTGTTCGACAAGGCCAGCGACGCCAAGCTGCCGACGCCGAAGTTCCCCACGCCGATGTTCGCGCTGGCCCTCGAGCCCAAGTCGCGCGGCGACGTGGAAAAGGTCTCGGGCGCCCTGCACCGCTACGCGGAAGAAGACCCCTGCTTCCAGTACTTCCGCGACCCGGGCACCAGCGAGCTGGTGATGCAGGGCCTGGGCGACCAGCACCTGAACGTCATCCGCTCGAAGATGAAACGCTACTTCAAGCTCGAGGTCGACACGAAGCCGCCCAAGATCCCCTACCGCGAGACGATCTCGACCGCCGTCAAGTACGTGGAGTACACGCACAAGAAACAGACCGGCGGCGCAGGCCAGTTCGCGCGCGTGTTCATCGACATGGAGCCCAACGAGCGCGGCAAGGGGTACGAGTACATCGACAAGATCTTCGGCGGCGTGATCGACCAGGCGTTCCGGCCCAGCGTCGACAAGGGCGTGAAAGACCAGATGCGCCGCGGCGTCATCGCGGGCTACCCCGTCGTCGACGTGAAGGTCTCCCTGGTCGACGGCAAAACCCACCCGGTCGACTCGAAGGACATCGCGTTCCAGATCGCCGGCCGGCAGGTGTTCAAGAAGGCCTTCGTCCAGTGCAAGCCGATCCTGCTCGAGCCCGTGGTGAACATCGAGATCACGGTGCCCGCGCAGTTCGTCGGCGACATCACGCGCGACCTAGCCGGCAAACGCGGCCAGATCCTCGGCCAGGACATGCTCCCGGGCGGACAGCTCGTGATCCGCGGCCAGGTGCCGCTGGCGGAAGTGGCGACCTACAGCAGCCAGCTCAAGAGCGCCACCGGCGGCCAGGGCAGCTACTCGATGGAATTCAGTCACTACGACGTGGTGCCGCCGAACATCCAGCAGCAGATCGTGGCGCAGTACAAGGCCGCGGCGGAAGAGGAAGAGTAGACCCCCCGCGAATCCCGCCCGTCTCTTACGCGAGCACCGGCTGAGCCGCCCGCGCAGTCCGGCGCTGCGCCAGGGTCGCCACGAAGTCGGCGATCTGTGCTTCCTCGGGCCACATCGCGCCCGGCACCCACTCCAGCGCGCCGGTCTCCGGCTCGCCGTGCAGCTCCCAGTGCCCCGGGCAGTTGTGGATCAGCCAACTCACGTACGTGTAGCACACTTCCACGATCATGGGACGGCCGTGGTGCCGCAGGATGTCGAAGGCCGCCGAAGAGCTGCGCAGGCGCCGGGCCGCCCGGAATGCGACGCGGACGGCGTCCGCGGCGATGGAGGCCGGGTCCCACTCCCCGCGTCCGCTGCCGCTGGCACGGAAATCGTCGGGGCGGTTGAAACGCCGGTAGGCGAATGCGCGCCGGCCGATGACCGTGACGCGCGTATCAAAGTCGTTGTCGGGTACGTATTCCTGGAAGAGCGCGTAGTTCTTGTGCAGCTCCCAGCGATCCGCCGGCGGAGCGGGGCCGCGCCCCTGAAGCAGCAGGCGTGCCAGCGCGGCGAGACGATGCCGCAGTCCGAGCGGACGGACCCAGCGGTCGGCCAGCAGGTACGTGCCGTGCCCGAACAGCAGGTCGATCCAGCGCTGCGCCTCCGCGGCGGTCCGCACCAGCCGCACGTTCTCCGAGCCGGCGCCCTCCCACAGTTTCAGCACGAGCGGGTAGTCCGCCCGGCGGGCCCACTCCCCCGCCGCCGCCCGATCGAACCAGACCCAGGTGCGTGGCGTGGGGATCCGCAGCGCGGAGAACAGGTGCGCCAGGGCAATCTTGTCGTCGAAGTACCAGCACGAGTTCTGGTCGGGGTACACGAGCAGGTTCAGCTCGCGCTCGAGGACCGGCAATAGCCGGCGGGCGACGTTGGCCTGGCCATGCTTCTGGCCGAAGCGCCAGAGGAACCCGGCGCACCCTTCGAGCTGACTGAGTATGTCCGCGTGGTAGACGTTCACCCAGCGCACGGTATGACCGGCCGCGGCAAGCAATTCGGCCCAGCGCGGCGCCGAGGGGCCGTCCTTGAACTCGTCGCGCTGGATGGCAACGATCACGCGCTGGCCCCCACCGGCGCGGCGGCCCCGTGACGCACGGCCTGCTCGGCTGGCACGCCCGGTATGCAGAACACATTGCAGGCGTCGGGCGGCGCGGCCGCGAGCGGTTCCAGGCCGGTCGGGGCGATCCGTTCGACTCCGTAGCCGTGGTCGACGAGGAACTGGAACGCATCGTCGGCGCTCTGCCCCAGTTCGCGGAACCACGCGGCATTGAATTCGCTGATCAGGTAGGGGTGATCACGCTCGAGCAGGCGGCGCATCCCCTGCAGCGCGAGGAAGTCTGCGCCTTCGACGTCGATCTTGATCAGCCGGACGCGAGGCAGGTCGGCCAGCAGGTCGTCGAGGGCGATCGCGGGCACCACGCTGACGCCCGCGGTCTGCGCGCCGAGGGAGCGCAGGGAGCCCAGCCCGGACAGGCCCGCCGGGGCCTCGTGAAACGTGCGACGGCCGGAGCGTTCGGCGACGGCCCGCCAGTGCAGGACCGTCTGATCGAACGCATTCAGCGCGACGGTCTGTTGCAGGTAGGCGAACATCCGGGCGGATGCTTCGAAAGCGTGCACGGTCCCGGAGGGGCCGACCAGGCGCGCCGCCAGGACGGTGTAGTAGCCGAAGTTGGCGCCGACATCGATGGCGGTATCGCCCGGGCGCAGGACGGCGCAGAAGAGCCGGCCGAGGGAATCGTAGGGGTTCAACCCGGCGCGGTAGATGCGCAATCCCTGCGCATCACCGGGTTCGATGAACATCCGGCAGCCGCGCGCGATGCGCACCGTGGTGGCGGGCAGCGCCTGGAAATCTGATTCATGCCGGTTAATCCAGCCGACGACGCGCCAGCGGGCCGGAAACTGGTGAAAGCGGCGTGTAAACCAGCAGGCCGTCTTGAGCAGGGGCAACCGCACGGGCCATTCCCTCACCCCCGGGGAATCAGCGCGCCCCCAGCAGAAACGTGCCGAGGGTCCGAATGAGGATCGCAAAGTCTAGATCGACCGAACGGTGCTTCAGGTAGTAGAGGTCGAAGCAGAGCTTGCGCCGTGCATCTTCCACCGTGGCCCCGTACCCGAGGTGGATCTGTGCCCAGCCGGTCAGGCCCGGCTTGATCAGGTGACGCTCCCGGTAGTGCGGGATGACGTGGCTCAACTGCTCGACGAACTCCGGCCGCTCGGGGCGGGGGCCGACGAGCGACATGTCGCCCCGCAGCACGTTCCAGAGCTGCGGCAGCTCGTCGAGGCGCGTGAGCCGCAGGAAGCGGCCGACGCGCGTCACGCGCGGGTCGTTCCGATCGGCCCACCGCGCGCCGTCGCGCTCGGCGTCCACGCGCATCGTGCGGAACTTGCAGATCGTGAACGGGCGGCCGTGCAGTCCAACCCGGCGCTGCGTGAACAGCACCGGCCCGGCGCCGTCGAGCCGGATCGCCAGCGCAATCAGCGGCCAGACCGGCAGCGTCAGGACCAGGCCGACACCGGCGGCGGCCAGGTCGAGCAGGCGCTTGGCCGTTTCATAGCCGCCTCCCGGCCGGACATCCGCGAGCAGGAACCACTGCGCACTGATGCTCTCGGCGGGAACTTCGCCAAGCAGCTTTTCCACGAAAGTCGGCTGGTCCGTCACGCGGCAGTGGCGCTCCAGGCATGTCAGGACCGCGCGGCCCACGTCGGCATCGCTGGCCAGCTCGGCGGCGACGATCACCTCGTCCACGCGATGCCGTGTCAACACGTCCTGCATCTGGCCCAGCGAGCCGAGGTGCGGGCAGCGGCGCAGAAAGTCGGTGTCACGCAGATCCGACGGCCGGCCGGGCACCGACACGTGCCCGATCACGTGCACGTGCGGCCGCCAGGCACGATCGAGCAGCGCGATCAGCTTGCGGACGGATGGCTCCGACCCGACACACAGGGCCCGCCGCTTGTGGCTGACCACCGCCTCGTGCGCCAGGAGCCGCACCGGCAGTGCGATCACGGCGTACTCGAGCGCCACGAGCAGCAGCAGCAGGCGGCTGGTCGAACCGTAGAAGAGCAGGAAGATGCAGGCATACGCCAGCACCAGTCCCAGGCACAGCGTGAGCATCGACCGGACGAGGATCCGGCTGCGTGCGCTAAGCGTGCGCTGTTCATAGAGGCCAAACACCAGGCCGGCCACCATGATGCAGCCGCCAAAGACCAGCCCGCTCAGCCAAGGTCCGAATACCCAGGCGTAACTCGGGTTGCCCGACAGCAGCAGGCGGTGCGAGAGGCAGGTCGCCCCGGTGGCCAGGACGAAGTCGAAATACGCCCAACTGGTGGGCGCCAGGTGCCGCAGTACGCGAAACAGGAAGGACTGCTTGACCCCGCCCCCGCGAGGTGCGGCCGGTACGCCGACTGCCGCCGGGGCGGCCGGCGCGACCGCGGCGGGGTCCGCCAGGACCGCGGCGGGCTGGAAGCGACTGATCTGGGGCGCTACGAGACCGGACATTCTCGCTCGCTCGCGGGTAATCGAAACTCAGGGGATGCATCGGCCCGGCGGTGCGGGGCGCTGAGTTCAACGGGCGGGGGTTCGATTTCGTGGGCGGCGAAAATAACGGACCCGCCATGGTCACCCGATAATCACTGCGGGAGACCGAAAACCGGTCTGCCCGAACGCCGCGGAGATGACCATGCGCAGCCGAACGCCGACTACGTCCTGCCGTTGGAGTCCCGGTCGTCGGACCTGCCCACGCGCGAGGCGCGTGGCGGTCTGGTCGCTCGGCGTGATGCTGTGTTTCGCCGGCTGCCGCGCGCCGCTGCCCCCGCCGGCCTGCGATGCGCGCGTGGATTTCACTGTATTCGGCCCGGATGTCCCGCGCACGGAGAACGGCTACCGGCTCGTGGGCGATCACCCGACCCAGGGGCGCTTCCCGTGCACGCTCGCCATCGCCCGTCTCGAGCGCGCTTCCGGGAGCACGGACGCGTTCGCAGTGGTCGACGTCTCGCCGTTCGAGCAGGCGCACTGGGTGGAGACGTTCCGCGGCTGTCGGCCGATTCGCGATCTCTGCTTCCTGAGCGCGCGACAGGTCAAGCTTGCCGGCGATCCCATTACCGGTCTGCTCACCGCGGCCCGCGGGATTCAGGCGCAGCTCCTTCTGCTCCACGTGCCCAATCACTATGCGCCGCATACGGTCCAGGTGATCGGCGTGGTGTACGAAGTCGCCAGCGGACGTCCATTGGCCGCACTGCACGCCGAGTCCGACCTGCCGCCGCTGGAGGAGGATGAGCCGCTCGATGAACTGCACGGCGACCACCGCGCCGTGGACCCGCGGTACCAGGCGGCGCGCCAGTTCGAGCAGACTGCGCTGGCCTGCGTCGGCGCGCAGGTGAACCTCGACCACGTGCCCGCGGACAAGCAGCCGCACCGCTGGCTGCCGCTGTACCCCTACTGCTGGCAACCCCTGCCGAGCCCGCGGCCGGTGCCCGCGCCGGACGAGAAGCCGCGACCGTAGTCCGATCGTCCGACAATCGCAGCCAAAATGCCGCTGGCCCCTTGAGCAATCCCGTCGCGCACGGGGAGAATGCACGCGTGCCGCCGCGCCGCCGTGCTGCAAACCGGGCGTGCCGTCCGCGTCATCCGCGCGGCAGGCGGGATGGCCGAGGTGAAGTACATGATCCCCAAGCGCTGTTCGTCGAGCCTGGCCGCGCTGGTCGTCGCCGCGGCGAGTCTGCTTTGTCTGGGGGGCTGCCCGGTCGACAGCGATCTGGTCATCACGGAGACGACGCGGGCGGCGCTGCAGGCGGCGCTCGATTCCGCGGTCGACGCGCTGGCGCAGTACCTGGCCGGCACGTGAGCGGCACTTTCGCCGGCGGGCAGCCGCCGCGCGCTGCGGATGCACCATGAGACGGGCACCACTATCCAGGATGGGCGCACTGCCGGTCGGTCGCGGGGGGCTCTCGTCGCGCGTCGGGCTGCCTGCACTGCTGGCGGCGCTGGCGCTGGGCGCCTGCACGCCGACGTTCTACCGGGAGGATGCCGACCGGGTTGCCTACGACATCATCGCGGAGAAGCAGCGCGCCGTGCTCGGGCAAACCGAGGCGTTCACGATCGAGCCGCCGGCCCAGACCCTGCGCCGGCGCCTGCTGCTGGATCAATACCTGCCGCATGCCGACCCGGCCTCGCTGGGTACGCGCGACATCACGCCGATCCCACAGTGGCCCGACGAGGACTACCTGAAGCGGCCCGAGGGCGAGCAACTGGCCGCGTCGCAGCCGACCCCGGCCGAGCCGCTACGGCTGACGCTGCTGGATACGCTGCAAATCGCCGCCCATGAAAGTCGCACCTACCAGTCGCAGAAGGAAGCGGTGTTCACCGCGGCGCTGCAGCTCGACCTGGAGCGGGATGCGTTCCGCGCGACGTGGGTGGGCGTGCTGGACGGGCTGTTCCAGTCGAACCTGCAGCGCGAGGTCGCCCTCGACGACCGGGGGCACACGGACCTGCAGACGGTTTCGGGGCTGGAATACGGCGCCGATGCGGAAGTCACCCAGCGGCTCAAGAACGGGCTGTCGTTCACCGGGGCGCTGGGGGTCGACCTGGTTTCGCTGCTCACGCAGGACCGGTCGTCGTCGCGGGGAGTCTTCGCCGACGCCAGCGCGTCCATGCCGTTGCTGCGCGGCGCGAGCGAGTTCGTGGTCACCGAGCCGCTGACGCAGGCCGAACGCAACGTCGTGTACGCGATCTACACGTTCGAGCAGTTCAAACGCTCGTTCGCCGTGCAGGTGGCCGAAGAGTATTTCACGGTCCTCCAACAGCGCGACCAGATCATGAACGCCGAGGAGAACTACCGCAGCCTGGTGGCCTCGACGCGCCGCGCCCGGCGCCTGGCGGAGGCCGGCCGGCTGCCGGAAATCCAGGTCGACCAGTCGCGGCAGGACGAGCTGCGCGCCCGGCAGCGCTGGGTCCAGGCGGAAGAGAGTTACCAGCGGCGGCTGGACGCGTTCAAGCTGACGCTCGGCCTGCCGGCCGACGCCGGGATCACGCTCGACGAGGGCGAGTTGACGGCGCTGACCGAGCGGGCCGGGGCCGTGATCACACCGGAAACGGTGCCCGGCAGCGCGGATCAGCCGGCGGGTTCGGAGACGCCGATCGAACTCGTTCCGCCCGGCACGGGCCCGCGCGGGCCGTACGAGCTGGACGCGGGCGAGGCGATCCGGATCGCCCTGGAGAACCGGCCCGATCTCCGGGTCGCCGTGGGCCGCATTTTCGATGCGCAGCGCACGGTGGCGGTGGCGGCGGACCAGTTGCGGGCCGACCTGACGCTGCTCGGCTCGGGCAGTGCCGGCGCGCGGCGTACGCTGGCCGCGGCGGGCCAGGAGGATGCGATCCTGCGCCCGGACGAGGGCTCGTACTCCGTGCTGCTCACGCTCGACCTGCCGCTGGAGCGGACGGCGGAACGGAACGTGTATCGCGGCAGCCTGATCAACCTGGAGCAGGCGGTCCGCGCCGTGCAGGAGCTGGAGGACAGCATCAAGCTGGACGTGCGCAACCGGCTCAGCGTGCTGCTGGAAGCGCGGGAGTCGATCCAGATCCAGTTCGCGGCGCTGGCGGTGGCCGAGCGGCGCGTGGCGAGCACGAACCTGTTTCTCGAAGCGGGGCGGGCCGAGATCCGCGACGTGCTGGAGGCCCAGGACGCGCTGATCTCGGCGCAGAATGCGGTGACCACGGCACTGGTCAGCTACCGACTGGCGGAACTCGCCTTGCAGCGTGACCTGGCGGTCCTGTCCGTGGATGCCGACGGCCTCTGGCGGGAATACGATCCAGGCGGGAAGGTCAACCAGGATGAGCCAGAAACCAATTAACATCCCGCGCTGGCGACGGCTCGCGCCGGCGCTGTTCGGCCTCGTGGTGATTGCGGCGGTGGGCGGCACGTTCCTGCTGACGCGGGCCAAGGGCCTCGCGGCCGGCGGCGCCGGCGTTCCCACGTTCGAAGTGCAGCGCGGTCCGCTCACGATCAGTGTCATCGAGTCGGGCACGATCAAGGCCCAGGACCAGCTCAGCCTCAAGAGCGAGGTGGAGGGCCAGACGACGCTGATCTTCCTGATCCCGGAAGGCACGCGCGTCGTGAAGGACCAGTTGCTGGCCGAACTCGATGCCAGCCAGCTCCAGGATGAACGCGTCGAGCAGCAGATCCGCGTCGACAACGCGGAGGCGGCATTCATCCGCGCGCGCGAAAACCTGGCGGTCGTCAGGAACCAGGCTGAAAGCGACATCTCCAAGGCGCAGCTCACGTACGACTTCGCCGTCGAGGATGTGACGAAGTACCTGGAGGGCGAGTATCCCCAGACCCAGCGCGAGGCGGACTCCAAGATCACGCTGGCGCGCGAGGAGCTGGAACGGGCCGCCGAAAAGCTCCAGTGGTCGGAGCGCCTCTTCGACGAGAAGTACCTCTCGCAGACCGAGCTGCAAGCCGACCGGCTGACGAAGAACCGGGCGGACCTGGAGTTCCAGCTGGCCGTCGCCGCCAAGGAACTGCTGGAGAATTACACGCATCAACGCCAGCAGGCGCAGTTGAAGAGCGACGTCGAGCAGGCGGAGATGGCCCTGGAGCGCACGAGGCTCAAGGCCAACGCGGACATCGTGCAGGCGGAAGCCGACCTGAAGGCCGCGGAAGCCGAGTTCGAACAGCAGAAGAACAAGCTGGTCAAGATCGACGAGCAGATCCGCAAGAGCAAGATCGTCGCGCCGCGCGACGGGCTGGTCGTGTACGCGACCTCAACGCGCACCGGCGGTCCGCGCGGCATGACCCAGCCGCTCGAAGAAGGACAGAGCGTCCGCGAGCGGCAGGAGCTGATCTACCTGCCCTCGACACAGGCCATGATGGCCGAGCTGATGATCCACGAGTCGAGCCTGGAAAAGGTCCAGCCCGACCAGCCGGTGTACGTCACGGTCGACGCCCTGCCGGGCAAGAGCTTTACCGGGCGCGTGAAGTTCATCGCGCCGCTGCCCGACGCGCAAAGCATGTTCATGAACCCCGACCGCAAGGTCTTCGCCACGCGTGTGAACCTCGACGGCGACAACCCGGAGCTGCGCACCGGCATGAGCTGCCGCGCGGAGATCCTGGTCCAGCGCCTGGACGACGCCCCGGACGGGCCCACGCACGCGGTGGGCCGCGTGGACGGCACGCCCACCGTCTACGCACGCGCGGGCGGCGCGTTCCCGCCGCGCGGCATCCAGGTCGGCCTCGACAACAGCAG
>CAZVRR010000010.1:0-29713 GCA_964629745.1 uncultured Planctomycetales bacterium | reverse complement strand
GCAGTTCTCATGAGCTTTCCTCTGAATTTCGTTGCCGACCGGTTCAGGGCCCGACGGTCACGGGACCGACCGGCGCCACGATCGTCATGGGTGTACTGATCGTCAGCGGCAGCGCTTCTTGATAGTCTCCGGCGACGACGCTCAGCGTCCCGTTCGCCGGGGTACCGAGCACGCCCAGGAGAAACGCACTCCAGGGCCGGAACACGGTGCCGTCCCGTGCAACGCCGAGCGGAAACGCACCGTCGACATAGCGGGTGATTCCGCCCGGGAAATTGGCGATCGCCGTCTCCAGCGCGTCCAGCTCGAAGGAGGTCCCGACGTTGACGCCGCCCTCGGCCGTACAGCCGCCGTTTGTGTGAATCCCAATGGTGATATTCTGCGCTTCCCAGATGATGGGGCTGCCGGAGTTGCCGCCGGTCGTGTCCACCGTGTGCCAAAGGGCGATGCCGCTGCCGCCCGGCACCTCGCCGACCCACAGCCCCAGCGCCGACTGATTGGTCTGGTTCGCCGCGTTGAGATCGCCGGCGCAGCCGGCCGGCGTATTGTCGGTGCCGAATCCGGTGACGCGCGTGGTGCTGCCGGCGAGCGGCAGCTCATTGGTCATGCGGTACCAACCACGCGAGGTGTGCGGCGTGCCGTCCTCATTGCCCAAAGCGGAAAATACTGCCCAATCCCGCCCCTGCGAAAAACCCTCGCCGAAATAGGAGAAGGCGGTGACATTCCAGATCGGGTATTGGTCTGCCGCGGGCGGGTGGTTCGGCGCGCCGTCACAATCGGAGGCCGGGACGTTGAACTGGATCACGCCGCCCAGGAAATCAGCATCGGCCAGGCCGTCCAGATCGTCATCGACGCAGTGGCCTGCCGTGAGCAGCGCGCCATTGGATATCTGCCAGGCCGTGCACCAGGCCAGCGGTTCGTCCGGATCCCCGGTGTCCTTGGCGATCCGGCAGACGCGGGAGTCGGCCGACGCGGTGCGCTCATCGCCCCCGCAGAGCGTACGCTCGAGCGCGGGCGGCCGAAATTCGCTGCCGGCCACGCCGGCAATTCGCACGAACACGTCGCGGTCAACCGGGTCGACGATGAGCTCAATCAGCACGGCGTCGCCGTTGAAGTAGGCCGAAGCGCCGCGCCAGGAGCGCAAGGCCGAGGCATCGAGCGTTTGAATGTCGCCGTCCTCCAGCGAGGTCAGACGGATGTAGCTCCGCTGGCCCAGATGACCGTCCGCCAGATAGACGCGCGTCCAGGTCCAGTCCGGAACGCGGAGTTCTTGCGTGAAGACGACACGCGGCGTGGCGCCGTCGTTGTGGGATCGCCCCGTGTCGACTTCAAGGGAGCGACCGAAAGGCGGCAAGGGAATCCACTCCAACGCGGGTGCAACCGGTTCGCGCTTCGATCCGGCGTCCACGTGGACGGGTCCATTGAAGGGCTGTGCGGCCGCCGCTTGGGACGAGACCGGCAGCGCCACATGCAGACATGCACAGCCGGCGACAAATCGCAAGAGCATCATGGTACGTCTCCCTGACGGTGACGGTGCCTATTGCAGGTTGACCAGCACGAGCACGAAGCCCCGGCCGGACTCGAGCGATGTCATCGCCTTGCCGATGACCGCACCGTGCGAACGGTCACGATCGACCGCCTTCATTGCATGCCCCGCAGTCGCAGACGTGGTCAGCAGATCGCCTGGAGCGATGGGATGCTCCGAGGCGTCGCAGTGGGTCCACACGCGGCCGGAAAGTGCCACGGGCGTCGAGTCCTCGGACCCGGGCAGAAATCCCAGAATGGCGCCGGCCGCCAGGTCGTTTGCCCCGCTGACCACGCCGGCGACGCGCGGGTTGTACGCTCCGCGCGCCATGCGAAGTTGTCCGGGGCAGTCGGGGTCGATTTCCACTACCGTACCGGGCCCCACGCATTCGCTCGTCGCGAACTTCTCCGCCACATCTGCGCCGGTGATCTGGAGAACTTTTGTGCTGGTCGTACCGTTCACGACCAGCCGCGGGTTGCCGTCGTCGGCCCAGAAGGTTGCGACGTTCGTACCGCCGGCGGCTGCGACTTCGAAAGTCTTGATCCCGGTCGTGGACTTGAGTTGCAGCCCGGCGGTCGCACCGCTGCCCGACTGCCGGAACACCCACGGTCGCTCCGTGCTGAAGCGGAGCAGTTCCGCGTCAGCCCCGGCGGCCGCCACTTCCAGTACGCCCTGCGAGCGCAGGGCCACGCCGCCGGTGTCCGTGTTGGTGAAGCTGCCCCCAAAGTAGCCCGCGACCGCCGCGACCCCCACCACGCCCGCGTCGAGCGTGCCCAGCAGGCCGTAATTCCCGGTGGACGCGTGATCGCCGGACACGCCGATGCCGCCGAAGTCTGACGTCGCCCAGCCCGCAACGCCGCGCCCGCCGGAGGTGCTGGAGAAGATCGTGTTTCCAGATGATGCGGCTACGTGGAGTCTGGCGCTGGGCGTGAGGGTACCGATGCCGACATTGCCTCCGGGTGCATTAATCAGGAGCGGCAACGGACTGAAGTCGTCGTAGTTGAAGGCGAAGATGTTCGCGTGCGAAGCAAGACCGCCCTCCAGAAAGACCCCCATGCCGGACGAGAACGGCGACGAATTCCCGGTCACGCCGACGGCACCTCCGGCGTACCAGACGTCCGTTCCATCGGTTTGCCATGGCCCGCCGCCGCTGCCAGGCGCGGTGGTTTGCAGGCTGCCGTCAGGGAACCGGATGCCGTCCACGCCAGGCGTGCCGGCGATTTCGAGGGTCGCCTGGGGGGTGGCTGTGCCGATGCCCACGTTCCCGCCCACGTAGAAAATGTCCGAGCCGCTGGTGCTCCAGGGCCGGTCGGCGAACAGCGCATAGGGCGCCGCGGTCAGCTCCTGGCGCGGTACCAGCGTTACACCGTTGACGCTGATGTCCAGCCAGCGCCGGTGGCCATCAAACGCCGCGGCGCCGAACTCCCCGTCCGCATTGAGGTGCACGGTGAACAACCCGTCATCGACCAGAACATCGCTCAGGACCTGCACGCCCAGCAGGTTTCCGTCGGCGGCTGAGTCGTACAGCGCGAAGACGAACTCGGCGGTACCGGTAAACAGCTGGCCGGCTTCGCGGAGCTGTCCCTGGTACGTGACGGCGGTGCCAAGCGGGGCCTGCGCCTGGACCAGGCCGGCCGCTGCGCAAGCGGGAACAAGGGCGAGCAGGTGCAGGCGCCCCCGCGGGTGGTGCGAACGGGTTTTCAGCTGCATGCGCGGATTCCTTTGGTTTTGCAGACGTTTCTGGTGTAAGATTCACCGCTTATCGCCTGCGCTGGCGATTCGGGCCCGAACTTCAGTGGACGAATGATCGTCCACCAACCGAGTAAGCGAAAACCCTGAGCGGCGCTGACGCGCGCCGGGCGAGAATTTTCCGGACGGGCATGGTGGCTGAGGTTCCTGACGAACTGGAGTTGATCGCGCAGGCGCGGGCCGGCCAGCGGCTGGCGTTCGAGCGCCTGCTGGTGCGACACGCGGGCCCGCTGATGCAGCGCATTTCGTGCCGCATTCCCCAGCGCTTGCGGAGCGTGGTCGACGCGGAGGACATTCTTCAGGAAGCGTTCGCTGATGGGTGGGAGGCACTGGCCGGATTCCAACCGAATGGCGCAAACGCGTTCGGATCCTGGCTCGCCCGCATCGCCGAACACCGGCTGCTGGATGTGATCAAAGCCCATCGCGCCGCCAAACGCGGCGGCGATGGGCGGTGCGCGCCGCGGGGTCTCGATGGGCAGCTCACGCAGGTCCTGTCGCTGCTGGCGGTTCACCAGCGGACACCCAGCCGCTCCGTTGCACGGCGCGAGGCGCTGCTGGCAGTCAGGACCGCCCTGCCGCAACTGAAAGAAAGCTTCCGTGACGTGCTGCGCCTGCGGTTCATGGAAGGGCTCTCCGTGGGAGAAGTCGCGGACCGGATGAACCGCACCGAGTGGGCGGTGCAGAAGCTGACCGCCCGTGCCCTGGCGAGCCTGCGTGAGGCGCTGGGCGACGGGGCCGGCTTCCTGTCACACAGCTGAGCCAGCACAGCGTCCGGACGTCGCGGACTACGACAAGACCGCGCGTCGTCTGCAACGCCCCTGTAACGTTGGAGCGTTGGAGCCCCGATGTCCGAGCCTCACGGACCCCGTTCGACTTCACGCGCGCACGGCCCGGCCGGTGCGCAGCAGCGCGCGCGCCGCGTGCAATGCCTCGTCGAGGAGTGCTTGTGTCGGCGCACAGCGGGCGAAGCCATTTCGGACGAGCAGATGTGCGCGGCGCATCCCGAGCTGTTACCCGAATTGGCCGAGGCGCTGCGCGGGTTGGCAGTCATCGAGCGGGCCCGAGACGTCCGGCCGGAGTCATCCGGCCGCCGGTCCGAACGCCCGGCGGATTTGCCAGCCGATGCGTTTGAAGGATACGCGCTGCTCGGCGAGCTTCACCGCGGGGGGCAGGGAATTGTCTACCGCGCCGAACAGCGGTCGACCGGGCGGAAGGTTGCACTGAAAGTCCTGCGCGATGGAGCGTTCGCCGGAAAGCTGGATCGCGCACGCTTCGAGCGTGAGGTGCAGGTGCTGGCCGCGCTGAAGCATCCGAACATCGTGACCATCTACGACAGCGGCTGTGCGGCCGGGCACTTCTACTTTGTAATGGACTACATCCCGGGGCGACCGCTGGATGTGTACATGTCCAGTGCCCCGCACAGCGTTGCGCAGACTCTGGCGCTTTTTGGCAAGGTCTGTGACGCGATCAATGCGGCGCACGTGCGCGGCATCATTCACCGCGACCTCAAGCCCGCCAATATTCTCGTTGACCCCGCTGGGCAGCCGCACATCCTGGATTTCGGGCTGGCGAAGCTGGCGGAGCCGCAGACCGGGTCGACGGCGGGCCCCGGGCGGGCGATGACGCTGACCGGCGAATTCGTCGGCTCATTGCCGTGGGCCGCGCCGGAGCAGGTGGAAGGCGGCAGCGGCCGCATTGACACGCGCACGGATGTATACGCGCTGGGCGTCCTGCTCTACGAGATGCTGACGGGCCGATTCCCCTACCCCGTCGCCGGCCCGATGCACGAGGTCGTACCGCACATTCTTCACGACGCGCCGCGCGCGCCGCGCAAGCTGCGACCGGACATTGACGACGAGCTCGCGACGGTGCTGCTCAAGTGTCTGGCCAAAGCGCAGGAGCGGCGGTACCAAACCGCTGGGGAACTCGGGCGCGATCTTCAGCGGTACCTGCGCCACGAGCCGGTCGAAGCCAAGGGCGACAGCGCGTGGTACATGCTGCGGAAATCGGTGCGCCGGTTTCGCGCCGTGCTGGCCGTGGCGGCTGCGTTCGTGCTGCTGCTGGCTGGCTCCTCGGCGCTGGCCTGGATGCTGTGGGTCCAGGCGCGCGAGTCCGCCGATGCGGCCCGGCTGCGGCTCCGCGACGCCCTGGTGGCTCAGGCCCGGTCCACGCGCCTGGGAAGACAAGTTGGCCAACGCTTCCAGGCCTTGGATGCGCTCCGGCAGGCGGCGGCGCTCGGGCCCACGGCCGCGGCACGCAACGAGGCGATTGCCGCGATGGCCCTGCCAGACCTGCGCGCGATTCGCAGCTTGCCGGACCGCGGGTTCGGCTACTTCGACCGCCCCTTGGAGCGTTGTGCGGTATTGCGCAGCGACGGGTCGATCGTGGTCCTGCGGATCGCCGATGAGCAGGTCGTTGCGGAGCTGCCGGCGCCCGCCGGCGGATTCGTCAACATCCACTGGGCCACCCTCGAAGGGCAGAACTTCACGCGGCTGTTTGACACGCCGACTGGTGGCCGCCACCTCGAAGTCTGGTCGTTGCCGGAACAGCGCATGCAGTGGGCGCTGCGTGATGCCGCCGAGCGCACGCGCTACGACATTTCACGCGACGGCACCCGCCTGGCGGTGGGACGCCTGGATCGCGCGATCCACGTCTATGAGCTTCAGAGCGGACGGGAAACAGAGCGCGTGGCGGTGGATCGCAGTCCGGCGTATATGACGTTCGACCCGTCGGGACGGCGCTTGGCGCTGTATCATGCGGACTACGCGCAGGCTCGGATTCTGGACCTGGAAACCGGCACGCTCGAGCCCGCTTTTGAATCGACGAAGTTGGCCTGGGCGGTCGCCTGGCATCCGTCGGGCACCCTGCTGGCGGGAGCGTCGGAGACTCAAATCGAACTGTGGGACACCCAGCAGCGCTGCCGGCGCGGAGTGCTGGCGGGCCACGAAGCGCACGTGGTCCATCTGCGTTTTTCTGATGACGGCGAGTTGCTGTTGAGCAATAGTTGGGACGGGCAAAGCTGCCTGTGGGACGTGCGCAGCCAGCGCCTGCTCTTGAAGCTGAATCTCAGTGGCCCGGTGTTCGGGCCCGACGGAGACCGGGTCGCAGGCACGTTAACCGAGCGCGGCGCCAACCACGTCACCGTTTTCGAACTGAATCGCGCCGCTGAATGCCGGCAAATCGCATCCAGCCAGCCGGCCTGGCTCGTCCTGGCCGTGGGCGTGTTTGATCCGGTCAGTGGGCTACTGTTGTCCGCCGAGGGGGCGACCGCGGAAGGCTCGGGCGGCATTCGGGTCTACGACGTCGAACGCGGCTGCGAGGAGGCGCGCCTGGTCTCGCCCAACGTGTGGTCCATCGCGGTGGATCCCGGTGGCGATTTTTTTCTCGCGGGACATGATGACGGCGTTTATCGCTGGCCGCTGCGTCGTACTGACGGCCGGCTGGTCATCGGGCCGGCGCAACGGCTCTTCGTGGGCGCCAGGGTCACTGCTCTCGGACTCAGTGCTGACGGTACGACCGCGAGCCTGGGCGGGTATAGTGAAAGCGAATTCGCCGTGCTCGATCTGCATTCGCCGGCCCGCGTGCGGCGTTTCGGTTGTGCAATGGGTCGGAAAGTTCTGGCCCTCAGCCCGGATGCCCGCTGGGCGGCGACTTCCGCCGCCGCCTCCGCGAGCGCGGAGATCTGGGATGTGCAGCGCGCTGTCCGGCTCGCCGAACTACCGTTCACGTGTCCAGAGTGGGTGTCCTTTCGCGCCGACGGCGAGTTCCTGGTGAGTGGCAGCTCCGGCGGGTTACGGCTGTGGGAGTTCGGGACTTGGCGCCTCGTGCGTCCGGTAGCGGGGGATTTCGGAGCCGGAGTCTCGTATGGGCGCCCTGGGAGCATTGCCAGCACCGCTTCCGGGGGCAACGCGGTCCGGCTGCTGAATGCCGACACGTACGAGGATGTGGCGATCCTGGAGCCGCCGGACCGCTACGCCTCGACTGATTTCGACTTCAGTCCGGATGGCGCGCGCCTGGTGCAGCTCACCAACCGGGCAGGTGTGATTCATGTCTGGGATTTGCGACTAATACGGTCGGAGCTGGCGCGGATGGGCTTGGACTGGAGTACCGCTCCGAGGGACTTCGGCCCGGTATCCTGGCGTGAGCGGCCGAGTGTCGAATTTGATCTGAGCAGCTCGGCGCCATGAAACGCGCGCCCGGACGCGCGGCGCGGCGGCAGGGCGCGCGTAGCGGTCGCTTGGTTCAACCGCTCAGCAGCTCGACGAACGGGTCAATGTCGAACGCATTCACTTCTCCGTCGCCGTTCACGTCGGCGGCGGACAGGTCGCAGTCGGGGTACGCCGCCGCATAGCCGGCCGGGTCGCTCAACGCCAGCACGAACGGATCGATGTCGAAGGCGTTTAGCACGCCGTCGCAATTCAGGTCGCCCACGTCGCGGCAGGACAATGCGATCACCGCCACCGCGTCAATCGCCCCCTCGTCCAGCGAGTTGTTCGGATAGTCCGCCGCACTGAAGCGCAACCGCATCGTCGACGTCAGCTCCACCACGCCCGCCAGGTCCCACTCCTGCGCCACCCAGCCCGGCGCGATGTTCACCACGTGCTCCACCAGCATCCACGTCAGCCCGTCGTCCGCCGACACCTCCACGTCCAGCGGATCGCCATCCTGGTCATCGTTCGCCCAGGAGCGCGCGTAACGCAGGACCACGCTCTGGGCGCCGCTCAGGTCCAGCGGCGGCGAGATCAGCCGCGTCGGCCCGCCGTCCAGATCGGAATTGCCCAGGCGGTTGGCGGTCAGGTAGCACTGGCCGGAGCCGTCGTAGTCCGCCAGCGGATCGCCGGCCGTGCCGTCGTCCGCCGGTAGGCCACGCTCCCACGCGCCGTCGGTCAGCAGTTCACTGACGACCGTCCAGCCGAGATCGGCCTCGAAATCGTCAAGCAGCACGTTGACCACCGTAGCGACCGTGGCGCTGAACGGCTCCGCCGGACCCTGCGCCGGCTGGTACATCACGCTTCCGCCGCTGCCCGCGGCGCTGAAGTAGAAGCGTGGCGCGTCACTACACCGCGCCGCCGGCAGCACGCCCTGGTACTGAAAAGCGCCCAGCGGCTCGAGGCCGACCGAGGTGAACGCGCCGCCGTCGTAGCTGTAGCACAGCATTGCGCTGCCCGGCACGTAGGTTTCCGAACCGTCGCGAATCTCGAGCAGCACGGGTGTGGGCTGGCCGGGGACGAGGTAGTCCGGCATCGGCGCCGGCAGCGTCAACACGATGCCCGGCGGTGCGACGCCGCTGACGACCAGCGCGAAGTCGGCATCCAGCTCCGGCGTTTCGACGTGGCCGTCCTCGTTGACCTCGCTGGCGATGACCTCGACGAGCCAGTACCCCGGTTCCGGGGCCGCGATGAAGACATTCTCCACCGTATCCACCGTGTTCGGCTCTCCCCCTGGCGTCGACCAGTTGCCCTCCATCAGCCCGTGATTGCCCCAGTAGACCTCGCCCGCGGGCGATGTGACCTTCAGCGTCAGGTCGTTGATGCGGGCCTGCATGGCCGCGGGTGAGCCCGGCGGATCGGAGTAGACCAGCGTGAAGCGAACCATCGGCTCGCCGGGGATCACGACGACCGGGTGCGAGAACGTCTCGAACGCTGCGAGCAGCTCGGTCTCGTTCACCCAGAACGTCGTTTCACGCCGGTTGTAGATGTTGGCCACGCTGGGAATGCCCCAGCCCTGGTGTGCACGTGTCAGGTCGTGGCTGACGCCGCTGAACGGATACGGATTGGCGCTGTTGATGAGAAAGGCCCGCGCCGTCGCCTGGTGCGGCCGGTTCTCGAAGACCGTGCCGCCCGGCGCGACCGGATTCTCGAAGATGCCCTCCGACCACATCTGAAAGAAGAGTCCGAAATGGCCTGCGATGCAGGGCGTCGCACCGCTGGTGCCGCCGAACTCGTCGGTGTAGTCGGTCGGTCCCGGCACACCGACGGTGCGCAGCCAGTCCATCCAGAAACACAGGTCGGGCTTGATGCGGCCGTCCTCCGCCGGACCGATGCTGGCGTAGTCACACCAGCAGTCGTCCTCGAGCTCGGGCGTGTCGTAGTGGCGCACGCCGCCGCACGAGACGTTGTTCTTGGCCCAGGCCTCGGGGCGCGAGAGCTGGCTGCCGGTATTGGACTGTGACTGGCAGTGCAGGAAGTCGAGGTCGAACAGGATCGCGTCCATGTCGGCGGACACGGAGGTGTACTCGGTGGTCCATTCGCCGCCGGTACTCGTCGACTGGAACACGGCGTAATACGGGTCCTCCAGGAGCTCGGCGGTGTGCTCGTAGCGCGAGTCCCACTCGGCGAACCGGGCGACAATGCCCTGGCCGCCGGGGAGCAACCCGCGGGCCGTCGGGTCGCCGGTGCCGTCGCCGAAGAGAATGCCGGAGGTCGCGGCGCCGTGGAAGTCCATGGTGACCGGGGTGTGCAGGATCAGCGGGCGCGAGGCAAAGTCCACGTGCGCGAGGTTGAAGCCACTGTCGAGCACCTCGCCGCGCACGCCGGTGCCGTCGTAGCCGGCAACGGTCTCCAACTCGTCGGCACCACCCACGACGCGGACGTTTGCCATGTCCGTTTCGGCCGGCGTCCAGCGATCGATGTAGTGCACCTCGTCCCAGCGCGCCACCTCGAGCAGTTGCGCGGGTGTCAGGAGCGCCTCCAGCAGGAATTTGCCGGAGTTGGGCGACACGACCGTCCCGCCCAACGCGGCGATTCGCGCCGCGACGGCCGCCTGCTGCGCGCCGCCGGCCTCGAAAACCTGGATGTTGCACCGGACCGCGGCGGCGGTTGACTCGCGTGCCCAGGCACGAAAGGCGGGCTGCACGCGATACGCCGGCTGGTACGGTCCCACCCAGCGCACGAACGGCAGCGCGGCGACGGCATCACGCGCCCCCGGCGTCATGTGCACGAGATACGCGTGTTCCGGCAGGTACTTGTGGATCACCGCGCCGCAGGCCTGCAGCGCGCTGCGAGTTTCCGGCAGCGGTGGCGCGATGAACTGGACGATCCACACACGCGTATCGGCGTCTGCCGCAAGTGCCGGTTCGGCCACTCCAACCCGCACCAGCGGATCAAATGCGCCGTGCCGCAGCTTGAGCGTGTACGTGATCGGTTTTGGATGTGCGATCACCGATCCGGCGCGGAGCACGGAAAAATACGACTGCGTGCGGCCTGCGCCGGTGAACTCATCCCACGTGCAGATCGTCAGCTCACTATCGGGAATGATGACCGTGCGCCAGTTTGCATCCGTAACAGCGGCCGATGAAGGCGGTTCCTTCACCTGGCCGGCTGCCGGCAGCACGTACGAGCCGCTCAGGAATAAGGCAAGCAGTAATCGAACCGGCGTGATGGCAGACATGTCGATTCCTCCGGGCGGGCGGACTGCACGCCGCGCGGGGCGGCAGCCGGAGCGCGCCGACTGTTCCTGCGCGGAGCATGGGAAATGGACGGGCAGGCGGCCGAAGCGGCCGTCCGGCACGTCAGACTCGTCGCCCCCTGTCGCCCGCCACAGACCACCGCGAGCAGTTTCCGAGACTCTCCACGTATGAGGCGGGTCATGCCCAGCGCACTTGCAGAATACGAAGCTCCCAGGTGGCGCTACAAGGGTTTCGACCCGGATTTCACCCCGCGCCCGCGGCAGGTGCGGAGCGCGCGTCTCGTATTCCGCGCAGTTTCAGGGTGCCACGGTCTGCGGTCGCTCGCGTCTGGGACGCGAGCGATCGCAGGCCGTGCCACACTCCCCCTCTTCTTGCGCTCCGCGGCGAACAGCGGCGCGGGGTGGCGGAGCGCCGGCCTCGCATTCCGCGCACGTCGAAGGCGTCCACCGCGCCGTCGCCGTTGCAGTCCGCGTGCTCGCGCGGGCAATCCGGGTAGGCAGCCGCATAGCCGGCCGGATCGGTCAGGGCCAGCACGAACGGATCAATATCAAATACATCGACCGCCCCGTCGCAGTTCAGATCGCCGCGCCCCGCGCCGTCGCCGCAACTGACGCCGTAGACGTGAACCGCATCCAGGGCGCCCTCGTCGATCGAGTTGTTGGGATAGTCGGTCACGCTGAACCGCAGCCTCATCGTTCCGGTCAGCGGGGAGAAATCCTCCAAGTTCCACCGCTGCGCGACCCAACCCGGTGTGACATTTGCGACGCGCTCGATCAGGTACCACGTCGCGCCATCGTCCGGCGAGACGGCGACGTCATAGGGGTCATCGTCCTGGTCATCGTTGGCCCACGATCGGGCATACGTCAGAACAACGTGCGGCAGGCCTGCCATGTCAAGCAGCGCTGACGTGAGGTGCGTCGGTCCGCCGTCGAGGTCGGAGTTCCCCGGACGGTTGGCGGTGAGATAGCACTGCCCGGAGCCGTCAAAATCGGCCGTCGGATCCCCCGCCGTACCGTCGTCCGCCGGCACACCCCGCTCCCAGGCTCCGTCCGTCAGAGTCACACTTTCCACCGTCCAGCCCAGATCCTGCTCGAAATCGTCGTGCAAGAGCGCGCTCACCGTCCCGACGGTGGCGGTAAACGGGTCGTCGGCTCCCGCCGGCGGGCAATAGGCGAACGAACCGGCGCTGCCCTCGGCGCTGAAGTAGTACCGCGGATGGTCCCCGCAGGCGGGTGACGGCAGAGCTCCCTCGAAGATCGCCCCCCCGACTGAAATCAGGGGCACCTCCTGGAATTCTCCGCCCCCGTACGAAAAATGCAGACGCCCGCTGCCGGGCACGTACGTTTCCGCTCCGTCGCGGATTTCCACCTGCAGCGTGGTCGGTACAGCCGGGGCGATGAACTCCGGCGGATCGCCGACCAGCGAGAGCGTCAACGGGGCGCCGGGCGTGCCGGACACAACCAGTGCGAAATCCGCATCGGGCTCCGGCGTTTCGGGATGAGCGTCCTCGTTGATCTCGCTGGCGAGGATTTCGACAACCCAGGTGCCGGGCTCGGGGTCCGCAACGAAGACATTTTCGATCGTATTGATCGTGTCAGGCTCGCCACCCGGAATTGACCAGTTGCCTGCCAGCAGCCCGAAGTTGCCCCAATAGGTCACTCCGGACGGCGACGTGACCTTCAGCGTGAGGTCGTTGACACGTGCCTGGGACGCCGCGGGCGAGCCCGGCGGGTCCGTGTACACCAGCGTGCATTTCAGCGCGGGCTCCGCGGCCGCGACCGGCACGGCAAGCGCGTGTGTCTGGAGGTTCGACAACACGACCGTTTCGTCAATGAAGCTCAGTTTCTGACGCAGATTCCACAGGTTTTGCACATTCGGCCGACCCCAGCCCTGGTGCACGCGCGTCAGGTCATGGCCTGTCCCGCTGAAGGGATATTGATTGGCCGTATTGATGAGGAACGCGCGGGCCGTGGACAGGTGCGGCCGGTTGTCAAAGACGCTGCCGGTGGGATCCACCGGATTTCCAAACACCCCGTCGGACCACATCTGGTAGAAGAGCCCGAAGTGTCCTGCAACGCACGGCGTCGCCGCGCTTGTGCCGCCGAAATCGTCATACGCCATGCTGCCCGGCCAGGTCACGGTGTAGACCATATCGACCCAGTAGCACAGGTCGGGCTTCACCCGTCCCTCGGCTGCCGGCCCGATGCTGGCATAGTGGTCCCAGGTATCGTCGCCGAGATCCAGCGTGTCGAAGTGCTTGACGCCGCCGCAGCCGACGATGTTCTTGGCCCAGGCTTCGGGTCGCGAAAGGGTAGACCCCGTATTGCCTTGCGACTGGCAATGCAGCACTTCGAAATCCATGAGCAGGGCGTCCATGTCGGCCGAGACGGTCGTGTAGTCCGTCGAGTGTGGCGAGCCCAGGCTGGCGGACTGAAGCACGGCGAAATACGGTGCTTCCAGCAACTCCGCGGTGTGATCGTAGCGGGACGTGATTTGCATCCAGTCGGCCACGATGCCCTGCCCGCCCGGCAACAGTCCCCGCGCGGCCGGCTCGCCCGTTCCGTCGCCGAAAAGAATCCCCGTGCACGCCGCGCCGTGCATGTCGGAAGAAACCAGGGTGTGTTCTATCAGCGGCCGCGACGCGAAATCGATGTGGTCGAGGTTGAAGCCCAGATCGAGCACTTCGCCGCGCACGCCGGTCCCGTCGTAGCCTCCTTCACCCTCGAGCGCGTCGGCGCCGCCGTCGATGCGAACGAGATTCATGTCGGGCTCGGCGGAGGCCCAGGGTTCGACGAACGCCACGTCGTCCCACCGGATCACCTCGCGGAGTTGATCCGCCGTGAGCGTCGCCTCGAGCAGGTACTTGCCGGCGCTTGCGCAATCCACGCGCGCCCCGCGATGTGACAGGCGCGCCGCGACGGCGTTCTTGGCAGCGGCGGCCGAATCCCAGATCTGGATGCGGTAGCGCTGCTCGGGGACGGCGTCCCCGGCAACGAGCAGCTCGCGTATGGTGGCGCCGAGCCGGTAGGCGGGTTGATAGGGTCCCATCCAGCGCACGAATGGCAGGTTCCCGATTTCCTCCCGTGCGGCGGGCGAAGCCTGGACGATGTACGCCTGCTCCGGGAAGTACTTCAGGACCCGGGCGCCGTGGTTCTCGAGGGCGGCACGAAATTCCGCCAGCGGCTGTGTAACGAATTGCACGAAGTACACGCCGACAGCATCGTCGGCGGCCAGTTGCGGCTCGACCGGCGCTACGCCGCGCAGCGGATCGAACTCGCTGTCCCGCAGCCGAATGCGATGGGCCGCCGGCCGCAGGATGGTCGTGTGGACCCCGTCGAGACTGATTGCGAAGTACGGCACGCGACCGCCGTCCGGCGACAGTTCCTGCCAGCAGCCCACCACGGCGGGCGAGCCCGGCATGGAGACGAGCCGCAGGTCGACGCATGTCTCCGCCGCGCGCTCGGCGAGTGGATTCCAGCCCCCGTCAGCACGTGCACACGAAACAACGACGCACGTAGAGCAGAGCAGCCGCAGCAGAGGAGCAGACATGACGAGTCTCCCAACGCGCGCCCCGCCGGCGGTCGCAAACATGTCCCAGCGCCCGCGAGGCGCAGGTTCAGCATACCAATTCGAGGCGGGAAATCCTAATGGGGGTGGCCGGATGCGCGACAGAATGCGACCGCGACGCATCCTCGCATCCGTGTCCTGCTGGGACGCATTGAAGGTGGTCCAGCGCGCAATGCCGCGACAGCGCTGCGCCGCGCTCCGCGCAGCCACGTCGTTCACGCCGTCCCGTCGGGACGGCGCGCGTGATGCGGCGGCCTTGCCCCCGCCACAACGTGGCGGGCTCTCATCAGGCCGTCCCGTCGGGACGCCCTGCGCGCACCTCGGCCCGTGGAACGGCGCGCGCCACATCGGCACGTCGGAATGTGGAACGGCACGCGCGACATCGCCACGTCGGAATGTGAAAAGGGCACGCACGACGCCACCGTCTCGGGACCTGGACGCGCGAGTCCGATCGTGCGGCGGCGGTACGGCGCCGCATCCGTGTCCCGAAGGGACACATTGACGGTTGCCCAGCACGCAGTGCTGGGACAGCGCCGCGCACGCTTGTTTTCCCCTTTCCCCGTTGTTCATGCCGTCCCGTCGGGACGGCGCGCGATGGAGCGGCCTTGCCCCCCGCCGCGATGTCGCGGGCTTTCATCAGGGCCTCCCTCCGGCGCGCCCTGCCCGACACTCGGGACGTGAACGCGCGCGAGTGCCGTCCCGCCACCCCCGGCGCATCCCGCATCCGCGTCCCGCAAAAATGCGCCGACATCAGCCGTCCGGCTCGGCCGTCACTTTCAGGCGATACGTGGCGAATTGCTCACAATAGAGCTCGGCCCGTTCGCGATGCGTCACGAGCAGCAGGCTGTGCCCGGTCTCGTGCGCCTCGAGCGTGCGGTCGATCGCTTCCTGCTCGTTGAGTTGCGTGAGCTTGAGGATCGCCCGGATCACATGCTCGAACGTGTTCACGTTATCGTTATGCAGGATCACGCGGTACGGCGGCAGTTGCCGGGTGTGCTGCTCGATCTCGGGCCGGACTGTCGTCGCCGGGTCGCTCAAGGAATACCTCCGACGTGCCTCGCTGCTTCTGCGCGTGACGATAGCGGTCCGAAGAGGCCGGTCAAGCAAAATCGCGATCCGCACCCGCGCGACGTGGATCGGTACAATCCTCCTGCCCCGCGCCCACTCCGGGCGCCCGGTCGCACGAGAGAACACATGGCACATGAACCATGGGCCGAGTTGCTGGGGCTGTGGCCCGTGGCGGCACTGCTCGTCCTGCTCGGCCGCCGCGACCGGGCCTTCTTGTGGAGGCTGCCGGTTTGTGGTCTGGTCCTCGCGGCGGCCGGCGTTGCTGCCGCGCTGCTCGGCGGCCTGGCGGGCGCGGACCGTCAGCCGCGCACCGCATTCCTGCTGCTGTCACTCATTGTCGCCGGCGCTTGCGGCATGCCCGCGGTCCTCAGCCTGGCCGCCAGCCTGCTGCGCCTGGACGTGCCGCGAGCGCGCGCCGCGCTTCGCGGCGGGTGGCGCTGGGCCGCCGCCTGCCTGGTGCTGGGGCTGATGACGACGGGAACATACCTCGCCATTGGTTCGGCGATCGCCGCACGCTGGCAATTCCGGGACGACCTCGTGCTCTTCGACTCGGACGGGCCGCTGTACCTGCGGCTGATCGGCGGCGGACTGTGGGTAGATGACAATCCGGTCGCGCTCAAGCATCCACTCGTGTTGCCGGTCGGACGCGGCGCCCTGTGGCTCCTGCAACTCGCGCTGCCGCGCGCCATCGCAGCGGTCAGCCTCAGCGCGATCGCGGCGGGCGGCGCCGCCGCACTGGCCGCGGATTACTTTCGGCGGGTGAGCGGCTCACGCCTCACTGGCCTGTTGCTCGCGGCAGGGCTCGCGGCCAGTGCCGGGCACGTCGTATTTGGCTCCATTCCGGAGACTTACGCACTGGTGGCGGCCGCCATCGTGGGCCTCCATTGGCTGGTGGCCTGTCGCGTCAACCGCTGGGTGCGGGTGCGGCACGAGGCGCTGCTGGGCGCCCTGGCCACTGGCGCCATGCTCACGCAGGCCATGACGGCAGCGATCTGCTTTGTCGCCGGTCCGCTGCGGCCGCTGCGCCGGACCGGGCTGCGCTGGGCCGCGACGATCGCGATCCTGCTGGCGGCCGGCGGCGCCGTGCAGCTCATCATGTTTCCGGAGAGCGCCGCCGTGCTGGAGCCAAGTGTGTTCCGGCGTGACCTCGGCGGAGCAGGCCTTTCGACGCCCCGCGACTGGCGTGCGCGTGTCCGCAGCGTCGCCCGGGCAGTCCTGGCTGAAGGTGTCGTCGGCACGCCGCCCGCGCAGGAACTTGACGGCCCGAAACTTCGAATCGTCCCCGGCAAGTACACCGGCTTCCAGGCCAGCGCTGCCCTGGGGGCCTGGTGGTCGGTGCTGGCCGTCGGCGTGGGGACGCTGCTGGTTGCGCGGCGCGCTCCCGCCACCCTGAGCGCCGCTTTGGCCTGCCTGCTCCTCACCGCGGTCCTGCACCTGTGGTACGGCAACGAGCACGTGTTCCTGTACTCCGGTACGTTCGTGTTTTACCTGTTCGCAATCCTTGCACACGCGGCGGCCGGCTGGCCTCGCTCCTGGGCCTGGGCCACGGCGGCCGCCCTGCTGCTGATTCTCATTTCCCGCTCG
Source organism: uncultured Planctomycetales bacterium (assembly GCA_964629745.1). Lineage (GTDB taxonomy): Bacteria > Planctomycetota > Phycisphaerae > UBA1845 > Fen-1342 > JAAYXS01. The sequence continues at coordinate 12,815 of CAZVRR010000010.1, read as the reverse complement.
GCCGAACTCGTGCTGGCGTGGATGCAGTTGTGCGCCGCCGCGTGAATGAGGTGCTGCCATGGAGCGCGTTTCCTGCTACGGCTGGAAGAATTGTTGGCGGCTGAACAACACCGCGGTCGAACTGATCGTCACCGCGGACGTGGGTCCGCGGGTGATCCATTTCGGCCTGCCGGGCGGGGCGAACGAGTTCCATGTCTTTTCCGCCGACGCGGGCCGCACGGGCGACGCCGCATGGCGACCGTACGGCGGCCATCGCCTGTGGGTTGCCCCCGAACATCCGCAGCGCAGTTATGTCCCCGACAACGCGCCCGTGCAGACCACCCCGCTGCCGGGCGGCCTGCGCGCTTCGCCGGCCACGGAGGCGCTGACCGGCGTGCGCAAGGAACTCGACGTCACCCTCGTGGACCACGCGCCGGCAGCCGTCGTCACACATCGGCTGATCAACGAATCGGACCACCCGGTGGAACTGGCGCCGTGGGCCCTGTCCGTGATGGCCCCGGGCGGCGTGGCCATTCTGCCACTCCCACCACGCGGCAGGTTTCCGGAGCAGCTCCTGCCGAACGGCGTCCTGACCCTGTGGGCGTACACGGACCTGGCGGACCCGCGCTGGGTGTTCGGCCGGACCGGGATCCTCCTGCGACAGGACGCGGCGCGGCCGCTGCCGCAGAAAATAGGCGTGGGCGGATCGGTGAACTGGATTGCGTACGCGCGCGGCGGGAACCTGGTGGTCAAGCGCGTCGTCCCGCACGCTGACCGCACGTACCCCGACTTTGGCTGCCTGATTGAGACATTCACGAACGCCGACATGCTGGAAATCGAGACGCTCGGCCCGCTCGCCACGCTTCAGCCCGGCGAGAGCCTCGAGCATGTCGAACGCTGGTTCCTGCTGCGCGACGTCGCGACACCGCGGGATCGGCCGGATATCGAGCGTGTCGCCGATCAAATCGCTCAGACGACCGGGATCTCGAGCTCGTAGGGCTGCTGCACGTTGCAGTACCACTTGCGTCCGAGGCGCCCGACGGTGGGCAGGCGCAACGGGTCGATCCGTCCGCGCTCATCACAGACCGCATCGTCGACGTGGATGGCCAGCAAATCGCCGAAGATGACATTGCCGGCGGAGGGTCCCGTCCCCAGCACGACGATCTCGCGCAGCCGGCACTCGATGTGCACGGGCGACTCCTTGACGCAGGCCGGCTTCACCAGGCGGGCCGGCACGGGCGTGAACGGGGCGTACTCCCACTCGCTAGCACCCGGCGGCAGGTCGGCGCCCGCCCGCGCCGTGGCGGGGGCCATCGCCGCGGTCACGACGTTCACGACGAACTCGCCGGTCGCGCGAATGTTGCGCAGCGTGTCCTTGGGCGTGCCGTCGCGGCGCAGCGCCGGACAGACGATCAGCACGGGCGGCCGGCCGGAAACCATGTTGAAGAAGCTGAACGGCGCCAGATTCGGCCGGCCGTCGGCGGACAGGGTGGAGACGAGCGCAATCGGCCGGGGGTTCACGCAGCCGATCAGGAGCTGGTAGATTTCAGGGTAGGGCTTGTCCGTTTGCCCGAAGACGAGATCCATCGCACTGGCCTCCAGATCGACGCCCGGCCGCTGCGTTCCGCGCTGCGCCGCGCGTCCATTCCAGTCCGGGCCGCGGCGCTACGTTGCCGGGGCCGCCCGGGCGGACTAATCTTAAGCATCGTTCATCAGGGGGCGAGGGCCGCTGGGCCGGGCTGATCGTCGGCGACAGGCGAAGAGGTAATGTCGAAACAGCAGCGCCCGGATCGTGCCGGGCAGAAACGCGGCGTCGTCTCGTTGCCGGTACTCGGGGGCAGCGGCGCGCCGACCGCGCGCCGCACCCCGTCCGCCGCCGCCCCGTCCGATGGCCCGCCGCCAATCGTCGGGTTTGTTTCGCTCGGCTGCGCGAAGAACCTGGTGGACTCGGAACGGATGCTGGGGCAGATCGCCGAGTCGGGCGCGATCGTGAGCGCCGATGAGTCGGCCGCCGACACGATCGTGGTCAATACCTGCGGCTTCCTGGGGGCGGCGCGCGATGAAGCGCTGCGCGTGATCGAAGAGCTGGCGGAGCGCAAGCGGCGCGGCGAGCTGCGCCGAATCGTCGTCGCGGGCTGCCTCGTCCAGCGCGACGGCCAGTCGCTGCGCACGCAGATCCCCGAGATTGACGCCTTGGTGGGCGTGAACAACCGCGATGACGTGCCGCGCGCGGTGTGGGGCACACGCGGCCCCGGCAGCCGCCGCGGGTCGGACCTGTACCTGGGCGCTTACCATCCGAGCGCCTGGTCCGACCAGGGCCGGCTGCGCCTGACGCCGCGGCATTACGCGTACGTGCGCATCAGCGAAGGCTGCGATCAGAAATGCACGTTCTGCACGATCCCGTCGATCCGCGGCCCGATGCACTCGAAGCCGCCGGAGGCGCTCGTGGCCGAGTGCCGGGAGCTGCTGGCGGACGGCGCGCGAGAGTTGATCCTGATCGGGCAGGACACGACGAGCTACGGCACGGACCTGGCGAGCGGCGTCCGACTCCCCAGCCTGCTTCGCACGCTCGACGGCGCGTGCGACGGGGCACGCTGGATTCGGCTGATGTATGTGTACCCGACCGTGCTCGATGACGCGGTGCTCGCTGCGATCGCCGATGCGCCGCGCATCGTGAAGTACATCGACATTCCGCTCCAGCACATCAGCAGCGCGGTGCTGCGGCGCATGGGGCGGCGAATCGATCGCCCGGCGACCGAGCGACTGCTCGAAAGAATCCGGCGCCGCATCCCCGGCGTCACGATCCGCACGACGTTCATCGTCGGGTTCCCCGGCGAGACCGACGCCGAGTTCGCCGAGCTGGTCGAATTCGTGCGCGGGTTCGGGTTCGAGGCGGTCGGAGCGTTCCCCTACAGCTTCGAGGCGGAGACTCCCGCCGCGCGCCTGCCGGGACACCCGGATTCGGCGGTGAAGCGCGAACGTTACGAGCAGCTCATGCTGGTCCAGCAGGACGTCGCGCTGGCCGCGGCGCGCCGGCGGGTCGGCACAACGTTCGACGTGGTCGTGGACGGTCCTGACGATGCCGGTGCGGGGCTGGTCGCACGTCATGCGGGCCAGGCGCCCGAGGTCGATGCGGTGTGCCGGCTGCGCGCGGCGCCCCGGGCCGCTCACGAACCGGGCCACGGACTGACGGTTCAGTGCATCGACACGGATGGGTACGACCTCGTCGTGCGGCCGCAAGGTCGGCGCGGTTCCTGAACCATTGACCGGTCTGCATTCGCGACGGCCGACAGGCGAACCTATGATGCCGCCTGCAATCGTTCCATGCCGCGTTCCCGGAGGTCCGTGATGAGAACTCTCGCGCGTCGCGGGCGGCGTGTCTGCTCCGCACTTGTTCTGCTCTGCGGCGCGCCGGCGCTCGCGCAAAACCAACCCGCCGCGCCGCAGTCGCAGCCTGCGGACGGACTGCCGCTGGAGCAGCCGCTCACGTTCACGGGGCCGCTGTCCGCCGTGCTCTACGCCTCGTCGTCGGCGCGCGACACCGACTGGTTCGTGCGCGTACTCACCGTAAATGCCGATGGCCAGGTGCTTCCGCTGGTCGAAGGACGGCTGCGCGCCCGCTTCCACAAGTCGATGCGCACACCCGAACTCCTCGAACCGGGGCGGATCTACGAGTTTCATCTCGACCTGTGGCAGACCGGGATCCAGGTGCCCGCGGGCCAGCGGCTGCGCGTGGAAGTCGCCTCCGCCTCGTTTCCGTTCTTCTCGCGGAATCTCAATACCGGCGGTCACAACGAGAAGGAGACCGACTTCGTGCCGGCCCGGCAGACGATTTATCACGACGCCGAGCATCCCTCGCACGTGCTGCTGCCGGTCATTCCCGAGTTCTGAGCGGAGTCCTCTACCGCGCCGCCGAGGTTCCTCGCCATGATCGATTGCATCTGTCGCCGCGCGTTCTTCCGGTTCGAGCTGCCGATTCCGTTCCGCGCGCGCACGCCGGTGATCGATGGTGACCTGAGCAAGTGGGGGCCGCACTTCCTGGTTCCGCCGCTTGTCGAGCTGGAAGGCCAACCACCCTTTGCGGACGTGTACTGGGCCTGGAACGAGCAGCATCTGTGCTTCGCATTCGACGTGCCGCAGCGGTCGGGGCCGCCGGCCTGCGACCTCGAGCACTGGTGGAAGAAGGACGGCGTGCGGATTTGCATTGACACGCGCGATACGCGCGACGTGAAGCGCGCGACGCGCTTCTGTCACTTCTTCTACGTGCTGCCGACCGGCGGCGGCGCGCGGGGCGATCGACCGGTGGTCGGGACACACCGCCTGAGCCGCGCGAAGGAGCCGCCGCCGAAGATCGACCTGGCACGCGTCCAAGTCGCCGCCACGGTCACGCGCCGTTCCTATGCGCTGGAGGTGGCGATTCCGGGTGAGTGCCTGGCCGGATGGGACCCGGCTGAGCATCCCCGCATCGGCGTGTTCTACAAGATCAAGGATACCCAGCACGGTGCGCAGCACCTGACGGTTGACGATGAGCTGGGCTGGAATGCCGATCCCAGCACATGGGCCACGGGGGTGCTGTCGCGCTGAGGCGTTCGACCGGGGCGGGAATTCCGGGGCACAGTTCAGCCGCAGCAGTTGTCGGTCACGTCCAGCGAACTGCTATGTGCCGTTGCACGCTGCTGCATTCGAAAACGCACCAGTGCCAGCGCGAATGTGATCTGGGCCAGTTCGCGCACGTGCCGATCAATGCGCGAGTCGCCGGTGCGCAGTTGGCGTAACAGGTTCCGTGCCCGGCTGCGCGTAGGATTGGCCGCCACCAGCCGGTAGAACTCGTCGACCGTCTCATAGACGATCGAGCCGACGTCGTACTGACCTTCTCTCGGCGTCAACATCGGAAGTTCCCTCACCCGCCGAACAGCCATCTGATTCAACGCAAAGCGCGCTGAACTGGACCTCTCGGACCAAATTCCGCGCGCTGCCGGTCCCGTGGAGCGTGGATCGCGTTCAGCATCCACGGAGCCGGCCGCTGGTGGCGGTAATCGGCCGGTCACTTCATCGCATAACCCGAGCGGGATTCTTCAGTCGAACCCGTGGGGATTCGCGCCGCGCGGGGGTTGCGCGCTCACGCCGCCGGGGAGTCTCTCATGTCCCGCTATGGAACCCTGCACGTACTCGGATTGGGCATCGCGATCACGGCACTGGCGCAGTCGGGGCGTGCCGACCCCTGTCAGCCCCCCGCGCAATGGACGGCAAAATATGTGCTCCACGAAACGCCCTCCGAACCGAGTTCGCCTGTCGCATTCAAGATCGCGCTGCGGCTGGCGTACGAGGACACGGATTGTTCCGCCGTCGGATGGCGTGTCACCGAGATCGAGATCCGGCAGGTGCACGCGGACCTGTCGGAAACGATCTGGCAGCACGCCAACCCGGAGCTGAATACCGCGGACGGACTGTGGTGGGTGGACCATGCGGACGTCTCGGCGCCGACGGCTGCGGAATTCGTGCTTCCGCCGGAACTTGCCGGCGTGGCGAGCGCCGTGGACCCCGAAGACGACGACCTGTCGTACGAGCTGGCCGGCGCGACGTACACGCCGCCGGAGCCGCCCGCTACGCCGCCGTACGCGATCACGGCCGCGCTGGACTATTCCTTCACGCTGTCGGGGGCCGGCGAACCGCTGGTGAACGGCACGCATGAGCCGGCGGACGTGCCCGTCGCACCGCCGTCCTGAACGACCTGGCCTGGCGCGGGCGGGCCGACCGGATCGCGGATCAGTTGGATCTGCGCGTAGCCGTCGCGTATCTCGCGGCGGAGGTAGTCCACTTTACTGGCGCTGGCGAGTAGGCGATTCGCGGCCTGGAGGCGGTCGAGATGTGCGGCCGCCGCATCAAACAGGGCCGTCGCCGCGTCCAGGTCCGCGACGGCCCCGCGGCCCACGTGGCTGAACGCCAGGTTCGTGGAACTCTGTATCGCGGACAGCACGAAGTCGACCGGGCAGTCCGGCGCGTCGAACATCCACCGCACCTGATCGAGCGCCAGCTGGCCGAACTGGATGGCCGACTCCCAGTTCTGCTGCTCACGATGGACATATGCCACGTCGTCGTAGGCACCCGCCAGGTCGGAGCAGGTCCTCGCCGAGTGGGGGTCGCGGCCCACGATCTCTTTCGCGACCTCCACCGCCTTCGACCCGACCGCGTGTGCGGTCGCGAGGTCGCCGGTTCTGCGCGCGATCCAGCCACGGGCGCGCAGGGCCCGGTACAGCGCGGCGCGGGCATCGGCTTCGCCCGCCACGGCCGCCCATTGCTGCACGAGCTCGAGCCCGGTCTGGCATTCCAGCACCGCCTGCTCGAGGTTCTTCTGATCGAAGTACACGCGCGAGAGCGTATCGTGCACGATCTGCCGGTCGTTCAGGTACTCGGTGGACGCCGGATCGAGCTGCGCGAGCAACGCGCCTTGAGCGGCGGCCTGCGTGAGATAGGTCAAGGCTTCGTCCAGCCGTTTGTTGCGCCAGAGCGCGAAACCCCAGCCGGACAGGCGTTTCAGCAGGATGTGCCGGCATTCCACGTCGGCGGGAAAGTGTTCCAGCAACTCCTCGCAGATCCGCGTGGACTCCCGGATATCGGCTTCCCAGTCGCCGACCGCGAGCTGAGCTTCGCAATTGCTGCGCATCTGAAACGTCTTTGACTTGAGCATGGCCCAGGCCCGGTCGGGCGCATGCGAGTCGCGCGGGCACAACTCCAGAGTCCGATTGCACTGGTCCAGCGCGCGGCGCGAATTTCCACCCGCGAAGTGCAGGGACGCGCTGTCCTGAAGCAGCCAGCACAGTTCCAGGCGGCCGGCTTCGTCCAGGCCGGAACCGCCGGCAAAGGTCTCGCCGAGCCGGATGCCTTCGTCCAGGAGCTGGGCCCGCTCGCGGGAGACCGCGGCCAGCTTGCGATACGCCCGCAGGCGGCTGGCCTGACGGCTCGCATCCGGGTCCGACACCAGCTCCAGCGCGCGAAGGAAGTCGCCGTAATATTGCTCCGCCTGCGGAGTATCGCCCTGCTGCTTCGCCAGGTCGCCGCACTTCTCGAGCAGACTCAGGCGAATCCGGTCGAGCCCGACGCCGGCGTGCGCGAGTTCCTCGAGCGCGGGGAACTGCTGGGCCAGCAGCGTCACGAGCCGATCCCGGGCGGCCACACCGCCGGGCAACGGGCGCATTTCCTCCTCGATGTTCGTCAGCGCCAAGTCGAACAAGTCGTACGCCTTGTTGGCGGCGGTCCGCGCGACGTCGCGCTGCGCTCGCGCCTGCAGCCAGTAATGAACGACACCCGCGGCACCGACGCCCAGTGCAATCAGCAGGCCGGCGGCAAAGCTGGCGACGACCCGATGCCGCCACAGCGCCTTTCGCACGACGTAGAGCCGGTGACCGGCACGCGCGGCCACCGCCGCGCCCGCCAACCAGCGCTCCAGGTCGGCGGCAAAGTCCGCCACCGTCTGGTAGCGATCCGCCTTTCGCGGCGCCACGGCCTTGGTCAGGACCATCTCGAGATCGCGGTCGACGCTTTCGCGACCGGCGGCCCACCCCGACTTGTACTCGGCCAGTGCCTGCCGGATCGGCCGCGGTTCGGTTTCGAGGATCGTGCGCCGCACGGTGGCTGCGTCACCCTGCACGGGGTAGGGCAGCATGTCCGCCAGCAGTTCGTAAAGGATCAGCCCCAGCGCATGGACATCGGTCCGCACGTCGGCCCGGCCGTCGTCGGCCCCGGCCTGCTCGGGGCTGAGGTACGGCAGCGTGCCGCAGCCCACGCCCGTCACCGAGGCGTCCTCGGTCCAGAGGTCCTTCGCCAGGCCGAAGTCGTAAACGCGCGGCTCGCCCTCTGGCGTGACCAGGATGTTCGCCGGGTTCAGGTCGCGATGCAGCACGCCGTTGAGGTGCGCATGATGCACGGCATCGCAGACCTTGATGATGAGCCGCACGATTTCGCGCGGGGCCAGATCCTTGACCGCGGCGAAGTCGTCGATCTGGTCGCCCTCGACGAACTCCATGACGTAGTAGTTCCGCCCCTTGACGACGCCGCAATCGTGTACGGCGACGATGTTCGGGTGCCGCAGTCGGGCGACGAGCTCGATCTCGCGTGCGAACCGTGAGCGCTGCCGCAACGTGGCCCAGGGGCCCTCCAGGATGACCTTGATCGCGACGGTGCGCCCGGTACCGGCCTGGCGCGCGCGGTACACACAGCCCTGCCCGCCGGAGCGGATGCGTTCCTGAACCTCGTAACCCTCGAGGCCCTCGCGGAGCAGTTCGAGTTCGGCATCCTCCTGGGCCCGGGCCAGATCGGCCTCCCGTTCCCCGGCCGCCTCGCACGCGAGTTCGCGCGCGGCGAGCAACACGCGCAACTGTCCGCCGAGCTCCGGCATCAGGCCGGGATGCTGCTGTTCCACGTCCTCCTGTTGGATGGCTTCGCCGAGATCGAGCCGCCGCGCAACGGCGGTAAGGATCTGCTGGATCTGCTGTTGGCGCGAATCGGAGTCGGCTGCGTCGCTGTCGCAACCGGTCACGGCATCAGCGTTTCTCATCGCTGTCCTCGTCGGGGCGCGAGGTCACCTGGCTGCGCGCATCGGTGAAAAAATGCGCTTCCGGGCCGAGTACTTCCTGCATCCGCTCGAGCCCGCGCCTCAGGAGGGCCTTCACTGCGATCGGTGTCGCGCCCATCTCGCGCGCGACCTCCTCCCGGGTGCGTCCGGCGAGGTAGTAGAGCTCGACCGCCCGGCGCTGACGTGGATTGAGACTTTGCAGGCCAATGAGCACGCGCTGCGCCGCGTCCGCCATGTGGGCGTCGTGGCTGGGCGTACGGGCCGCCGAGCTCAGCCGGTTCAGGACATCCGAGAAACTGGTGGCGCCCGGCCGCCACGGGCGGACGTACTGCCATCCCCCGCCACGCTTCTGCGCGCGTGCCGCGCGCACGGCACTGATCAGCTTGTTGCGTGCGATCCGCGTGAGCCAGCGATCGACTGCGGTCGGTTCGCGCGCCTGGAAGGTGTCCACCGTTGCATCGGCGGCGATCCAGACCTCCTGCAGGAGGTCGTCCGCGGAAATGACCGCCTTCAGGCCGGAGGGGATGTTGCGCTCGAGGTACGCCCGAATGTAGCCTACCCGGGGGACGAGTTCCCGGTAGAGCGATTCGGCCGTCAGCGACTTCATTTCCATCGCGTGGGATCCGTCACCTGCGAATTTCTCAGCGCGCAGCGGTCCGTTCACGATAAGACTGCGTTGATCCTGTGTGAGTGTACCCGGAACAAGGGCCCCCGGGGGAGCGAATCGCGCTGGGCGCTCTCGAAAGCGCCGCCCGAGGAGATCGCGGGTAAGTACGGGTCCGAAAGAGACTTATGCACGATGACGACCTCGCGAGTCTCCGAAGCGTCGGGGGTCGCGACCGCGAGCCACGAAACGAACTGACTTTGTTGGCGACGCTCTCGAAGCGGGAAATTGAGGTTCTGGTCGAAATCGCAAACGGGAAGAAATCACAGGAGATCGCGCGGCAGCTCGGGCTCGCGCCCAAGACGGTCGAGACGCACCGTCACAAATTGATGAACAAGCTCAAATTACATGATCGAGTGCTGTTGACGCGTTTCGCGATTCGCAGTGGCCTGATCGATCCCTGACGGCTGGTCGGCTCGAATTGGCCATTGCGTCAATTGTTCGTGCAACCGGCTCGATAGTACGGGGTGGATGCAGTGGATTCGCCGGCGCCGACTTCGGGGGGGACGGCGCCGGCTTTATTTTGCGCGGACGATGCCACCGCCGGCGTCATTCCCCGGCGGCCGCATTGATATCCTTCACTGCCGCCCGGCAGTCCGTTGAAGAAACTGCGGCACCCCTCTTCCAAACAGTGGCGCCGGTTCTCGAATTCGTGCCACCGGTTCCAAGCTGTGGCACCACTCTTCCCGACTGTAGCACCGGCTTTTCCGACTATGGCACCGGTTTCCAACCGGAGAACCGTCATCAGCGGGAGAATCGTCCATGGGCTTGCGCCTCATGGCTCTGTTGGCGGCCCTCCCTCGATCCCTCGATCCCTTTTCCCTTGTGGCTCCAGTTTCCAACGGTTTCCAACCGGTGTGCGCACGGCTTTTTCCCGACTGTGGCACGGGTTTCCCGACTGTGGCACCGGTTTCCCGACTGTGGCACCGGTTTTCCGACTGTGGCACCGGTTTCCAACCGGTGGGCGCACCGCTTTTTCTCGACTGTGGCACCGGTTTCCAACCGGTGTCAAAGCAGTACCGACCCGTTGCAGCGGACCGCTAGGCCGGCGTCAGCAGGCCAATAAATGCATCAATGTCGAACGCGTCGAGCGTCCCGTCGCCGTTGGCGTCGGCCGTGCTCAGATCGCAATCGTCGAACGCCGCCTCGTAGCCGGCGGGATCGGTGAGTGCCAGCACGAACGGGTCGATGTCGAACGCATTGACGGCCCCGTCGCAATTCGTGTCACCGGCGGTGAATTCCGCGCAGGAGGCCTCGAATATCCAGAATGCATCCACCGCCGCCTCGGTCTTGGAGTTGTTCGGATTGTCGATGGCGATGAAGCGGAATTTCATCTGGTCCGACAACGCCAGGTAGTCCGCCAGGTAATACTCGGGGTAATCCCACTGATTTGTCGACGCGGTGTGCTCGAGCAGGACCCAGCTCGCACCGTTGTCGTTGGACGCCTCGACGTCGAAGAAGTCCTGCGCCGGCGGGGCGGCGTCGTCGCAATAGAACCAGCGCGCATAACGCAGCCGCGGGTTGCCCAGGCCGCTCAGGTCGAGCGTGGGCGAGATCAGCAAGGTCGGCCCGCCGTCCACGTCCGAGTTGCCCATGGTGTTGTCGGTCAACCAGCAGGAGCCCGAACCGTCGAAGTCCGCGGTCGGCACGCCGATGCCCGCGTCGGCCACCGGCACGCCGCGGTCCCAGGCGCCGTCGCTCAAGGCGATGCTTTCCACGGTCCAGCCCAGCTCCGCCTCGAAATCGTCGTCCAGCACCGTCGTGATGGTGGCCACCGCCGTCGCATACGTGTGCAGCGGCGCATCCGGCGGATCGGTGACGGTCGAGCCGCCGTCGCCCGCCGCCGAGAAGTAGAACTCGGGCAGGTCGCCACAGGCCGGGGCGGGGATGGTCGCCTGGTACAGCGATTCGCCGAGCGGCGTGAGCGGCAGCGGCGCGAATGCGCCGTCGTCCGTGCGGTAGTACATGAAGCCCGAGTCGGCGACGTACTGCTCGCCGCGCTCCAGAATCTCGACCGTCAGGTCCAGCGGGGCGCCGGGCGGGATGAACTCGGGAATCGTGGTGAGCAGGGTCACCTTCAGGCCGACTTCGGCGGGCACGTGCATGACGATGCAGTGCAGGGCGCCGGCGGCCGTAATGATGTCCGAGGAATCGATCTGGTAGATGGTCTTGTCGGGGAAGGCCTCCTGGAACACGGCCAGGGCCTGCACGTCCTGCGAGACGTTGAACTTCGACATGAACACCAGGTCGTTCATGATCACGGCGTTCGTGTAGGTGTAGTGCGTACCGCCCGACCGCCAGCCCGGCGTGCGGTAGACCGTGTAGCCGCGGGCTGTCAGGTCGGCCACGGCCCCTTCGGTGATCGTGTAGGGGGCACCATCGGACTCCGCATACTGCCCGATGATGATCTTGTAGTCGTCGACGGGCAGCATCCACATGTCGATGTGGCGCGTCGAGTCGTAGCTGGTCGGGAAACCCTCGTAAATCGTGAGGTCGAGGTTCTGGTAGGCCTGGTACAGGTCAATCACGTCCTGCTCGGTCAGTCCCGGATTTTCCGCCAGGATGAGGCTGCTCATGAACGCCTCGCCGTTGGCGAACAGGTGGAAGTTGCCGCCGCCATGCGTGAGCGGAATGTCGTACTGGGCGATGCCCCACAGCTCCGCGATGTAATCCGGCAGCACGTCGTCCTGCGGGCGCGGCCGGTTGTAGATGTGGTCGATGATCGCGCGCCCGCCGTCTTCCAGGATGAAGCGCGGGCCGTAGTCACGAATCCAGACCGTGTCGGTCGGCCGGATGATGAACTGGACCTGGCTCATGTCCGCGCCGGCCCCGACCAGCGTGCTCGTGGCCGTCGTCTGTTCCGACGCGTTGTCGACGACCATGTAAACGAGCGCGTCGGGGTCCTGCGTCGTGATCCCCACCGTCATCTGCGTGAGCTTGTCCGTGTAGCCCTCCCACGACATGAAGATGCCCGAGTTCAGGGCATACTCCGGCGGACAGTACACGCTGCCCGAGGGCGGTTCGCCGCCGCGCTCCGGCATCGGCAGGGGCAGTTTCGCCTCCGCGGGCGTCATGTACCTCGGCAGCGACGTCGGGCCGGCGGCACGAATCTGGGCCAGGATCTCCGGCGGAACCAGTGTTTGTGAATCGACCGCCGCGCTGAGCGCGGTCGCGGCAAGCAGAACCGACAGCAAGAACCCGCGGATCATTCGCCTTCTCCTCCGGCGCGTGCGTCCGGCCCCGTGATCGTGAAGTTCAGTTAGCGGCTCTTCCCAGCGACAGAGCCATCCCCATCCATTGTACGACCCGGTCCCGGCAAACCGAAGCGCGTTTTAGGGCCGCAGGTCCGAAATGAACTGCCGGCGGCGACACGTGGAAAAACGCCGCGCCAGCCGGCATAGTGCACGCATGAGCCACGATCCGGCGGCGGCACTGGTCGACGAGCTGCGGTCGCAGTTGGCGGGTGAGATCCGCGCGGATCGGCTCGCGCGGGCCCTCTATGCCACCGACGCGAGCATTTATGAGATCGTGCCCGACGCCGTCGCGTGGCCGCGCCACGTGAATGACGTGGTCGCGGCGGTCCGGGCCTGCGCGCGCCAC